>JACMLW010000064.1 GCA_014379385.1 Phycisphaerales bacterium
CGCCGCTTGCCCCGCCAGCCCCACCTCCGTACCCGCTCTGCCCATACCCGCCGCGCCCGCCACCCTGGCCCCCGTACCCCTGCGAGCGATTGCGATCATTGTACATTCCAAATCTCCCAAGTCTTCAGCATTAGAGTTTGTAGAAAGAACCGCTCTTTCTAACGAGACCCGATCCGTCATCCAGAGCCCCCGTGACCCTCACATATACACCGACTCAGATCCGGCGCAGCACCATCGCCGCGTTCTGCCCTCCCAGCGAGCCGGTGCATACCAGAACATGCTCCATCCGCTTCTCCATCGCCGGCGAAGCGCCGGCGTTCAGTTCGCCGGGCGTCCCCGCGTGCAGCCGAGCCGGCAGCAGTTGCTCCCGCAGGCACATCGCGCCGACCGCGGCCTGGAGACCCCCCGCGCCCGCCATCGTGTTCCCCACTTGGCCGCAGAGCGTAATCATCGGGATGCGGCCGATCCGCGACCCGAACACCGCACGCAGCGCGCCCGACTCCGCCGCGTCCACCTCGCGCACGCCGCTCGCGAGCGGCGCCAACGCGTCAACTTGATCCGCGCGAATCCCCGCATCCTCAAGCGCCGACTCGAGCGCGCCCACGTACCCCTCGTCCGGCCCGTTCTGTCCGTACCACGGCAGCGAAGCGCCGGCCCCGAACCCCGCCACCTCCGCGTACGCGTTCGCGCCCCGCGCCGACGCTGAGGCCGCCTCTTCCAGAATCAGAATTCCCCCGCCCTCGCCCAGGAGCGTGCCCTGCGTCCCCTCGTCATACGGCCGCACCAGTGACGATCCTTCGGTGTGATCGCCGGAGGGCGCGAGCCGTCCCGCGAGATCCTGCCGAATTACGCCCATCGGATTGATCTTGCTCTCCGCGCCCCCCGAGAAGCAGAGGTCCGCCGAGCCGCGTTCGATGACCCGCATCGACTCGCCCAGCGAAAGCAGCCCGCTCGCCTCGGAGCACGTGATCGTGTTGCTCGGCCCTTCGGCGCCGTGAATGATCGTCACGTGGCACGCAAGCATGTTCGGCAGGTACTTCAGCAGCCACAGCGGCGTGAGGTTGTCCATGCCCGATGCGCCCCATAGCCGCAAATCTACCCCGCCGCCCGCCGCCCCACCATCGTCGGATCGCGCGGTCGCGAACGCCGCCGTAAGCTCGTCCATCTCCGCCGCGATCATCCCCGCGCCGATCTGGCATCCCATGCGCTCCGGCCGATAGGTCATCCCCGTGGCGAGCGCGTGCTCATCCTCCGGCAGTGCCATCCGCGTAACGAGCCCGGCGTTCTCAACCGCCACCTTCGCCGCCGCGACGGCGATCTCGATGTCGCGCGCCATCACCTTCACGGCCTTCCGGTAGTACTTCGGAAGAAAGTCCTTCGCCGAGAAGCCCGGTGGGATCTCCGCCCCGAGCCCGCACCGGAACCCCGACGCATCAAACCGCGTGATGCGTCCGAGGCACGACCGGCCCGCGAGCAGGGCCCCCCACAGCGGCACGATGCCCACGCCGAAGCCCGTCACGGCTCCAAGACCAGTTATCAGAACACGTCGTGGCATTCGCCCGGAGTGTACGGCCGCACCACCGGCGAATTCCCAATGGAAAAGATGTCGCCGACTACCGATCGCATGGCCCGTATCTCCAGCCTGCCGCTATAGTTGTAGTTGGCCGCAATTCCAAGAGAGAGAGAGTGCCAGCGTGACCACCCCAGCATGTGTTTATTCGGCGCTCCCCGCCGTTGTGGCCGCATTCGCCGCGTTCGGCGGACTGACTCACCACGCCGCGGCTCAACTCCGTGTCGCGACCTGGAACATCTCCAACTTCAACGGCGGGCGAGAGGCCGACCTCCGCACAGCTATTTACGGGGTGTTCGAGGGCCGCGCACTCGCCCCTGACGCCTTTGCCACGCAGGAGTTCCTTTCCCAGGCCGCCGTCGACGCATTCGTCGCAATCCTTAATACGGCGCCAGGAAGCCCGGGCGACTGGGCCGCTGCAGGCTTCATCAACGGCCCGGACACCGACAGCGCCTTTTTCTACCGCACCACCAAGGTGCAGTACATCGGCACGACCATCATCGCCGTTGGATCAAGCGCGATCACCAACCAGCCGCGCAACACCTACCGCTACGACTTCCGTCCGATCGGCTATGCCTCGTCGCCCGCTACGCTCGGCCTCTACAGCGTTCACATGAAGGCTCAGGGCGGCGACAACGACGCTGCCCGCCGTCTCATCGAAGCTCAGCGCATCCGCGATAACGCCGAGGGCGTCAACACCAATGGCCCCGGCTCGGCCCTGCCCGCCGGATACCGCTTCCTCATGGCGGGCGACACCAATATCCAGACCTCCGCCGCTCCCGAGTACGTTGAACTGGTCGGGAGCCAGCCCAGCAACACCGGTCGCCTCTTCGATCCGATCACCTCTCCCGGCAACTGGAACAACATCTTCGGCTTCCGATTCATCCATACACAGGATCCGTTCCCCGGCGGCGGCGGGATGGACGACCGCCACGATCAGATCCTTCTCTGCGCCGACCTGGTTGACGGCGAGGGCATGTCGTACATCGGCAACAGCTCGATCCCCTACAGCACCGCCACCTGGAACGACCCCAACCAGTCCTACCGCGCCTGGGGGAACGACGGCACGACCTTCAACGCCGCCCTTCGGGTCGCAGGGAACACGATGGTCGGCCCCATCATCGCGCAGGCGATCATCAACTCGTGCGCATCCTCGGGTCACTTGGCGGTCATGCTCGATCTCCGAGTTCCCCCTAAGGGCTCGGCGCCTTTGAGCATCGACTTCGGCAGCGTCCCCCAGGGCTCGACCGCCGCGGCAACTCTTGAGGTTCAGAACGCGGGAGATGTGGCTCTCTGGGGAGCCGCCGGGGTTGCCGACCTCCTGTACTCCTTCTCGCCCCCGCCGCGCTTCGGCGCGCCGGGCGGCGCGTTCATCGAGCCCCCGGGCGGCGGCGCGGCCACGCACCAGCTCACCCTCGACACCTCGACGCCGGGCGCGGTCTCGGGCACCCTCATCATTACCACCAACGACCCCGACGCCCCCGAGCTCGAGATCGAGCTCGCTGCCAACATCGTCGCCGTCCCTGAGTGCGATGCTGACTGGGACGGCAATGGCGCCGTCGCGAGCGCCGACATCACCGCGTTCCTCTCCGACTGGTTCGATGATCTCGTTGGCGGCACCTCCCTGGCCGACTTCAATGGCAGCGGTCAGACGACCTCCGCGGATATCACCGCGTTCCTTTCAAGCTGGTTCAACGAGCTCGCCGGCGGCTGCTGATTCCGCGCCGGGCAGGGGACCGGGCCACGTCATTCCCGCCCAAACCGGGAGTTTTTCCTTCACAAAGCGCGGCATCCAACTCGGGCGATTTGCTGATGCAAATCAGCCTGCCAAACCGCTGCCGCGCTCTAGATTGAAACGGGCGACTTTCGTTACATAGAGAAGTGTGTGCCGGCTTGGTTCTGGCACCCATTTTCACCCTCATGTCCACGTGGCTCCGCGGCAACCCGCCGCGCTCCCGCACATCCCCGTTGTGGCGTCTGTTGCTCAAGGAGTGCCGCACCATGCGTAAGCAAACCCTCGATGCCCGGCGCCTGCTCGCGATCGCCGGCGCCGCCTGCCTCATCGCGGGGTCATTCGCCGCCGGCTCCGATCTGGGCCGCACGCCCCCCACGACCGACGCAGGGGCGAATCCCGCCGCGCAGCCCTGGGACCACTTGCTCACCGACAAGATGACCCAGGAAGAAATCGACGAGGTCATCGAGGCGTACAAGCTCCGATTCGGCGGCGGAGATGGCGATCTCGACGGCCTTCGCGGCCCACCGGCCAACGACTTCTGCGAGAACGCTGAACTCATCTCGATTACCTCTGGCGGCTCTGCCCAGGTGATCGGCAACAACGCGACGGCGACCGATGATCCTGGCTTCCCGGCGTGCGGCCTTTCGGCGTCCGGCGCGTCCGGTCACCTCGGGCTTTGGTACGAGTTCGTCGGCACCGGCAACACCGTCACGATCTCGCTGTGCAACGGGCCGGCGCTCGACCTCGCCCTGCGCGTTTTCTGCAACGGATGCACCGAGCCGTTGTGTGCTGATGCGGACGACGACTCGTGCCCGGCCCCCAACGGGCTCGGGCCCACGCTCTCGTTCTGCACCGCCGCCGGCACCGAGTACCGGGTGCTGCTCGGCCGGTTCGGCACCACCGGACTGGGCGGCAACTTCACGATGGACGTCACCGACGACGGCGTTCCCTGCAACACGGCGCCTGCGTGCGTGGCCGTCCCGCCACCCGCCAATGACCTGTGCGTGGACGCGATCGATGTCGGCCCCATTCCGCCGCTCGGCACTGTCTCCGTGACCGGCGACACCAGCAGCGCCACGCTCGATATTGGAACGCCGACCTGCAACGCCGTCACCGTTGTGGCCCCCGGTGTGTGGTACACCTTCACCGGCAACGGCAACGTCATCCGCGTCTCGACCTGCAACCCCGGCACCCTCTTCAACACCAAGCTCAGCGTCTATTCCGGGGGGTGCGCCGGCCTCGCCTGCATCGCTGCGAACTCCGACGCCGGTGCCGCCGCGTGTACGCCCGCCGACCGCGCGGTCGTCAATGTTTGCACAACCCCGGAGACGACCTACCACGTGCTCGTGCACGGCTCGGCGGCCGCTTCCGTCGGCGCCTTCGAGTTGAGCTTTACCGACACGGACGCGTCGGGCGGCATCCCAACCAACGACACCTGCGACGGCGCCCTGGCGCTCTCGGTGCCCCCAGGCGGCAGCGTCAGCGCCATCGGCGCAACGAGCTGCGCCACCGCCGACGCGGGCCTCCCCGTCTGCGGAACGACATACACCGCCCCGGGCGTGTGGTACACCTTCACCGGCACCGGCAACCTGATGTCGGTCTCTACCTGCAGCCCCGTCCGCGACTACGACACCAAAATCAATATCTTCTCCGGCGGGTGCGCCGCCCTCACATGCATCGGCGGCAACGACGACGGACCCGCCGGGTTCTGCGCGCCCGAGTCGCCCGTGCGTTCCTCGTTCCTTGAGTTCTGCACGGCCGCGGACGAACCCTATCACCTGCTCGTGCAGGGCTTCAGCGGCGCCACCGGCAACTTCGAGATCACCCTCTCCGACGGCGTCTCCTGTGCTCCGCCCGCCAACGATGAGTGCGAAACGGCCGCCGCGATCGCGTGCGATCCCTCCGGCACCACGCTCGTGACCGTTGACAACCGCTTCGCCACGCAGAACGCCACCGACCCGGACCTCTCCTGCGGCGGCGTCGGCTTCGGCACCGTCTGGTTCACCTTCGTCGCCGGCTCGGCCGACCTCACCGCGGGCACCTGCGACTACACCGTCATCGAAGGCAACGACGACACCCTCCTGGCTCTCTACGACGGCACCTGCGGCAGCCTCGTTGAGCTCGCCTGCGACGACGACTCCTGCACGACTCCAACCCTCGGCTCGAGCATCTCCTTCAGCGGGCTCGCCGTCGGTAACACCTACTACCTCGAACTGATCTCCTTCAGCGCCGCCGAACAGGGGATCTATCAACTCACCCTCGTCAATCCCTGCATCGTCGGCGGCGATGACTGCAACGAGAACGGCACGCCCGACGCCGACGAGATCGCGGCCAACCCCGCCCTTGACTGCTTTGATCGCGACGCGGCGCCCATCGGCGGGTTCAACACCAAGGGCGGGCCCAATGACGTCCTCGACGCTTGCGAGTGCGCTGCCGATTGGAACCGCGACGGCGTCGTCGGTTCGTCTGACATCACGGCGTTCCTGGCCTCCTGGTTCAACGACCTCAGCACGGCCGAGCTCAAAGCCGACTTCGATTGCAGCGGCGTCACCGGCTCTAGCGATATCACGGCCTTCCTGAACCGCTGGTTCCAGAACCTCTCCGGCCAGCCCCCGTTCAACGGCTGCGGCGAGTAAGTTGCTTGTGACACCGGTCTCAAGACCGACCGCGCCTCTGAATAATTGATCTGCTCCTCACGACCCCGGGCTCAGCACTCGGGGTCTTTCTTTCAACCCGTTTCGCGGTTTCTGTGAATCTAGAGAAGACGCTGGGTAGTTTCAGAGAAACTTGGACCAGCGGCATTGTCCCTGATACACCCCCTGTGTATATGTTGGTAGCGGCGCAGCGCGAGGGAGAGTGTCCCCTGGTCGCGCACGTCCGAGAACGCGCCCGTCCTCCGGGACCGGCAGCCCGTTCCATGACCCCAGGAGTTTGTGCAGATGAACAGAAACGTGTGTCGAACCCTGCTCCGCCTGCTGAGCGTGGCGGGTGCCGTCGGGATCAGCGCCGGCCTCGCCGTCGCCGCCGATCCCGAGCCCAAGAACCCCGTCCCCGCCAAGCTGCTTCCGAGCACCGAGCCGGAGCCCTGGGCCGAGCTCATCCAGGAAGGGATGACCCAGGACGAAATCGACGCCCTCGCCCACACGTATAAAGAAGCCTTCGGCGGCGGCGATCCGCTCGCGCTCCGCGGCCCGGGACCCGCCAACGACCTCTGCCCCGACGCCGCGCAGATCGTGCTCGTCGCGGGTGGCTCGGCACAGGTAATCGCCAACAACGTCTCGGCAACTGACGATCTGGGCCTTCCCACGTGCGGACTCACCGCGTCCGCCTCCTCAGGCCACCTCGGCATGTGGTACAAGTTCACCGGCACCGGCAACACTGTCACCATCTCGCTCTGCAACGGCCCGGCGCTCGACATGGTCCTCCGCGTCTTCTGCAACGGCTGCGCCCAACCTGTGTGCGCCGCCGCGAATGATGACGCGTGCGATGCCCCCAACGGCCTCGGGCCGACGCTCAGTTTCTGCACCACCGCGGGCAGCGAGTACCACATCCTGGTCTCCCGCTACGCCACCACGGGCGCCGGCGGCGACTTCGTCATGGATGTAATCGACGACGGCACCACCTGCTTCGATCCGCCGGCCTGCGTCTTCGTCCCTCCGCCGGCCAATGACGTGTGCGACGGCGCTATTCCCGTGACCATCGGCTCCTCCGGCACGTTCAGCAACGTCTCCGCGACCGCCGACGCCGGCCTCCCCGCCTGCACCCCCAGCGCCGGCACCTTCGGCTCCGGCGTCTGGTTCAGCGTCGCCGGCAACGGCAGCCTGCTCTCGGTCGACACCTGCGGTTTCAACACCAGCTTCAACACCAAGATCGGTGTCTACACCGGCTTCTGTGGCGGCCTCACGTGCGTCACCTCCGACGCCGCCGACCCCTGCGGCAGCAACGGCGCGCTCGCGACGTTCTGCGCCGCGGACCAGTTGACCTATTACATCCTCGTCTCCGGCGATACCACTGCCGAGGGCACGTTCGACCTCGCGATCAACGCCCTCGGCGCCTGCCCCACCAACGACACCTGCGACGGCGCTATCCCAGTCGCGATCGGTTCCTTCGGCACCTTCACCAACATCGGCGCCTCCGCCGACGCCGGCCTCCCCACCTGCGTCCCCACCGCCGGCACGTTCGGCTCCGGCGTCTGGTTCAGCCTCGTCGGCAACGGCGACCTGATGCAGGTCGACACCTGCGGCTTCGGCACCAACTTCAACACCAAGATCGGCGTCTACACCGGCTTCTGCGGCGGCCTCTCCTGCGTCGCCTCCGACGCTTCCGACCCCTGCGGCACCAACGCGGCACTCTCCACGTTCTGCGCCGCCGACCAGCAGACCTACTACATCCTCGTTTCCGGCGACACTACCGCGCAGGGCACATTCGACCTCGCCGTGACCGACCTCGGCGGCTGCCCCATCCCGGCCCCCAATGACCTCTGCGAGAACGCCATCTCGCTCTCGGTCCCCAGCAGCGGCGTCTACACCAACTTCAACGCCACCAACGACCCCGGCCAGCCCGCCTGCAACGGCTTCTCCACCTTCAACGCCGGCGTCTGGTTCACCCTCACGGGCACCGGCGACCGCATCGCCGTCTCCATGTGCGGATTCAGCACGGATTTCAACACCCGCGTTTACGTTTACACGGGCGGGTGCGGGTTCTTCACCTGCGTCGCCGCCAACGCCGTCGGCTCTCCCGCCTGTGACGCACGGCCCGACGCCGCGCGCGCCAGCTTCTGCTCGAACCCCGGCGAGACCTACACCATCCTGGTGACCAACGACACCACCGGCACCGGCACCTTCGACCTCGTGATTGACAACCTGGGCTCCTGCGCCCCGCCCGCCAACGACACCTGCGACGGCGCCATCGCCCTCGGGGCCGTCCCGCCCTTCGGCACCGTCACCGTCACCGGCAACACCGCCAACGCCACCGTTGATTCCGAGGCCTTCACCTGCAACAGCGTCACCGCCGTCGGCCCCGGCGTCTGGTACTCCGTGATCGGCAACGGCAATATTCTTACGGTCAGCACCTGCAGCCCGAACACCACCTTCAACACCAAGCTCAGCATCTTCGATGGCGCCTGCTTCGCTCTGAACTGCGTCACCGCGAACTCCGACGCCGGCACAGCCCTCTGCACGCCAGCTGATCGCGCGCAGCTCAACTTCTGCTCGGTCGCCGAAACCACCTACTACGTCTTCGTCCACGGCAGCACCGCCACCACCACCGGCCAGTTCGAGCTCACCGTCACCGACACCGGAACGACCTCCAACATCCCCGTGAACGACTCATGCGAGGGCGCCATCGCCCTCACGCTGCCCGTCGGCGGCTCCGTGAGCGCCATCGGCGCCACCACCTGCGCGACCGCCGACGCCGATCTCCCCACCTGCGGCACCACCTACACAGCCCCCGGCATCTGGTACACCTTCACGGGCACCGGCAACCTCGTCTCCGTCGGCACCTGCGGCCCCATCCGCGACTACGACACCAAGATCAACGTCTTGACCGGCTTCTGCGGCGGCTTCACCTGCGTCGGCGGCAACGACGATGGCCCCACCGGCTACTGCGGCGAGTCCCCCGTCCGCGCCTCCTTCCTCGAGTTCTGCACCACCGCGGGCCAGACCTATTTCGTCCTCGTCCAGGGCTTCCTCGGCGCCACCGGCAACTTCGAGCTCACCATCGCCGACGGCGTCTCCTGCGCCCCTCCGGCCAACGACGAGTGCGAGACGGCCGCGGCCATCACCTGCGACCCCTCCGGCACGACCATCCTCACCGTTGACAACCGCTTCGCCACCCAGGGCGCGAGCGACCCCGACCTCTCCTGCGGCGGTGTCGGCTTCGGCACCATGTGGTTCACGTTCGTCGCCGGCGGAACCGACGTCACCATCAACACCTGCGATTACACCGTCATCGATGGCAACGACGACACGCTCCTGGCCCTCTACGAGGGCGTCTGCGGCGGCCTCGTAGAGCTCGAGTGCGACGACGATTCCTGCACCACGCCCACCTTCGGCTCACTCCTCGCCTACAGCGGCCTCGTCCCGGGCAACACCTACTACATCGAGCTCCTCTCCTTCAGCGCCGCCGAGCAGGGCATCTACCAGATGACGCTCGCCCACACGTGCGGCTCGGGCGGCGCCGACTGCAACCAGAACGGCACGCCCGACTCGGACGAGATCGCCGCGAACCCGGCCCTCGACTGCTTCGATCCTGACGCCACCCCCGTCGGCGGCTTCAACACCAAGGGCGGACCCAACGGCGTGCTCGACGCCTGCGAGTGCGCGGCGGACTGGAACCGCGACAACGTCGTCGGCTCATCCGACATCACGGCGTTCCTCGGGTCATGGTTCAATGACCTCCAGACCCAGCAGACCAAAGCCGACTTCGACTGCAGCGGCGTCACCGGCTCCAGCGATATCACGGCCTTCCTGAACCGCTGGTTCCAGAACCTCGTCGGCAACCCGCCCTTCAACGGCTGCGTCAGATAAGCACCTGGTGGCACCGGTCTCCAGACCGGTGCGATTGAGTGGCACAGGCATCCCGCTTGTGAACAACTGACCTGCTCTTCACGGACCCCGGGCTCACCACCCGGGGTTTGTCTTTGCTCCATGCCCGATCTCGCCGCTGCGCTGTTGAGCTGCCGCCTGGAGACCCCGTTTTCCCTACACTTCTCCATGCTCGCCATTCTTCTCGCCGTGCTTGCCGGCCTCTGCTGGGGCGTCGGCGAGCTCTTCACCAAGAGCGTCCTGCACTCACGTCAGGTCGGCCCCCTCACCGCCATCATGGTCCGCAGCACCGTCGCGCTGCCCGTTCTCTGGGGCGCGTGGGCCGTCGCCCGCTACTTCATCAAGGCCCCGCGCGAGCAGCCGTCCCTCTTGAGCGCCGACCCCGCCGTCCTCCTCAAGCTCACACTCGGCTCCGGCCTCATCGCCGGCGCCGCGGCCATGATCTTCTTCTACTCCGCCCTCTCCCTCGACGAGATCTCCCGCATCAAGCCCATCTCGTTCGCCCTCGCCCCCGCCACCGCCGTCGTCCTCGCCTACTTCTTCCTCGGCGAGCCCATGAGCGCCAAGAAGGCCATCGGCGTCGCCCTCATCCTCGGTGGCGTGGTCGTGCTCACCGGCAAGTAGCACATCGCGATTCCGAACGACATCCCCCGCGACAGCCTGTATCATTCGGGGTAATCGCCCCGACCTCCCCGCCCGCCCCGCACGGGCGCCGTGATCCTCAAGGAATCAGCCACATGATCCGCACCAACAACCCTGCGCTCTCCGCAAACGCCTTCGCCCGACCCCAGACCTGGGCCGACGCCTTCGGCAGCGCCGCCCCCCAGGCTCGTCCCAAGACAATGACCCTCCAGGGCACTGTCAACACCACCCTGCTTCTGCTCGCCATCTGCGCCGCGTGCGCCGTTGCCACCTGGGCCTGGATCGAGCCCCAGATCGAGGTCGGACAGCTCAGCCCCACCGCTCTGGCCATCCTCGCCGGCGGCGGCATCTTCGGCTTCCTCATCTCGATGGTCATGCACTTCAAACCGAAGATCTCGCCGATCCTCGCGCCGATCTACGCCGCGGCACAGGGCGCCTTTGTCGGCGCCGTCTCTCTGGTCTACCACGCCCGCTTCGGCGGGGCCATCGTCCTCATCGCCGTGATGCTCACCTTCGGCATCCTCGCCGCCCTCCTCCTCGCCTACAAGACCCGCCTCATCAAGCCAACCGAAAACTTCAAGCTCGGCATCACCGCGGCCACCGGCGGCCTCTGCTTCCTCTGGATCGCCACCATCGTCCTCAATCTCTTCGGCCTTCAGATTCCTTATCTCTACAGCATGGGCCCCATCGGCATCGGCTTCGCCGCCTTTGTCGTCGTCATCGCGGCTCTCAATCTCGTCCTCGACTTCGACTTCATCGAACAGGGCTCGCAGAACCAGCTCCCCCGCTACATGCAGTGGTACGCCGCGCACGGCCTGCTCGTCACCCTCGTCTGGCTGTACGTCTCCCTCCTCCGCCTGCTCTCGCTGGTCAGCGGGCGCGACTAATCCGCCATGGCCCGCACCACCTTCATCGGCGGTAACTGGAAAATGAACACCGATCGGCAGAGCGCCCGCGCGCTCGCCGAAGCCACCGCCCGCGCCGCGGCAAACCTCCCGATCCAAGTCGCCATCTTCCCCCCGTTCCCATACCTGATTGATGCCGCGGCCGCCCTCGCCGCCGCCGGCTCGCCCTTCAACCTGCTGCTCGGCGCCCAAGATGTTTGCCACCATCCAAACGGCGCGTTCACCGGCGGCGTCTCGATCGCCATGCTCCACGATGTCGGCGTCAGGGTCGCCCTCACCGGCCACTCCGAGCGCCGCCATGTCTTTAACGAGTCCGATGAACTGGTGAACGCGAAGACCCGCGCCATCCTCAAGATGCCGGAGGGGGGCAGGGAGGCGGGGGAGGGGCAGCTTGCCTGCATCCTCTGCATCGGCGAGACCCTCGAGCAGCGCCGCGCCGGGCAGACCGACGCCGTCAACCGCCGCCAGCTCCGCGCCGGCCTCGCCGGAATACCCGGTGAGGCGGTCGACAACGGCCGCCTCACCATCGCGTACGAGCCCGTCTGGGCCATCGGCACCGGCGTGAGCGCCACCTCGGCCGATGCGCAGGATGCCCACGCAAAGATCAGAGCCGAACTGAGCGCCATGTACTCCCACTCGGTCGCCGACGGCATCCGCATCCAGTATGGCGGATCGGTCAAGGCCTCCAGCGTGGCCGAGCTCCTCGCCCAGCCTGATATCGACGGCGCCCTCGTCGGCGGCGCTTCGCTCAGCACCGATGAGTTCCCCGCGATTTTGCGTGCGGGCGCAGCCAAAGCTGCCGGCGCGATCGCCTGAACGGGCTCCTCCCCGAATCCCAACTACCTTCCGAGCCTAAACTTGCCCCCCGGCGGTCCTCCGTCCGGGTTAGGAGTGCCGATCGGTGCTATCCACGCTTGCGATTAACTGGGCCAACACCGGGACCGTCCTGCTCATCATGCTTTTCCTGGGGGTGTGCGCCCTGCTCATGCTGCTGATCCTGATCCAGAAGCCCCAGGGCGGCGGGCTCGCGGGCGCCTTCGGCTCGGGCGCCGGCTCCGGCCAGACCGCCTTCGGTGCCAAGACCGGCGATGCCCTCACCGTTGCGACTATCGTCGGCTTTGTCCTTTGGATCGCCGCCGCGGTCGCGCTCAACTTTGTCCTCCAGCGCGGGGCCGAGGAGCCCCGAAAGCCCTCCATCAGCGCCCCCGGCACCGGAACAGGCTCTACCCCCGCGACTCAGAATCCCGACGCCCCGGCCAACACCGGTCCCGGCACGCCCGCGCCTACCCAGCCCCAGCAGCCCGTCTCTCCGGATGACACGGCGCCCGCAACCCCAGACCAAAATCCGCCGATCGAGAATCCCCCCCCGGCGCCCGACCCCGCAAACAACCCGCCCGCCAACCCAGAGCCGAAGTAACCCTCATGCGGCACACTTGTCTGTAAGATCCAATCCACCCATCGGGTTTCTTGGCACCAGGAGCGGCGCGTGATCCGCAGCATGACCGGCTTCGGCGAGGGAGCCTTGCAGGACGGCGACGTCCACTACTTCCTCGAAATCCGCTCCCTCAACAGCAAGTACTTCAAGGCCGTCATCCGCCTCCCGGATGAGTTCCAGGCCCTCGAGGCCGAGATCGAGTCCGAGCTCCGCCGCCGGCTCACCCGCGGCTCGGTTTTCCTCACCGCCCGCTGCACCGATACCTCGGGTGAGGCCGCGTACGACATCAACGTCTCCGCTCTCGGCCGCTACATCGACCAGATCAAGCGAACCCCGCAGCTCTCGGGGGGGGCAGGTGGGGCCAGCGAGCTGAAGTTCGATCTCGCCGCCCTGCTCACGCTCCCCGGAGTCCTGCAGCCCCCCGCCAACGAAGAGCAGCGCCTCGAGCGCGCCCGTGCCGCACTGCTCAAGCTCGTGATCACCGCCTGCGGCCGGCTCGTCGCCATGCGCGAGCGCGAGGGCAAGATGCTCCTGGATGACCTGATCTTCCATCGCGAAGAGATCGCGGACCGCCTCCGCCGAATCGGCGGGCGCGCCACCAGCGTCGTCATTGATTACGAGCGCCGCCTCCGCACCCGCATCGAGAACATGGTGAAGGAGGCCGGCCTCACCGTCGAGCAGGTGGACATCGTCCGCGAGCTCGCGATCTGCGCCGAGAAGAGCGACATCTCCGAGGAAATCACCCGTCTCACCGGCCACATCGGCCAGTTCACAGAGCTGCTCGGCCGCAACGATTCGGAGCGCCCCGTCGGCCGCACGCTCGACTTCCTCTCCCAGGAGATGCTGCGCGAGGCCAACACCATCGCAAGCAAGTGCGCCGACGCCGAGGTCTCCCGCTGGACCGTCGAGATCAAGGGCTCCATCGACCGCATCAAGGAGCAGGTCCAGAACGTGGAGTAGCCGCCTCCCATGATCGGCATCTCCCCCGGCGAGGCCGCCAGCGTCATCGCTCACTTCGACCTCGGCGAGGTCTCGCAGGTCCGGGCTCTCGTCCGCGGCTCGCGCGGCTCCCCCAAGCTCATCCTCGCCACCTCCACCGGTCTCTACCTGCTCAAGCGCCGTGGCCCGGGCCGCAACGACCCCCGCCGCGTCGCCCTCAGCCACCAGGTCCAGCTCTACCTCCTCTCGAAAGGCTTCCCCGTCCCGCGCCTCATCGGCACCCGCGACGACAACAACTCCATGGTCCAGCTCGGCGGGCACGTTTACGAGCTCTTCGAGTTCGTGCAGGGCACCCCCTCCGACCGCCTCTCGGCGCCCGCGGCCCGCGCGGGCGAACTGCTCGCGATCTACCACCAGCTCATGTCCGCGTTCACCCCCGCCTGGCCCGTTCCACGCGCCCGGAACTACGGCCGCTGGGATCCCTCGGCCGGCCTGCGCTCCGCCCTGCGTGAGGCCAAGGGCCGCGCCCCCGCCCGCGCTGCAGCCCGCGAACTCGTTCAGTTGTATGAACAAGCGCGGATTCGTGCCGAAGCCTTAGGGATCGCCAGCCTAGCCGACGGTATCGTCCATGGGGACTGGCACCCTGGGAATATGATTTTCCGAGGCGACCAAGTTGTCTCGGTGCTCGACCACGACAGCGTCGGCACCGGCCCCCGCGTGGGCGATGTCGCCACGGGCGCCCTCCAGTTCTCGATCATCCGGGCCGGTCTTGAGATATCGGACTGGCCGGAGTTCGCTAATGGCGAGCGCTTGCGTTTGTTCCTTCGGGGGTATGATGGGGCGGCCAAGCCGCGTCTCTCCCCGCAAGAGGCGGGGCTCCTGCCTTGGATGATGGTCGAAGCCATGGTCGTTGAGGCTGCGACAGTCGCCGGACGCCGGCGCACGCGGCTAGACATCGAGGGGTTTCTCGGAATGGTCGCTCGCAAGGCCGGTTGGATCGGCGAGAACGCGGCCCAGATCAGTTCACTCATCTGACGCTCGTATAACACGCTCGGTTCACTCGTTCCCGCAGACACAAATGAGCTCCCACGCCGTCCTCATCCTGTTCCGCACCCTCGCTGCCCTTGCGATCGCTTTGGCGCCGATGACCCAAGCGGTCGGTGCGCCCCAGCCGGCCCCGGCCGCCCCGAATGCGAATCCGGTTCTCAGCCAGCTCGCGGCGCTCGACAGCCCCGTCCTCTCCGAACGCGACCGGGCCATGCAGCAGCTCGCCGGCCACGCGGACGCCACGCTGCCAGCACTCGAGCAGGTGCTCCATGACCCTTCAATCTCCGCCGAGCAGCGCGCCCGGATGAGCCGCGTCGCTCTCTCGCGCTTCGCGATCTCCCCGCGCGCTGCGATGGGATTCTCCTTCGGGGGCGTGCTCCCGAACCGCGTGTCGGTCGCGGCGACCTTCGCGAACTTTGACTCCCACAAGAAGCTGCGCACCGGCGACATGATGGTCGAGGCCGACGGTCACTCGCTCGTCGGCCCCACGGCGCAGCGTCTGCTCCGCGCGATCATCCAGTCCCACGACCCCGGCGACATGATCCACCTCGTCGTCCGGCGGGGCGCCGAAAGGCTCAAGATCGACGTGCGGCTCGGGCGCTACGACCAGTTGCCCCGCCAGAACGGCCTATCGCCCGAGGGCATATCCGACGAGATCGTGCGCGCCTGGCGCGTCCGCTGCGCCCGGCTTGCCCCCGCCAAAGCCGCCATCGTCGATCCCGGAGTCACCGCCGACCAGTGGCGCGGCGTGGAGCGTTCCGTCCAGATGATCCGCGCCGGCGTGGCGCGCCAGCGATCCAGCCACCCCTCCGCATGGCGGCAGACGGTCTTTGCCGGCGGCGAGCCGCGTCAGGCCCCCAGCGACCTCGACGAGCAGGGCAAATGGATCATGGCGCGCGGGAAAGACGAAGTGAATATGCGTCAGGCGCAGGGCGTGTTCATCGCCGATCCGCTTGATGCCGGCCCAGGTATGCCGCGCACCCGCACCAACGAAATCCAGCAGGTCCGCAACGCCATCGCCTCGTATCGCCAACTCGCGGCGCGTCGCCTGCAGGAAGGCCCCGGGCCGGGCGAGATGGTCCGCATGGGCCCGATCTCGAACCGCACCTACGACGAGGCGATCATTCTGGCCGAGATGGAGCTCGCGGCCCTCATCGCCGAGGCGCAGGAGAACGGCGAGCCGATCGACCTGCCCGCCCCCGGCCCTCAGAGTGATTCTGACCGTTGAGTCCTTGGATACCCCGCCGCACCGCAGCGGGCTGGCGGATCCACCCCGTTATCATCGCCGCCCACACTCATCGCCGCTTGGAGTTCATTTTCTTCGCGCCGCGTTTCGCCCGCTGGCCGCCGGGCTTCTGTTTGGATCGCGACTTCGGCCCCGAATGTGCGGACACAAGCCTCTTCAGTTCATTGATCGCCATCGCCGTCTCGGGATGTTTCGACGCATCCGGTATCGCCAGCCTGATCGCCATGCCGCAGCGCTCCACCCGTGTACGCAGATCCCTCATCTCGTCGCGCGCCCCCTCGCACCACCGGTCGCACAGGTTGTCGTACACATCGGCAAGCTTCACAAGCCGCACGCGCCAGTCCGCCGCGGCAAGCCTCGACTCGTACTCCGCCTCACGCTCCCGCTCCGCCAGTAGCATGTTCTTCGTAAGCGCCGCCACCATGTCGGCGATGTCGGCGCCGAAGGCCTGGGCGATCGCATCATAATCGGTCCGCGTGTCCTCGATGGTGTCGTGCAGGAGGGCCGCACACAGCGTCGCCGGATCGTCGCTGCCGAACACGTCGCGCACCGTCATCGCCACGCGGTACACGTGCGCCACGTACGGCGTCCGCCCGTCCTTGCGGAGCTGATGCTGGTGCGCCCGCGCGGCAAACGCCGCGGCCTGCTGCCATTGATGCGGTGATTTTTCCTGAGCCATCACTCAATGCTACCGCCGCGCCGGCGTCACGCGACGTAGGCGTAACGCCCCGGTTCAACTCAACTTTCGCGAAATCGCAGACTACTCCGCGACGGTCAGCCTGCACTTGGCCGGGCTGTTGCCGTGCTCATCGAAGATCGTCAGTTCGCTGGGCTCGCCGCTGCGCAGCCACTGGCGCGGGATGATGTACCGCGTCTGCGGGCCAACCGGCTTACCGTTATCGCTCGACACGAAGTAGCGACCGATGTGCCGGCCGTTCACATAGAACTGGCCCTTGCTCAGCCCTGTTGCGTCCAGCACGAGCGGGCCGTGCCCTTCGCCCGCCCACACCTCGGCTCGCCACCACGCAGGGATGCCGGGCTTGATTGGGCCTTCTTTTTTGCCGCCGCGCCCATACGCGCTCATGCCGGGGGCCTCCCACTTCGCGAAGGCCCACTCGGCGCTCTCGGTAATCGCGCCCTTCGATTCAAGCAGCGTCAACGCCTTTGTGAGCTCGGCGCTGTGCGCCTCGCTGAACCCCGAAGGCCCGAGCAACGCGAGCTGGATCGTGTTCATCCCGCGAGAGAGGCGCAGCTCGTCAAGCTCGCTGGCCCATATGCCCGATTGATCGAAGAACTGCACCGGCTCGCCGTTGAGCAGCAGGATGCCGCACACCGGCACCGGGGCCAGACGCAGGAGCACCGAGCCCTTTTTGCGGTGCTGGAACGTCCACGTCGGCCGCACCGGGTCCGTCGCCTCGCCGCGCTGAACCTGCCACAAAGGGGACCTGAACGCGAGCGCATCCACCGGGTCGGCCGTCACCAGCTTTGGCGGCGCGAGCTTCAGCGGCGTCACCAGATGCCCGTGCCCGTACACGCCCGTCTTCTGCGCGAGGTTCGAGCCACCGGTGAACCGCCCGAAGTTCTCCGCCAGCACCACCAGCGTCTGCGGCTTGCTCTTGAGCGAGACCGCGATGTCCGCCGTCGCCCCCGGCCCCATCCCCGCCACACCCACGAACTCGCCGTCGAGCCAGGCGTGCAGCCGGTGCGCAGCCTTGGGGAACATTAGATGATGCCGACCCGCCGGTCCGCCCTTGAGCCGCAGCTTGTACCACCCGTATCCGTACGCCGCGCCCAGCGAATCAAGATCGGCCGGGCCCGTAATGCTCGCGTAACGCGGGCTCTGGCCCGCGACGTAATCGGCCGTGCCCGCCATGTCCCAGTGACCCAGCTTGGGCGGCGCCGGTGGCGTCACCGTTACCGGAGCGGCGCTCGCCTTCTTCTTCGAGTTCGAGGATTTGTGCGACTTCTCCGCCCCCGCGCGCTGCACGCGGCTCTCGCCCGTTGCGCTGATCCGCAGGTATCCCTTGGACGCCGCTGCGGATATGGGGTTCCCCGCGCTATCCACGCCCCGTACGCCGAAGAACACCGCTTCATCGCTCAGCGCCGTCTGATCCACCTGCGCGGCGTTGGTCACCACGACCACCACGCCCTCGTGCTCCACCACGGTGGGCTCGCCATCGCGGGGCACATCCACCTCGAGGCGCGACCCGTTGATCGAGAGAATGCCCTTGCTCCCCGCGGGCCCATAGAGCACAAGCACCCGGCCCAACACCGCGAACGCCGACAGGTTGGTGTAATCAAGCTGCGTCCGGCCGGTAACTCGGGCGTTGAACAGGCACCACGTCACCGGCTCATTGCCAAGCTCCACCGGCAGGGTCGTTCCATCCGGGAGCAGCAGCATCACCGAATGCCCGGGCCCCCCACTACCCCCACCCCCATTTGCCCGCGACTTGGAGGATGCGCCGGCCACTTGGGCGTCCGCATCGGGATTGAAGATGAACGCCACCGACCCCGCCGATCCCGGCGCGTGGACCACGACAGGCGACGCGGCCCGCCCCGCAGTCGTCAACTGCACCGACCCGGGGTGCTGCACCACGCCGTGGCCCGAAGGCTCAAGATTCGCGAACACCCGCGCAAACCGCGAGGCGAATGTACAGAGCCGCCGCACCGGGCCGAAGCTCGCGCTCGGGTGGCCCAGGTCATCGAGCGGCGCACCTTGGTCCGCCGACGCCGTGTAGAACGAATCGACCGCGGTGGATTCGCGCCCCGCCGAGAACCCGAAGTTCGTCCCGCCGTGGAACGGGTTGAGATTGAACTGCCCGCCCGCCGCGAGAACCTCCGCCAGCTTGCGCACGATCATCGCCGGCGGACGTGGGCCCCGCTCGGTGTCGCCCCACACACCATGCTCACCCACGCGGAAGTCGATAACCAGGCGGGGCTGGTCCGGCCGGACCGACGCGAGTTGGCGGAGATTCGCCAGCAGGTTGTCGAACCCGGTCCAGCAGTCGATCTCCCCTTCAACCCCTTGCCAGAGATCGTTCGCATTGATCGTCGGGACCGTGAGCCCCGCCTCGCGGAGGTACCGGTTGAGCTCGCCGAGGTACGAATGGGCAAGCCCATCGTCCCCGCAGGTCCACCCAGCTTCGTTCTGTATAAGAAGGATGGGGCCACCCGCGCCGGGTGAGGTCACCTGAAGATCGCGCACCTGCTGGGCAACCGCTGTGATGTACCGGGAGCACGCTTCGAGAAAGGGCGCGTTGGCGGTTCGGAGTTGAAGGTTGTTGATCGAAAGCAACCAGGGGGGCAGTCCGCCCAAGTCGTACGCGCCACCAACGAACGGCCCCGGGCGCAGGATGCAGAACATCCCCGCCTGGTGGACTAACTGCACGAAATACCGCACGTCGTTGTCGCCCGAAAAATCGAACTGGCCCTGACGCGGCTCGTGCCGCGACCAGATCACCGGCGTCTCGATCGTGTTCAGCCCGGCGTGCTTGGCCGCCTGGATGCGCGCGCCCCACTGCTCACGCGGCACTCGCGCATAGTGAATAGCTCCCCCGACAATCCACACCCTCCGCCCGTCGATGAGAAAGCTCTGCCCGTCGTAGGTAATGGAGGCCATGAGAGACGGATCGCTCCAATGTTCGGTTATTGATAAGAAACCCGGCGAGAGGCTGCGAAACCGCCCACCACATTTCCGGGAGTCTCCTATTGGAGCTACCGGCACGATGGGCAACGATAGGAGTCGGAAACTGGACTCGCAACATCGAGGGTAGTTTCCGGTAGACTCGGCGTTCTGAAACCGCCAAAACATTGCGTTTGTCAACGAGCCGTTTGGGTGATAAATGAAGTTATTCAAGACGGCCATGGTCGTTGGCGCTGGTTTGTTCGGTTTGATTTTGGGCTGCGAGAGCATCGAAGACATTGACCGTCAGACCGAATCCCTCCTATCAAAACGCTCCCTTAGTTTGGGCAAAGACACCGCAACGCCGCTCCCTGCGGGGCGAGGAATGACGGAAGCAACTGGTTTTGATCGTGAATCAGTTTCGGGCAAACGCCCGCAGACGCGGAACCCGGATGCCGCGACTCTGACCTATCCGACCCGCGCCGCCGAAGAAGCCGCCCAAGTGGCCGAGCGACTCGCCGCGTTCCAGGAACTACCCGAAGCGGGCGCGATGGAGATTGATCTCCCCACCGCCTGGCGCCAGAGCCAGAAGACTGGCCGCGAATACCTCGCAGCGGAGGAAGATTACATCCTCGCGGGGATCCGGCTGCTCGTGGAACGCCACCGGTGGGAACTGCAGTTTGATGGGACGAGCACCGTTTCGGTCTCGGGAGACCAGGTGGACGGCGACTCGAGCACAGCGCTTCGGGTCATCAACCAACTGGTGGCCACGCAGCAGCTCCCGTACGGCGGCGAGGTCGCGGCCCGCTGGGTGTGGAACGCCACCGAGAACCTACGGAGCTCGGTCTCAGGGCAGTATGTGCAGGCGTCGAGCATCATCCTCGACGGCAATATCCCGCTCCTGCGGGGCGCGGGCCTGGTGGCGCAGGAGAGCCTGATCCAGGCCGAGCGCGACCTGGTGTACTCGGCCCGTAACTTCGAGCAGTTCCGTCGCGAGTACCTCGTCTCGATCGCGCGCGACTACTTCGCGCTCCTCCAGCAACAGAAGGGCATCCAGAACGTTCGCGAGCAGCTCAACCGCTCGATCTACGAGGAGCAGCGGAACCGGGCGCTCGTGGACGCCGGGCGCATCGCCGAGTTCGAGCTCAGTATCGCCACCAACGAGGTGCTCAGCTCGCAGGCCAGCCTTGCCGCGGCCAAAGAGTCGTACGTGCTCTCGCTGGACCGCTTCAAGATCCGGCTGGGCCTCTCGGTGGATGCGCCGATCGTGCTCGTCGAATCGCCGCTGCCCATCGCGCTGCCGGAGGTGAACCCGCAGGAGGCCGCGGCGATCGCGCTCGATTACCGGCTGGACCTGCAGAACCAGCGTGACCAGTACGTGGACTCCAAGCGAGGGGTGCTCAACGCTCGCAACCAGTTGCTGCCCGATCTTGATCTCTCAGGAAGCGTGACGTTCCCTACCGATGCGGACGAGGACGAGGGCGGCGCGGTGTACGAGCCCGACGATGTGCAGTGGGCAACCGCCCTGACGTTCGGCATCCCGCTGGACCGTCGGAACGAGCGCCTCGCACTCCGGAGCGCGATGATCGGTCTGGAGCGCTCCGGGCGCGACCTCTCGAGGTTCCGCGACGACGTCGTTGTGGACGCCCGGGCCCGGGTACGCGAGATCGACCGCTCGCGCTTCGATCTTGACCTGCGTGAGCGGGCGGTGCAGATCAACCTTCGCCGCCAGCAGGAACAGGACCTCAAGCGCGAGGAGGTGACGCCGCAGGAAGTGGCCGACACCGCGAACGCCCTACAGCAGGCTCGCGATGCGCGCGACCAGGCGGAGACCGATCTGCGCAACGCCGTGCTTGATTACCTCCTCGCAACGGGGCAGCTGCGCGTGCAGCGCGACGGCATGTTCCTGCCGCTGCCGGGGATGATGCTCGAGGACGCGACCACACCCTCGGAGCTCGCCCAGCCGCGACCCGCGCCCAACGATCCACCGGAGGGGCCGACTCCCGAGGAGCTCGGCGATCCCCGCGAGTAGGTGGTGTGCCGAGAAGTGATTGATCTCTGAAACTCGCGACCCCCGAAAGTTGGTGTCGGTGTCGGGCCTGAATCCCGACGCTCGCGATAGGGCACCCGCCGCAATGGAAGCCCAGGAATCGTGATGCGGCAAGCCGCTTCCCGCTTTGACTGGTAGGGTTCTCTTGCCGCGACGGGCCTCTGTCCGTGGCGCAGGAGCAACACATATGAACAGCAGGAACATCTCTGCCGCGACACTCGCGGTGATCGCGGGCGGGATTCTGGCGATTGGGGCGGTGAACGCGCAGCCCGCCGGGAGCGGGAACAACAACGGCAAGGATGACAGCCCTCAGCCCGCCAACGACAGCAAGAACGACAGCGAAAAAAATAACCAGACCGACAGCGACAAGTCGCCATCGAGCGAGCAGCCGGGCAAGAGCCGCCAGTCAGACCGCAAGAACACTCGGGAGGGCACGCGCAGCCGCCAGGGCGATGTGAATAGTCCCGGCACCGGCAGCGATCGAAACGCACAGCGTGACGGCGAGGCGGGTCGGGACGGCCAGCGCCCGATCGACCGCCGCGACCCCAATAACCCCTTGAATCGCGGCGACCGTGTGGACCGTGACAACGACGGAATCGCCGACGGCGGGAGCGACGGTTCCCGCGGCGGCGTTGACCAGCGCGGCGGCCTGAATGACCGCTTCAATGATCGCGATACCTTTATTCGTCAGCTTGACGACATGGACCGTGAGTTGGGGGAGATGAACAATCGGCTCGTTTCTCAGCTGGCCGAGGTTCGGCGAGCCCGTCCCGAGCAGCGTACCGACCTGCTCGCCGACGTCGTTTCGGGGATGCTCCAGGAACACGCCTCGCTGATGGAGCACATGTCTCTCATGCGGCGCGTGTACGACGACGAGTTCGGGTTTGACTCTCGCGATATCCGGGACCGAGCGAGGGCCGCGGGTGGCGACAACGCGCTCACCGACCAGCGCGACCGCAACGCCGACGGGGCGGAACGCGACGGGGACAACCAGCGCGACAGCAACGACGACTCAGCGACCGATCGCGAGCGGCGCGATCGCGACACACGCGAACGGGACCGCACCCCGGCCGAGCGCCGCACGATCGATAGCACGCGGCGCGACCCCGCGCCC
>JACMLW010000065.1 GCA_014379385.1 Phycisphaerales bacterium
AGCGCCCCACCGACGAGGACACGCTGGGCACCGAGATCCTGAGCCCGCGCCAGGAGCAGGCGATCATCGCGCTGCTCAACGAGCCCACGGTGAAGCGCGCCGCCGAGGTCTCCAACATCGGGTACCGCACCATCCACCGCTGGCTGGAGGAGCCGGCGTTCGCCAAGGTGTACCGCCGCGCCCGCAGGCAGGCCTTCGCGCAGGCGGTCTCGCTCACGCAGCGGTACGCGCCGCTGGCCGTGCAGACGCTCGCCAAGGCCATGAACGACGCGGACGCCCCCTACGCGGTGCGCGTCCACGCGGCGGTCTACATGCTGAAGTTCAGCCGCGAGTCGATCGAGCTCGACGAGCTGGCCTCGCGGGTGGACGACCTGGAGGCGCGGGCATCAGGCGGGAACCAGATCGTGGCCGACTCGACCGCGCACGCGCCGAAGCGGCATTCGGATGACACAGACGACGAAGCACCGCCGGGCGCCCTTCCGGGCGGGGGCCTCCTCGATGCGTAGCCGCGACGGTCGCTCCCACGCTTGCTTGATGCTCCCCCTTGGGGTACCTGAGTGCTACGGGTCTCGACGTGAACGTAGCTCGTCGGCACCCGAAGGAGGCGCTGCATGGGACATGCGAGGGAGTACGGCGGGGAGCGGGGCAATTCGAGCGCGAATCAACGCGAGTGGCATGGGGGAGAGAGCGTGCGCGCGACCGCCCCAACAGCCCGACCGCCCACAACGTGCCGCACGTACCGCATGTCCCGCAAGCCTGTCAGGAGCTTGCCCGTGGAGGTGCTGAACGACCGCGAGGCCAGTGCGCTGCTGGAAGCGTGCCACCCCACGCTGGCGACGGGCCTGCGCAACCGTGCGCTCATCGCCGTGCTGTACCGTGCGGGTCTACGCATCACCGAGGCGCTGGAGCTGCGGCCGAAGGACGTGGACGACGAGCGGGGCTGCATCCGCGTCCTGCGCGGCAAGGGCGGCAGGCAGCGGACGGTCGGCGTGGACGCCGGGGCTCTTGAGATCATCCAAGCCTGGGCGGTCGCCCGGGCGGTCCTGGGCGTTGACGGGCGATCGCCCCTGCTCTGCACCGTCTACGGGACGAGGCTCACCGACGCCTACGTGCGGCGGCTGCTCCCCAAGCTGGCCGACAAGGCCGGCATCGCCAAGCGCGTCCACGCGCATGGGCTCCGCCACACCATGGCGGCCCAGCTCCGAGAAGAAGGCGTGGACATCGGGATCATCTCGAAGCAGCTCGGGCACCAGAGCATCACCACCACCGCGAGGTACTTGGACCACATCCAGCCGTACGCGGTGATCGAGGCCATGCGCGGGCGCGCGTGGGGAACCACGACAGGGGGTACACCATGAGACTCGGACGCCGCGTCACCAAGCTGGAGCTGGTCATCCCGCCAGTTGGCTCGTGCCCGATCTGCCACGACAGGGGGACACCCGGGTGCACGGTCACCTGGGAAGACCGCAGCGGCCCGGACGCGGTACGGACCAGCGGCGGGTGCCTTCGGTGCGGGAAACTCTCCACGTTCACGCACATCATCGTCGAGTACAAGGACACGATCGGTCCGCGCGAGGACCTGGAGGCACCGGCATGCGCGTGAACACCCGCATCGCGAAGCTGGAGCGGATCAGCGCCGCCTACGGACCGTGCCGGGAGTGCTGGGGAGAGGGATCGCCCCTGCTGAAGGTCACCCGCCGGCACGCCGACAGAACAGAGCAGGTCGAGCAGCGCGGCGGGTGCGGGCGCTGCGGCAACATCTCGTCTATGAAGCACCTCATACTCGGGCCGCGACCGTCGCACGGATCGGACGTGCCGAGTGGAGTACCCACATGCGACTGAGAGCACGACTCGACAAGCTGGAACGGCGCGGGGGGCTCGGCGCGGTGTGCACTCAGTGCGGATTCCCGCCCAGCCTCGACGGGTGGCACGGCCAAGTCACGTTCCACGTCCCGCGACCGAGGATTATTGGCGAGCAAGCGCCGGCGGAGGATCTGGGGCCAATCTACTGCCACGGATGTAGCCGGCGACTGGTGTTCGTGGTGCCGGCGCCACGCGATATTGAACTACCTGCATCCTGACGCGATTCCAAGTGGGCCGTCCACCCCGGCTCGTTCGGCGAGTGTTGATTTCAGCAGCACGGAATGCTCGGGCCGTGTTCGTGGATATGCGCGACGGCACCACGTTGCTTGCGAACCTCAGCCGCTCGCTGGCGAACATGCCTCTGCAGCTCATCGAGCGCGTTGCGCGAACCGGTTTCCAGGGCCTTATCGATAAGCTGCACCGTCTCGGAGTTCTGGTCCATTCCAAAATCGCGCAGCGCCATCTCTCGCAGCACTGTTAGCGCATGCACCATCGCCTCAGAGAACCTCTGAGAAGTTCCTTGTTGGGTGGTATGCATCCTCACTCCCATATCTTCGGTTGTCGAGGGTACCCGGTTCATCGCGGCTGGTGTAATCGGAACGTGGGCCGCACCTCTTCAGGTGGCCCTTGGACCGTCGTTTGAGTTATCGGTCGCCTGGTTGGGGACCTCTTCAATATCGCGTTTCTTGAGCCTGTCCTGTACGTCGAGCACCACTCCTGAGAGAAGGCCCAGAAGATGTTGCATCGTTCGGCTTTCGATGCTGATTGTGCCGCCTCGAACTTCCATACAAATGACTGCCCAGGGGGCTTCGGAGCCATCGCACGGAACCGGCATCGCGGCCACCGCATCATAGGTCTTGCCAAGGCTTCGCCGCGGCCATCTGCGGGGAAGAGGGGAGCCGCTGGCCTTGACGAACTCATACCGTCGCCGGAGCATCGCCCTGGCAGCGAGCGATCCCGATTCGCGGTTGACGTAGATCGGGAGTGGCTCTTTGGTGCCACGCCCATACGAGGGATTCGTCTCTGAAGGAAGCGAGACCAAGTGCTCCAGGGAGTCTTCGTTGGCGGCGACGCGCCAGAGTGTGAAGTGCAGGTTCGTGCGAACCAAGCGAGACGTAAGCTGCTCGACCGGTGGACTCAGCACGCGCGAGATGAACTTGATGGTGACGGGGTCTGCACGATCAAGGGCCGGCGTTTCGTAGGCCGTCATGAAGTCGGAGAAGAACCCCTCTTCACGCTCCATGGAGAGTCGTTCCTGCAGCGTGAGCACCGCTGAGGCGAACTCATCCCAGCTCTCGTCCGCAGCGATGGCGGCGAGTGAGTGCTGCACCCAGGTCCGCAGAGATTCGATGCCAGTCAGCAGCTCAACGATCACCCTGACGCCATGTGGGCGAGAGAAGCGATTGCATAACGGCTTGACAATCAGCAAGTAGATTCCGAGACAGATTGCGATCAGTCCGACCGACACGCCGACGAGGAACCCCGACCCTGTCAGGACCGCCGCTTCTGCCCAAGTAAGCGGAAAGACCCCGGCGACCTTCGTGCCCATCGCCGCCATGACGGTCGAGATCGATACGCCACCCAGTACACCCTTCGCCAGCGCGCCTGGGTTCTTGCGAACCTTCATGGTGTACCAGGCGGCGGCCGCCCCGCCGGCGAGCCCAAGGCCGACGAAAAACGTCCCAACGGTAACCGGAGTGAGGAACGTTGTATCGCCGCCGCTAGACCCCGGCTGGCCGTCTGCCGTGGCCGTCGTGATGTCAGTTGCTGCAGTCGGAGGTTGCATAGATGCTCAGAGCGTGTGTTGGCCAGGGGACGGGGCTATACCCCTTATCGCACGGCATGAGTGGCAGAGTATCGGAAACAACCAATACGGTACAGTGTGCGGGATGACCTCGAATCAACGATGCCCCGATTGCCCGAAGTACGAGAAGCGAAACGAAAACTACTGCCGGATGTGCGGCCACAGAGTTGCTGGTACGCGCAGCTGGGCAACCAATGCCGCGTGCTGTCACAATAACGAGAAATTCTGCGGGCACTGCGGCAAACCGTGGAAGGAATGCCGGTGCTGATCGGCCGAGCGGTAATCGAAGGGCCGTGGGCTACTCATCAGAGCAATCGCAGAGGGCAGTGGTCGAGCATCTGAAGGAGGAGGGCTGGGAGGGGGATCGGGAGCATGCGAGCTGAGAGATCGAGAAATGGAATTGGCACGCACCGCGTGGCGTGACTCAAAGAGCCCATTGGCCCTGCTCGAACTGCTCTATCCTGGTGCCCTCCAGTTCCGAGAACTTGCGGTTCAGTTGGAAACGAGCGTGCAAGATACCCGGGCTGCGGGATGAGAGCTACGGGTGCTAAGCGGAACGTAGCTCGGAACCCGTCCGCTCCAAGAGCGACTGCAAGCCTAGTGATCCAGCTTCAGGCGCTGGATGCGTGCCCAGGACTTCCAGTGGTCTGTCTCGCCGCGCATGGCGATGTGGTCGAGCATGAAGGCGAGGGTGGGCTCGGAGCCGGTATCGTTGGTGCGCCCGGACATGATGCGGAGGCGGGAGAGGGCTTGCATGGTGGGCAGGTGCTCGGGGTAGACCTCGAGCGCGGTGGCGTAGGTGGTGATGGCCTCGTCGGTACGGCCGGCCTGCTCGAGCGTGAGCGCGAGGTTGAGGCGCGGATCTGGATGACCGGGCATCAGTTTGCGTGCCCACTCAAACTCGGAGGCTGCCGAAAAAAGATCGCCGCGCTGGAGGAAGATCGCGCCAAGGTTGTTGTGCGCGGGTCCATGGTAGAGGTCGAAGGTCAGCGCTTCGCGCAGGAGCGTCTCGGCCTGTTCGGAGTCGGAGTCGATGAACTCGGTGGCTTCGAGTGTGAGCCGCTGGGCGCGGGCGGGGTCGCGCTGCAACTCGGTGAGGGGCGCGTAGGGACTCGATGAGGGCGAGGAGGCGCACCCGGCGAGCAGGGGCATGGCGAGGCACACCGCGGCCAATGCCCTTGGTGTAACGAGGGAAACGAGTCGCGAGACATTGAACTGGCGAACCGGGATGATCACCGGGCTTCTCCTTGGAAGACGAGGCGTTCGAGCGAGATGACGGCGCGGAGCGGGAGGTCCCCCCCTCCCGGGCCACCGGGAGCGGGCGGCGTGCGCTGGTGCTCGGGCGTGACATCGATGCTGGCCGCGACCCACGCGGGCTCGGCGGTGCGCCAGGCATCGAGGAATCGGCCGATCTGCGGGAGGGTGATGCCGGTGAGCGTGAGGCCGGCCCGGCGGCGGACGGCGACGGTGCCCGGCGCTGCCTGCGCGGTGGTGTCTGGCGTCAGGCTCGAGAGCGAGCTGGCGGGGATTCCGCAGGACGAGAGGACAGTGCTAAGGCGCGTGGCGAGGGCCGATGAGTCGGCGCCGTCGGCGGGTAGTGACGGCATGGCGGCGCGCGCGGCGAGAATCTGGCGGACGGCATCGGTCGCGCCATGCAGCTTCGTGAGTTCCGTGTTGGCGGTGACGCGGGCGCGGAACATGGACGGGGCGGTGAACAGGAGCGAGGTGGACGCGCCGATAATCGTGGCCGACCAGAGCAGCACGAGGGACGGTTTCATGGCGCCGCCCTTTCATCGGGGTGGAGTTCGAGCGTGAGCCGCGTCACAGAGCCGGAAGCGTTGAGGCGGGGCTCGGCGAGCTTCCAACCGGCGGGCGCGCGCATGGCGCTGAGAAAGAGCGCGGGGTCGGCGTCGAGCGCAACGGAGGCCATGATCCGCGCCGGGGTGATGGAGAGGGACTGAGGCTTGGAGGGAACGGCCGCGGGCCACGAGCGCAGGAGCGCCGCGAGCGAGAGGGAGGCATCGGTGACCGGCTTCTGCTTGCTGGCGGCGTCGGCAACGGCGCGGAGCTGCGCGGCGACACCGGGGAGCGAGTCGGGGGACTTGCCGGGGGCGATCTGCGCGGCGAGGTCGAGGCGGGCCTGCTTGGCGGCTACGGCGAGCGCGGTGCTGTGCTGGGTGCGGCGGTGGAAGCCGGATGACATGAGAATGGCGATCAGGAGCACTGCCGCGGCGGCGGCGGCGTGTCGACGGAACCGGGCAGCGCGGTACGGACGCGGCTCTAAGCGGCCGACGAGGAGGTTGAGGGAAGCGGGGTCGGCGTGAGCCGCGATCTCGGTGGGGATCGACTCTGGAGTGAGCGAGAGTGTGGAGAGAGGTAGTGCAAGGAGATCGGAGAGACGCGCTGCGCATACGAGCAACGCACTGGCCGCATCTGACGAACCGCAATCGTCATTCAAGGCTCGATCGTTGCCGGGGTTAAAGGGCGCGCATACTGCATGAATAGGTTCACCGTCGGGGATGTCGGC
This sequence comes from Phycisphaerales bacterium, assembly GCA_014379385.1. Lineage (GTDB taxonomy): Bacteria > Planctomycetota > Phycisphaerae > Phycisphaerales > UBA1924 > JACMLW01. The sequence goes on from JACMLW010000065.1 coordinate 6,195, forward strand.
CTGCACGTCGGCGAGGAGACCAGCGGGAAGCTCGCCGCGGCGTGAGAAGCCTGGTGCTTCGATGACCGACCAATAGAAACGATCCGCAGGCCAAGTGACGTGCTCAGCGGCGGTTGCCGTTTGTATCGGCAGAGCTTGCGCAGTCATGGCCGGTCGCTCCTGTTGTCCTTGAGTGGGATGCCGAGGTTTGGCGCCTCTTCGCGCAGCGCCAGACGGAGCGGTGCTCCCGTTCCCAGCATGAGTTCGACGGCCTCGGCCTCGACTTTGGAGAGGATGCGACCGGCGAGGGATTCGCCCTCTTTCGCGGAGATGATGGTGTCGGTGGCGGGATCGTAGAAGAGCGCGGTGAACACGCCGTCGTCACTCACCACGGCGAGAAGCTGGAGCTTGAGCGGTGGGGGATTTGGCGGCGACGGTGGCGATTGAGGTGGCGGCGGCGGCGGTGGGGGGGCAACCCAGAGCGGCGCGGAGAACGCGCCGAGATCCAGAGCGACGATTATGGGCGAGTCATCGGAACTGCCAGAACCAACGCTCGGATTGGGGGATGAGTCGAGCCGCGCCACATCGAACCGAGAAAGGTCTCGAGCCGGGAGTGGGGCCAATGCCCACCAGCTTGCGGCGGCAAGTGGAGCAACAACCACGGCGGCCCGAACCCCCCAGACCTTATATAGAGGAGCGACTGGGCTCACGTGACCACCTCATCGAGCGACTCGATGACGCGGGCGACTTCCTCCGCGGTGGTGTGGCCGGCGTTGACCAGGGCGCGTCCGGCTTCGCGGAGGGTGACCATGCCCGCGCGCTGCGCCGCGTCCTTGATCTCGACCGATGAGCAGCGGCGGCCGACTAAGTCGCGGAGCGAGTCGTCCATCACGAGCAGCTCGAAGACGCCGGAGCGGCCGCGGAAGCCCGTGGAGAGGCAATCGGCGCAGCCCTGGCCTGCGCACGCGGCGTGGACGCGGCGAACGAGTCGTTGAGCGAGCACGGCCGAGAGTGATGATGAGACCAGGAAGGGCTCGACGCCGAGATCGAGGAGGCGCGCCACGGCGCTGGCCGCGTCGTTGGTGTGGAGCGTGGAGAGGACCAGGTGACCGGTGAGCGAGGCCTGCACGGCCATGCGGGCCGTCTCTTCGTCGCGGACCTCGCCGAGCATGATCACATCGGGGTCCTGACGCAGGATGTGGCGCAGGCCGGTGGCGAAGGTGAGATTCTTCTTGGGATCGACCTGGGTCTGGCTTACGGCGAGACCCGCCCCACCACCAATGCCCTTGGCGCCCGCGAGGTCGTACTCGACCGGGTCCTCGATCGTCATCATGTTCAGCTCGCACCCGCGCGCCGAGACGCCGGCGTTGGAGGAGCTGATCCAGGCGAGCGTGGTGTAGAGCGTGGTGGTCTTGCCGCTG
>JACMLW010000066.1 GCA_014379385.1 Phycisphaerales bacterium
CCAGGGCCGGAACGCTCACCGACGCCGGGCCGCCCGGCTTGAACATCGCGATCGTCGCCCCGCCGAGAGCCGGCGCGGCGCTCGACGTCACGCGGAAGTTGTAGATCGTGTCCCACCGCAGCGCGTTGGCGTTGATGTTCTGGGCGTGCGTCTGCGTGGCCCACACCACCGAGCTGCCGGTGAACGTCGAGGTCCAGTCCGTGCCGCTGTACGGCTCCCCGGAGTGGTACTCCACATCGTGGAAGCCCAGGGCCGACACGGTGCCCGACGCGTCGATCGTGAACGCCTGGCCGCTTAGGTCCGAGTTGAGGTTCTGCATCGCGTACTCGTACGTCCACGTGCCGTCGTTGTCAGTCACCTTGTACGCCAGGAGAAACCGCCCGTCGCCGGGCACGTCGATCTCGACGATGTTGACGCCCAAGTCCGGCGTGTTGACCCCGAGGCCGTGGTCGCGCCATGCCAGGATGGCCGGTTTCTCGCGCTGCGTCGAGTCCGCTACCGCTACGTTGAAGTTGCCCCCCGCGACCGTCACCCGCCGGTACGACTGGTTGTTGTTGTCGTTGTTGGCCTGCGCATCCTCGGGCTGCACATAGCTGCTCGACACGAAGTACAGCGAGCCGGCGTTCGCCAGGTCGGTCTGGGATACCTGGAGCCGCTTGAAGATGTTGTTGCCCGTGGTCCCTTGCCCGGTGAACGGGTACGGGAATACACCGCTCGACGCGTTGACCTCGAACTTCGGCCCGAGGCCCCCCTGGTCGCCGTTGAGCCCCGAGTCGTACGGGTCCGAGCACCCCACGCCTAGCGCCGGGCACCCCGATGGGTTGGGATTGCACGGCCCGCACACCGTCCCCTGCAGCGCACAGAAGCCGTGCTTCAACCACGACTGGCCGATCTGCTCGAAACGCCCGTTCGCGAGCCGGTACATGTTCTGCGAGATCACCGGGTGCTGGTTGTTGCCCGCGATCCACGTCAGCGGCGTGTCGCCAAGGTTGCAGGAGGTCGTGCCGATCGAGTACGCGCGCTTCCCCGAGATCGCGCCCCCCGTCGTCCAGTGGCTCACCGCCGGGATCTCTCCCACAATCACGTCCGGGCCATTCACCCCCGCGAACGCCGCCGTTGCCACAAGAGACGAACTCGCCACACCGGCCCAGCGGGCCGTTCTCCAAGCTTCACTACGCTTCATGTCGTGCTCCTTCTCGATCCCGCTTCGGTTCAAGCGGCGGCGAGCGCCGCCGCCACCCACCACGCGTTGACCCCACCGGTGCATCGGCCCCGCGGTCTTCGGCCGCGCGACCCTGGGAGAGCCCAGTTGCCTTGCCTCGTCCAATGTACCGTCCCCCGACCCCCCCGCAACCCGCACAGGCGTTTTCGCGATGTAAAGATGGGGCTCGCCGAGCGCTCCGCGTCGACCGAGCCGCTCCCTCGGACGTGACCCGTCGCCAACCCCGGCGTATAGTCCGGGCCCTCCGGGCGGCCCCATCGCCGTTCATGGGTTCTTCTCCCCGGGCTTGTAGCTCAGCTGGCTAGAGCGTGCCCCTGATAAGGGCAAGGTCGGAGGTTCGAGTCCTCTCAGGCCCACATCGTTGTCGCGGCCGTCCCACCCCCCTGGGACGGCCGTTTTTATGCGAGGGCTATTGGCTGCTGGGACGGGGCTCACAGCCCGGCGGCGAGCGACAAGCAGTGTCCGGCGCGAGGTTATTTTGCTTGCTTTGCGCCACACGCTTCCTTCGGTCCGCTCCCCGCGAGTGCGCGCGGCCGGGTGTGGGCGTGCGCACTTCTATAGATTTCTCCGTGCCCGGCTGCCCAGCGCCTTCTCCACCGCTTCTCGCCTTTCCTCGCCGACTCTGCCGATAACCGGTTGGTATGGCAGAGAGCACGATAACCCGACGAGCCGCGGGCCGGTCCTACGCTGCGCGCGACATGGCAACCCGCTCCTCCGCTTCTGACCCCCACCTCCTGTGGCGCCGCGCCGCCTGGGTCGGCCTCGCCGCTGCTTGGCTCTTCCTCATCGTCAGCGCGGTGAGTTTCAGCCCGGCTGACCCGCCCGCCCCGGGCGTATTCCCTCTCAACGACCCTGTCGCCAACTGGTGCGGACGGTTCGGCGCGGCAATCGCCTACTTCGGCTACGAGCTCATCGGGATGGGCTTTTGGGTGCTGATCCTGCTTGGCGGGGTCTACCTGTTTGCCACCGCCGGGAGCCGCAAGGTTGGGCATATCGCCGTGCGTTTCATCGGCGCCGTCATCATGGCGATCGCCTTCGCCGCCCTGCAGGCGCTCCTGCTCCCCGAGTCCGGCCCCATCCCCGGTCTCGGCGGCGGGCTGGTCGGCACCCTCGCCCTCGCGCGCCTCCGTGACGCGTGCAACTCCATCGGCTCGTTCTTCGTGATCTCCGCCACGTTCGCCGTCGGCTCCATCGTCGCCCTCGACGTCTGGGCCTTCCTCGCCGCTATCTGGGCCGGCAAGGTCGTCGCCCGCGCCGGGCGGGGCGTCGGGGGCTCCGCCGGCAAGCTGGCGACCAGCCTTTCGGGCAACGACCCTGCCAGCGGCCGCGCCGGGCGCACGGGGAAACGGCGCAACGTCCGCCTCAACGATGTTGACGACGACGAGGCGGTCCCCGGTCGCGACGACCGCGCCCGCAAGCCCCGCAAGCGCCTCAAGCTCGAGGATGAGGAGGGCTCGACCGAGCTCATCGAAACCGACGCGAAGGGCGTTGAACCCGACGCGCCAGTAGAGATCACTCCTCCGCGCCGCAGGGGCAAGGCCGCCGCTGCGTTGGCAGACGAAGACGAGGCCGACTCCGAGGCCCAAGACGAAGCCGACACCGGAGACGGGGTGGACGAGTACCCCCCAGACGCCGAGCCATCGGATGAAAAGGACGAGGACGACGCTCCCGGCGCTCCCCAGGTCTTCGATCCCGAGGCTCTCCGAGAGAAAATCGCCAGGCTCCCCCTGCGGTTCGCCGCCGCCAACCGCCGCTCCGCGACCGATGACGACCTGCGCGACATCCAGAACGTCGCCGAGATGGAGGGGTACCGCTTCCCCGGGCTCGACCTGCTCGAGGAGCCCGAGCAAAACTACTCCGCCAAGCTTGAGGCCTTCGTGCGCGAGCAGGCCGAGGCCCTTGAGCGCTCCCTGAAGGAATACCGAATCGACGGCAGCGTCGTCGGGATCGATTCCGGCCCCGTCATCACCAACTACGAGGTGCGACTGGCCCCTGGTACCAAGGTGGCCGCGCTGAGCGCCATCGCCAGCGACCTCGCCCGATCGCTCAAGGCCATCAACATCCGCATCGTCCCGAACACGGCCGGGCGTGACACTGTGGGCATCGAGGTGCCCAACTCGATCAAGGAGAAGGTCCGCCTTAAGGAACTGATGACCAAGGCGGATGTCTCCTCCAAAATGGCGCTGCCGATGTTCCTCGGTAAGGACGCCAGCGGCGAGCCGCTCATCGCCGACCTGACCACGATGCCCCACCTGCTCATCGCCGGCACCACCGGCTCGGGCAAGAGCGTCTGCATGAACACGGTCATCATGAGCTTCCTCTACACCAAGAAGCCCAACGAGCTCAAGCTCGTGCTGGTCGACCCCAAAATGGTCGAGATGAGCCAGTTCAAGGACATCCCCCACCTGATGTGCCCGGTCGTCACCGAGATGGGCAAGGCCGCGGCGATCCTCGAATGGGCCGTCGGCAAGATGGAGGAGCGCTACGAGCTGCTCGCCGAGGCCGGCTGCCGCGACATCGCCAGCTACAACACGCTGACGTGGGACGAGCTGAAGGACGCGTTCACGCCGCAGACCCCAGAGGAAGAAGCGAGGATCCCCCGGAAGCTCCCCTACATGGTTTTTGTGATCGACGAACTCGCCGACCTCATGATGACCAACAAGGAGGTCGAGCACTCGATCGTGCGGATCGCTCAGAAAGCCCGCGCCGTCGGCATCCACCTCATCATCGCCACCCAGCGCCCGCAGGCCAACGTCGTCACCGGCCTGATCAAGAGCAACATGCCGGCGCGCATCGCCTTCAAGGTCGCCAGCGGCATGGACAGCCGCATCATCATGGACCAGAAGGGAGGCGAGCTCCTGCTCGGCCAGGGCGACATGCTCTACCTGTCCCCCCGAAGCCACAAGCTCATGCGGGCCCAGGGCACGCTGGTGGACGATCGCGAGATCCGAAGGGTCGTCAAGTTCATGCGTGAGGTCGCGGCACCCACCTTTGAGCGCCAGCTCGTGCAGATCCGCTCTGGGGGCGCCAGTTCCGACGGCCTCACCGATGAGCAGCGCCGCGACGGCTTCGCGAACGCGCAGGAGGATCCGCTCTTTGACAAGGCTGTCGAGATCGTTCTCGAGACCAAGCTCGGCAGCGTCTCCATGCTCCAGCGCCGCCTCGCCATCGGCTACACCCGCTCCGCCCGCCTCATCGAGATGATGGGCGAGGCAGGCATCCTCGGCAGCCACAAGGGCACCGTCGCCCGCGATGTGCTCATGAGCCTGGAAGAGTGGCGCGCTCTTAATGAGCAGGCCGCGGCAGACGAACAGGCCCGCGCCGACGCCGACGACATCGCCCGCCGCTCCGTGCAGGCCGACCTCTTCCCCGAGGCCAAGCCCTCCGCCGCGTCCCCCGCGGCCACTGAAGAAGCGGACACCGCTGGGGCAACCGAGGTCGATTCGCCCTCGGGCTACGCCACCGATCTTGACGACGATGCCCCACCCTTCGAGGCCGATGTTGGAGTGCTCGAAGACGAGGATGAGTTCCCCGACGCCTTCCAGGACGATGGCGAAGAGGATTCACGCCCGGCAAGTCGGGGGGGCGGGCGCCGCTAGGCGAAACCGTCTCTGCCTATTCCCAATCACTCGCATTCGTGGTATTCTCGGATCTCCCGGGCTATCGAAGGTGCCCGGGTTTCGCACGCGCCGCCCGGTCCACCTGGGCGGTAGCGGCCTAAGCGGCCGCGAAGGAGAAGGTTGATGAAAGCGTTGTTGCGCATCGGATATTCTTTGGTTGCATCGGCTGGACTCATGTCGGCGCCCATCGCGCTCCTGGCCCCGGCTTCCCCGCTCGCGGCCCAGCTTGCCGAGCCGATCACCGAGCAGGACGTGATCGCCGGCACCATGAACATCGAGTTCAAGACCCGCACCAACCTTGACACCTCCGGCGACCTCAAGGACGGCTCCGCCGCCCTCGGCGCTCAGGACAAGTACACGTTCGATCTTACCGTCGCCAAGACCACCCAGTTCAGCGGCGACATTACCCGCCAGCCGAACCTCTACTCGCGCACGCTCTCTCGCCGGAAGCAGGACGCCGCGCTGGCGTTCAGCATCAACATGGCGGTGCTGAACCCCAAGGATCTCAAGCAGAAAAAGAACGTCGGCAAGTGGGTTGGACTCGTACCTATCGATAGCGCCACCGGCGCGTTCGATCTCGGCGGCGGCGCCGCGCAGGAGCGCCCGCTGCGCATCGCCATTGACGCCGTCGGCACCGCCAAAAGCTTCACCGATCCGTTCGCCGGCAAGCTCGTCGGCAAGGCGGAGAAGAAGGACACGCTCGCCGCCTACACCTACAAGCGGGTCGTCGGCAACAAGACCGTCCAGATGACCGTCAAGAAGGTCGACCCCATGCGGTTCGACAACATCGTCCTGGCCAAGGGGCCGGCCGAGACCTACCCCCGCACCGTCGTTTCCGGCCGCCTTGACTACGACTACGAGACCGGCAACTGGTTCACCGACGGCATCCGCTTCAAGTACACCCTCGAGGGCAAGGAGTACGAGGACGTCATCACCGGTTCCATCAAGTGGATCGAGGACACCGACCGCTCTATCAACGGCAAGGGGTACTACGACTTCAACCTCCGCTTCAACGAGGACAAGAACAAGTCCACCTCGTCGGAGTCCGCCGCGTTCGAGAAAATGGACTCCGAGGAGGCCTTCTTCTTCGTCGATGACTCGGTCCCGTGCATGACGGGTCGAATCACCTACGTGGACACGATGGCGCACGGCTCGGAGGCCCCCGCCTCCAGCAAGGTCGAGTACCACCTGAACGCCAACAAGCTCACCAAGCAGCAGGTCATGAACTTCTTCAAGCTTTGGATGCTCGGCGTCGGCCCCACCAACGACGAGTAAGCCGCCCACTGAAAAACAGCAACCGCCGCGAGCGCCAGCACGCTCGCGGCGGCTTTCACTTCGATTCTTCCCCGGCCCGGGAGGTCAGTACACATGTCCCGCTCTCTCTTCGCCCGCCTCGCCCGTCGCTACGACCCCAGCCGCTTTGACCCCGCCCGTCGCGAGGCCCTCAAGATCGCCATGGCCGCCACGGCCGCGGCGATGCTCCCGAGCACCTCGCTCGCCGGCATCGTCCGTCGCCCGGGCCTGCTCGGCGGCGGCAAGCGCGTGGTGGTAATCGGCGCCGGGTTCTCCGGGCTCGCCTGCGCCCACGAGCTCAAGGCCGCCGGCTACGACGTAACGGTCGTCGAAGCGCGCAACCGCATCGGCGGGCGAGTGCTGAGCTTCGGCGACATGGTCCCAGGTCGCAATGTCGAGGGCGGCGGCGAGCTCATCGGCTCCAATCACCCGACGTGGGTCGCCTATCAACAGAAGTTCGGCCTTGAGTTCCTGGATGTGACTGAGGCAGAGGACGCCGAGTTCCCCATTATTCTCGGCGGCAAGCGACTCACCCCCGAGGAATCCGAGGCCCTCTATGAAGAAATGGACGCCGCGCTCGCCCTCATGAACGCCGACGCCACAGAGATCGACGCTGATAAGCCCTGGGCCCACGCCCGCGCGGCGGAACTCGATGGCCGCAACGCCAAGCAGTGGATCGACGCTCTCTCGTGCGGCGACGTTGCCCGGTCCGGTATCCACGTCCAGCTCATGGCCGACAACGGCAACGCCCCCGAGCGCCAGAGCTACCTCGGCAACCTCGCGCAGGTCAAGGGCGGCGGGCTCGAGGCCTACTGGACCGATAGCGAGGTCTACCGCTGCACGGGCGGCAACCAGCAGCTCGCGCACAAACTCGCCGAGGCCATCGGGGCCGATCGAGTGGTCACCAAGCTTCCTGTCACCAACGTCGTCTCGAAGAATGACAAGATGATCGTCACCTGCGCCGACGGCCGCACACTCGAAGCCGACGACGTGGTCCTCGCCATCCCGCCCTCCACCTGGCGGAAGATCGATTTCAACCCCGTGATCCCCGACGCCTACTTCACGCAGATGGGAACGAACGTCAAGTACCTCTCTCCGGTCAAGACGCGTTTCTGGAAGGAGAAGAAGCTCGCGCCCGACAGCCTCACCGACGGGGATGTCTGCATGACCTGGGAAGCCACCGACAACCAGGATGGCGACGAGAACGCCGTCCTCGTCAGCTTCTCCGGCGGGGCGGCCGCCGAGCGCTGCCGCGCACGCGAGGGCGATCAGCTCACCAAGGCCTACCGCGACGAACTGGACACAATCTACCCCGGCTTCGGCGACAACTCCGTCGCCGGCGCCCGCTTCATGGATTGGCCGGGCGAGCCCTATACCGGCGCCAGTTATTCCTTCCCGGCGCCCGGGCAGGTCACCCGTGCCGGCCCCCTGTTGCACAAGGGCCTCGGCAAGCTGCACTTCTGCGGCGAGCACACCTGCTACAAGTTTGTCGGGTACATGGAGGGCGGCCTCAACTCCGGTGCTTCTCTGGCTCGCCGGCTCGCCCTGCGCGACGGCCTGAAGTAGCCGACGGCGGATGTGCCCTCCGCCGCTACACTGCACGCCATGAAGCACGCCGCGGCCGCCCTGTTGCTGCTCTGCCCGCTCACGCTGGTGACCGGGTGCGTCAAGCGCACCATCTCCATCACGTCCCAGCCGCCCGGCGCGCTGGTCTGGCTCAATGACGTGCAGGTCGGCCGCACCCCGTGCTCGACCGACTTCACGTTCTTCGGCACCTACGACGTGCGCCTCGATCTTGAGGGCTATGAGCCCGTGGCGACCAGCCGCGAGGCCGAGCCGCCGATCTACGAATACCCCGGCTTCGACCTGGTGGCCGAGGCCGTGCCGCTGAATATCGCGACCTTCATCGACTGGCACTTCGACCTCGAGCCGGTCGCCGAAGCGACCCTGGACCGTCGCGAGGCCGAGGCGCGGCTGCTCGAGCGAGCCCGCCAGATGCAGGCCGAAGAGGCCGCGAAGGGCAGTAACGAAACGCCTTCCACCGACGGCAACAAGAAGGGCAAGTAGACACCGCCGACGGCGCTACCTCACCCCGCGCATCCGCTCGTGGAAGCTGCGGTTGTCCTGCTTCTGCTCCGGCTTCTCCTCGGTTGCGCCCTTGGATTCCGATTCGGGGATCCCCACCAGCCGGCTACGCACCATCGCCTCTTTGTTGCCGCTCCGAACCCGCACACCGGCGCCGTTGTACAGGTTGTACGGATGCCTCTCGCGCGTCTCGCGCAGCCGCTTGCTCTGGATCCCCGCCGCCGGGTCCGCGTCCGTCTCGTCGAACACCCCCACCGTCACCATGCTCCGCCGCGGCCCGTGAAAGTAAAAAGCCACCTCCCCCTCCTGCCTCAGCTTTGCCGCCGCCACCTCCGCCAGCGTGCGGCTCTCTTTCAGGTCGGCCTCGCTCGGTTCCGCCAGTTCCTCGCGCCCGTAGTACCCCACTTGCAGTGTGTACTTGGCGCGCTCCCCATGCTGCGCCCGCGCCGCGACCAGGCTGAACTCCGGTTTGTTGCCGAGCATCGCCTTCGGATTCGGCGCCGCGAGGAACGCGTCCGCGTACGGGAGCGAGCCCTGTACCGACGTCGCGCGCACGCGCGCCAACTCGCTCTTGGCCTCGTCGCTGTCGGGCGCTGTGAAGTGACCGAGTGCCACCAGCCACGCCTCGCCGCGCTGCACCACATACGCCTCAGGGAGCTTTCCCTCACGCTGGATGTTGTTCAGCGCGATGCCCGCGATTTTTGCCGCGTCCGGTCCGCGCGCTGTGCCGAGCACGATGCACCACGACGCGCTCTCCGTCGATTCATCGCGCATCGGGTTTGTTCGTTCCGCTTCCGGACCAAAGAGCTTCTTCCCTTCTTCCTTCAACTTCTTGTTGGGCCCGCCGGGCGGACGCGAGTCGTCGAGCACCAACGCACCCATCGCCAGTGAACCGGCGTACGTCACCATCGCCATCCCCACCCCAAGGGTTATCAGACGTGAAAATCGCGGCTGACGGGAGAAGAAATTCATGACGCGTCCTCTCTGGGGTTATCGGCGATAAGTCTAGCCAAAGCAGTGACTTAAGTGCTTCCGTCGATTTGACTCAAACACTCAAGGGCTTTTCCCGTCGCTGACGATACAAAGGGTACATCCCTCGGCCACGAAGGGTCGAGATGATCAAGCCCGTTGGAAGGAACTTGCGGGCCCACGGCGATGGATCGCGTCAGAAAACCGAACTCCCCGCTCAACCTCGGCGCCCCCTCTTTGAGGAGCGCCGGCCGGGGCAGTGCTATAGGATCCCCATGTCCCATCTCTCTGGTCTCGCCGTTTCCGAGAACACCCCGGCCCAGCTCGCCCTTCAACCGGCGATCCGGCGATCCGAGGGCTCACTCGCACTGAGCACCCCCCCCGCCCTCCCCACCCTTCGTTCGCAGGATCGCGTTGAACTCTCCGGTCGTAACCCCGCCCACACCCTGAAGCTCGTTGGAAATGAGGAGCCCGCCATGCGTTGGGATCTGATTGATCGGATCCGCGAGCAGATCGCCGCTGGTTCCTACGACTCACCCGAGAAGCTCGAGGCCGCCCTCGACCGTCTCGCCGGCTCGGTTGACCGCCTCGCCTGACCCCCAACCTCCACCCCCGCGCCACGCCCACGAGCGCCGGCCGGGCACATCCAGCCCCCCGAATCTCCTCGAAGGGAGAAAGCCGCGACTCTACGCCAGGGCCGCGGTTTTTTTGTCGACCTCCCTCCTCTCGCCCCTCCTTGCCGCCCGCCCTCCCCGCCTCGCCCTCCCCGCCTTCCTTCTCTGAACCGCCGACCACCCATCTCGATTCATCAGCCCGGCTCGCTCAGCAGGCCGTCCGCGGTATCCACCGGGACATGAAGCCGCGGCTGTGCCGATTGCTCCAGCAGCTTGACCTCGCGCCACTTCCCGCGAGAGAACCGCCACGCCAAGGTCGAGCCGAATGCGATTATGTAGGCCGCGGCGCCGAGCCAGGGTCCGATCGCCCCCAGGTCGGGGGCGACCGCGACGATGACGTGCCCACCACCGACGATCAATCCCCACGAGAACACCACAGTCATCACCCCCGGCCACACGGTGTCGCCGGCGCCGCGCAGCGCCCCGACCATGGTGATGCCCATCGCGTCGAACACCTGGAAGACCGCCGCGATGATCATGATCCCGGAGCCGATCTCGATGATCCGCGTGATCTCAAGCTCGGAGCGCGGCCGTGCCGGGTCGTGGGTAATGAAGAACTCGATCAGGTCGTGGCGGAAAACGACGAACGCCAGGGCGCACACGCCCATGTACCCCATCGTGACGGCCATGCCCAGCAGGGCGCGCTTGCGGGCAACGTCCGGCCGCTTCATGCCGATCGCCTTGCCCACCATCGCCGTCACCGCGAACGAGATCCCGACGGCCGGCATGAACGACATGTGCATGTAGCGCAGCGCGATCCAGCTCGCGAACGTGTGGTCGGTGCCGAAACTCCCCACCAGCCGCACCGTGAAGTACCACCAACAGATCATCTCGCTGCCGAACATCAGCGCACCCGGCCACCCGATCTTGATAATGTCGCGGAAGATCCCGAGCGACGGCCGCCACGCGGCTCGTGTCTTGTACAACCGGTTGTATGTAGGCCCCAGGAACACGGCCAGCGGGATCAGCAGCTCAACGGCCGTGCCGATCACCGTCGCGATCGCCGCCCCCTTCACGCCCAGCGCCGGGATGCCTAGCGAGGTAGCGATCGAGCCCGCCACCCCGCGCAGCGGCAGCGACTCCGGCGGCGTCGGCCCGTAGATCAGCACCGCGTTGAAGGCCATGTTGGTCAGGTTGCCCACGATCGCCGCGATCATGACCACCGACGGCCTGTGAATCCCGTAGAAGTACTGGGCCAGCCCGCGCGTGGCGATCGTGAAGAACGCCCCGTACATCAGCGTCGACGCGTAGTCCACCTCGAGCTGCGCCTGGCGCGCCATCTGCGCCAATTGGTCAACGCTGAGCCCGGTCGCCGCACGGCCGCTCATGCCGAAAAGCCACGGGAGCAGGCCGACCATCGGGGCGATGAGCGCCGCCGCGATCGCCGCCGTCCAGATCGCCGCCCACCCGTACGCCGACCCCCGCTCCGGCTTCCCCGCGCCCAGGTTCTGAGAGACATACGTGTTGATGACCGACAGCATCCCCATCAGGATCGAGATGGGCACCCACGCCGTCATGCCGCCATTCCCCTGCGCGGCCACGTACACAGGGTCCGGCCCGATCATCGACACCATCTTGGCGTCCACGAATTGCATCGCGGTGTACGACGACATCGTCACCACCGATGGCGCAGCGATCGCCAGCATCTCCACCAGAGGATGACGCTCACGAGTCGCCATCGCGATGTTCGGTCCGTTCGTCATTTCTGAATAGAACCTCGAGCAGGGAACAGTTCAAGACGAGCCGACGGCAGGTCAGGATATGGGTCCGCCCTGTTGCAGTTGCTCCGGAGCAGGAATCAGGCCGAGAAGCAGCCTCGTCGGAGCCGGCCTCAAGTGTCAGCAAAGGTCAATTTTAGTCAAACTGACTTTTGCCGACACATCGACTCCGCCAGTTCGATCGCCGCGACCATGCTCGCCGGATCCGCCACCCCGCGACCAGCGATATTGAAGGCCGTTCCGTGCGCCGGGCTCGTCCGCACCACCGGCAGCCCCACCGTCACATTCACTGTATTAAACCCATCTACCAGCTTCACCGGGATGAGCCCCTGATCGTGGTACATTGCCACGATGAGGTCGTGTTCGCCAGCCGCGGCAGCTTTGAAGATCGTGTCCGCCGGCCACGGCCCGCTCGCGCGAATGCCGTTCCGAGTCGCCGCCTCGATGGCCGGCCGAATCTCGCGCTCGTCCTCGATCCCCATCAAGCCACCTTCGCCCGCGTGCGGGTTCAGCCCGCAGACCGCGATCCGAGGCGACGGCACTCCCAGACTCACGCACGCCTCATGCCCAAGCTCGATCGCCCGCAGCACCCGCTCGATCGTCACCAGGCCCGGCACCTCGCCCAGCGGCACATGAATCGTCACCAGGATCACCCGCAGCCGCGGGCCGACAAAGAGCATGGCGCTGCGCGGCGACTCGAATCGCTCCGCGAGCAGTTCGGTGTGCCCCGGAGCCCGCCCCTCCCCTCGCCCGCCCCCCTCCCCACCAGCGTGGCCCGCCAGTTCCCACGACGCCTTCGCAATCGGCGCCGTCACGATGCCCGCTGCCCGCCATGGGTCCCCCCGGCGACGATTGCACAGTTCGATCGCATCGAGGACGTGCTGAAACGACGCCTCGCCGCCCGCTCTTGTCGGGCGCGGCTTGCCGCGGGGTGCAAAGTCCGGGTGCCCCGGCTCGAACCGATCATCGTCAACTAAAACAACTTCGCCGGCCTCGGGCGCTGCCCCACCCGTCCCCGCCAGCAACTGCGACCGCAACAGCGATCGCCAGAAGGGCCGCACATCGGCCTGTGCCGCGGCCCGCCGAAGGGCCCACTCCATGCCGAAGACCACGATGGGCGAAGCCCACGCGTGCCCGTCGAGCGCGCGAGCCACGACCTCGGGCCCGATTCCCAACGGGTCACCCATCGAGATCGCAAGCGGTACCGGGGAAGGCATCACCGGATCGTAGTTTGGATTGCCAATCGTGGTACGATCGCACACCATGCAACTCCGGCTCTGGAACTTCCGTGCATCTCGCTTCGCCCTCGGCGTGGCGCTGGGAGTTGCCTCGGCCATGCTCGAAGCCTGCGCCGGGCGTGGTGGAGAGGTTGAGCCGGGGGGCGGCGAGCGATGGCCGGCGCGCCCGAACCCCGCCACATCGTCCTCGCGCACCGACCTCAAGCTCGACCCGCGGCCCATCAACCGCGTCACGCTCGAGAACGGTCTTGTGCTCGAAGACATCGAGATCGGCACCGGCCCCGCGTGCATCTCGCCGTTCCAGACCGTCCGAGTCCACTATCGCGGTACCTTCCGCGATGGAAACGAGTTCGAGTCCAGTCACGCTCGCGCCGAGCCGGTCGAAGCGCCATTGGATGAGTTCATCGAGGGCTGGCGCTACGGCATACCCGGTATGAAAGTTGGCGGTCGCCGCCAACTGACTATCCCATGGGAACTGGCGTATGGCGAAGAGGGTAACCCGCCGGTCATTCCGGCCCGGACCGACTTGGTGTTTGAGATCGAGCTGCTGGCGGTGAAGTAGGCGCTGGACTTCGTTCCCGCCCAACCGCCGAAGTGGCCAAAACTAAAATCCCCGTCCGATGGGCTGTTGCTTCCACCAGACGGGGATGAAGAGAAGGTCCGTTCAGTATCGCGACCATAGACGTGCTCGGCTTCATTCCTGGAAGCCGCCACCACGGAAACCCTGTGGAGTACTGAAGCAAGCGCCGTGCCGAACGCATGAGCCGGTGAATGGTCCGCGCTTGGCCAACAGAGGCCACGTAGGCCCTACCCCGTTTATCATCGATCGGCAATTCTGGCCACAGGGAGCCACATACCTGAATGGCCTTGGCGGGCTTCCGCCACTTTGGCATGACGCGAGGCCGCCAGTGTGGCGGATCGCCAGTCGTTCCTCGCGGAGATTGGCGATGCGTTCAGATCCGGTAACCATCGCGTGCTCGTACCGTGTTCAAGCGTGATGAAACGACTGCACACATCCGCAGCAGCGATCGCGGCTTCGAAGCGCTGGTGGGTCCGCCCGCTCATCGCGGCGGTGCTGCTAATTGCCTTGCTTCTGTCCGTATGGCTGACAGGAGATGGACTCGTGAGGGGAATAGGGGGGCGTCGGCTCTTTATCCAGGAGGTCGAGGGTGAGTTTGTTCTCCTCGACTCGGAAACCAGTCAGGGCGATATCGCCTCGTTGATTTACAATGGCGCGGAGATCTTCGAGGCACGCCTGAATCTTGGCACGCGTGAGATTGGGTTCTGGGTGCCGGTGGTGGAACGCGTGAGGTACGCACTTGTGCTGTACTACCTCGGA
Source organism: Phycisphaerales bacterium (assembly GCA_014379385.1). GTDB lineage: Bacteria > Planctomycetota > Phycisphaerae > Phycisphaerales > UBA1924 > JACMLW01. Next base: position 14,159 of record JACMLW010000066.1, read on the forward strand.
ACAACGGAGCTCCCATCAGAAGAGAGGGAACGCGAGGTCGCGGCAGTAGCGCGGGGTTACTTTCTGACGACGGTCCCCGATCTTTCGTCTATGGCGTTCGAGGAGTGGAGGGTTGGGGGCAAGTGGACGCGCTTTGATGTCGACTGGTGGGGCGTCACGCAGGCTGTTCTTCTTGTTCTGTTTTTCCTCGCCTTCCTCCGCACCCTCCCCTGGCTCTTCATCGGCGTGCATCGTGCCCGCGCCTGGCCCGCCCGCCGTCGCCTCGCCCGCGGCCAATGCCCCTTCTGCGGCTACGACCTCTCCGGCGCACCCAGCGATACCTGCCCCGAGTGCGGCCGCGACGCGGGCCACGCTCATGCCGGGGTAGATACCCAGCGGGGCGCGGGCAGCAGCGGCCCACGACCGGCTGGTTCGCGTGTGTGAGCAGGATGACGAGTGGGAAAGGGGGAACGAGAGGGAACGAAGGTAGATCTGGCGATGAGGGCCGTGTTCGAGGGTCGAACCCCTCCTTTGAACCAAAGATATCAAACAGACCGGGCATGTTGCCCGCTGCCCCTTTGTCTTCCGCTCGACCTTACTTCAGCGCCTCCGCCATCCCCGGCAAGCTCTCCACATACCGCTTGTGTACATCCAGGTAATGCTTCCGGTATATCGCGTCTACCTCCGCCGGCTTCGGGAACTTCTTGCTGAACCCCGGCCGCGCCGTGTCCAGCGTGATCTCCGCGGCCTTCACCAGGTGCGCCGCCAGCGTTCGCGGATCCTCGAGCCCAACCGCCACGCGCGTCGTCGTCGGCGTAATCCCCGCATCCGCGAGCGCCTGCGACGAGAGCTCGCTGTGGCTCGTGAGCGCCGGGCAGAGCACCACCGTGTTCGTCTGCCCCAGCGATACCTGGTGGCCGAACGCTGGATCGAGCATGTCGAAGAACCGCTCGAAGATCTCGCGCGGGAACAAGCCGCTCGCCCCCCCTCCCACGCCCCCGTCATGCCCACCACCCGCGTGGTCGCTCGATCCCTTCTTCCCCTTGCCGCCCTTCGCCGCCGTCCCGTTCGCGCTCGTCTTCGCGGGTGAACCCGCCCCCTTCGCCCCCGCCCTCTTCCCCTCAAAGTCGAACGTGAACAGCGGCGCCGGCAACCCTAAGTACAAGCACTTCTCACGCAGCGTCGCGTTCTCGTTCCCCGGCGCGGCGTTGCACTTCACGTTGATGTCCGGGTGCCCGCCCAGAAACTCCGCCATCGTCAGCGTGTTGATGCTTTTCTGCAGCATCCTGAACTCGAGCGTGTGCATCCCCGTCAGCACGTCGAACGCCTTCTCCGAATCCAGGAACGACCCCTTCACGTAGTACACGTTCCAGAACAGCGTCTCGTCGTAGCTGTACGTCCGCGCTGTCCCGTCCGGCGCATACCCCGGCATCGTGTCGTGCTTCCCCATGAACATCCGCGGCGTCGGCCCGATCACCGCACCGCCCATCACCTGTCCCGTCCCCGCCAGATCCTTCGTGTACGAGTGGATCACGAAGTCCGGTCGCTCCATCGGATCCTTGCGCCGCAGCGGCCGGTGCAGGAACGGCGTGCCGACCGTCGAGTCGCAGATCACGTTCAGCCCGCGCTTGTGCGCCTCCTTGCAGATCGCCGGCACATCAAGCACGTACCCGTGCGGGTTGCACGGCGACTCGATGTACACGAACACCTGGCGCCCGTCCGCGAGCCGCTGCTTGTTCTCTTTCTGGACCTTCTCGAGCGCCGCCACGAAATCCTTCACCGTGTACCCATCGAAGAAGTTCACGCTGATGTCGAGGTTGCTCTTCTTCCCCAGCCAGTCGTGCATCAACTGATACGTGCCGCCGTAGATATTCCGCGACGCCAGGATGATGTCCCGGTGCCCCACCAGGTGGCTTAGCATCGCATCGATCGCGGCCATCCCCGTGTTGAAGTTCCACGCGAAGTACTCGCTCGCCCGCTCCCCGCACTCGATGTCCACGATGTGGTTCGCCAGCGACACATTTGTCGGGTTCAGCAGCCGCGAGTACACCTCGAGCAGCAGCTCCTTGCCTTGGAACGCATCGTCGACCCACTCCGCGCACGCGTAGATGTACGTCGCCGTGCGCGCCACCAGCGGCTTGGCGCTGAACAGAGCCGTCACGTTGTCAAAGATGGGGTACGCGCCCTTCGCGAGCGCCGTGCTCTGCGAGTTCACGATGCTCTGGTACGTCTTGCGGAACGGGTGCTGCAGCGTGTCCAGCACCTTCGCGATCTGGAAGCACAGGAACTTCTGCGCCGCGAACCGCGCCGCGCGATCCTCCCGCGGCAGGCTCGCCAGCTCCTCCACCAGCACCGGCCACATCCGCTTCAGCTCCGCCTGCCCCAGATACAGGTGCCGCGCCAGCCCGCCCAGGTGCTTGCCGAAGTCCGACGCCGGGTCGAGCCCGAAGTGCTCGAGCTGCTCGCTCACCAGCCCATCGATCGTCTGGGCCTCCGTCGACTTCCTCCGCGGCGAGATCTCCCGCGCCAGCTCGAAGTCGCTCTGAACAGTGACCTTGGACAGCTTCTTCGACTTCGCCGCGGCGTCGGCCGTAGACATGAGCGGAGCTCCAAACAAGGGGAAAAACGAGAAACTCCCGCGATCGTAGGTGATGCCGCGCCGATTCGCTTCTGTCTCTCAGTCCCTTCGTCCATCTCCCTCCGTGCCTTCGTGCCTTCCTCCCTGTACCCTTCCGCACCCATGGAGTGGTTCGCCGAGAGCAAGTCCGACGCCGACCCCGCCCTCAGCTTCGGCTGCACGCTCTGCGGCAACTGCTGCTCCGGCCCCCCGGGCTACGTCCTCATGACCGACGACGAGCTCGCGGCACTCGCCAAGCGCCTCGGCATCTCCACCAAGTGCTTCATCGCCGAGTACACCGTCATGTCCGAAGAGGGCCGCTCACTCAAAGAAAGGCCCAGCGAGCGCGGCCTCGACTGCATCTTCCTTGATCGCGAGAAAATCCCCGGCAAGGCCGTCTGCGGCGTCTACGAAGATCGCCCCGCGCAGTGCCGTACCTGGCCGTTTTGGCCGAGCGTCACGAAGAGCCGCGTCACGTGGGACCGCGCTAAGCGCTCCTGCCCCGGCATGGACAAGGGCAAGCCCTACACCGTGCAGCAGATCCGCATCCTGCGCGACGCCGTGAAAATCTGATCTCGATCCCCTGGTCCCTCGATCCCCTGATCCTCTCCCCTTCAGCTCACCTGCTCCACCCGCGTGTACTGATCCAGGTTCAGCACGATCTGCTCCCCATCGTCCTTCCGTAGCTCCAGCCGGTCCAGCCACAGCCGGTCATCCTTTGCGTGCGCGTACCACGAGCCGGTCTTCTGCTGCTCGAAGCGGACCACCGTCCCCTCCGTCGTGATCGCCATGTTGCCGCTCTGCCGCGGCACCTGCTGCGTCACGCGCACTCGAACCCCGGCTTGGTACTTGGGCTGCTGCATAGACCGCCAAGAATAGTCCCTACCCCTTGCCACGGCTTCGGCCGAGCCGTGTGGCCAAAACAACCAGCAAGGTTCGGGCTTCGGCTCCAAGATGCTCCCGGAACGTGCCGATCCGACCGATCAAAGATGCTCACGCCGCCGTATCTGCTATTCGCCCCCAACCCCTTCCGCCAACGAAAGCATCCCGCCTTGGACACGATCGACAGCAAAGCCCCCAAGCCCGCCTCTCCCGCCGCGCTCTCCCACCTCCCGCCCCCCGCGCTCAACGGCACCCCCGTGATCCCCGCCGGCAAAGAGCCCGCCACCACCACCACCGCCTCCGGCGAGAAGGTCACCGGCAACCCCAAGCGCTGGGGGAAGGCCACCGCCTCCATCACCGAGGGCAAGTTCCTCCAGGGCCCGCGCGGCCGCAGCTTCGAGCTCTGGACCGCCATCAAGATCTTCTGCGAGTTCCTCAAGGGCCTCCGCGGCCTGCACTTCGTCGGCCCCTGCGTCACCGTCTTCGGCTCCGCCCGATTCAAGGACGACCACCGCTACTACGCCATGGCGCGCGACATGGGCGGCCGCCTCGCCAACCTCGGCTTCACCGTTATGACCGGCGGCGGCCCCGGCATTATGGAGGCCGCGAACCGCGGCGCCCGCGAGGCCCGCGGCAAGTCCGTCGGGTGCAACATCGTGCTGCCCCTGGAGCAACAGCCCAACCCCTATCTCGACAAGTGGGTCGAGTTCAACTACTTCTTCGTGCGCAAGGTCATGCTCGCCAAGTACTCCTACGCCTTCGTCGTGATGCCCGGCGGCTTCGGCACCATGGATGAAGTCTTCGAGATGGTCACGCTCATCCAGACCGGCAAGGTGCAGAACTTCCCCATCATCCTCATGGGCACCGACTACTGGGGCCCGCTCTACAAGTTCCTCTCCGAGGACATGGTCCGCGAGGGCACGATCTCCCCCGCCGACCTCAACGTCGTCACCATGACCGATTCGTTCGAGGAGGCGATCGACCGTATCGCCGAGGCCGCGGAGAAGAACTTCCGCTTCGTGTGGACGCAGCGTCAGGAGGCCCCCAAGCCTCGGCGCTTCCTCGGTGAGCACGGGCTCGATCAGAAAACAGTACTGCAAACAGTCCAAAAAGCCGCCGAAAATGGCGCCGCGCCCGCCGCCGGCTGATCGGACGTCCCGTTGCCCGAGGCGACCGTTGCCGACGAACAACGGTGCTTCGCGGCCAGCGCCATGGATGAGGACAGCTACATCGCGTGGCTCAAGCGCGGAACGGAACCAAATGCGTTCGATTTTGGCTTAGGGGTTCCTGGCTACCGCACGGGCGAGAGTTGGTCCCACTCACTTGACCAGATCTTGAACAGGCAATCACTCCGCTCGCCGAAGCCCTTCTCATGGTCCGGCCCGAGTACTTCGCCGGCTTCGATCCGAAGATCACTCGGTCATAGTCTGAAGAAACCGATCGGTCCCTCAACAAGTGTTGCTTGCTGAAAGTGCGGCGGTGTTCCCTTCACCCACTCCCACTGCTTCCGCACCCCCTCCTCAAACCCCGTCCGAGGCGAGTACCCCAGCTCCTTCCCCGCCCGCGCCAAGTCCGCGCTCGTCCGCTCCACATCCCCCGGCTGCATCGACTTCCGCTCCACCCGCGGCGTCTTCCTCACCACCTTTCCAATCACCTCGATCATCCGCGCCAAACTCACCGGCTCGCTCCCCCCGAGATTCCACACCCGGTACCCAAACCCCGGAACCCGGTCGTACGCCGCCAGCACCCCCGCCACGATGTCATCGATGTACGTGTAGTCGCGGCTGCTCGTCCCATCGCCGAACACCGGGATCGTCTCCCCCGCCGCCACCTTCCGCAGAAACAACCCGATCGCCAGGTCCGGCCTCTGCCGCGCCCCATACACCGTGAAGAACCGCAGCATCGCCGTCGGCATCCCCGTCAGATGCCAGTGCGTGTGACCGATCAGCTCGCACGCCTTCTTCGTCGCCGCATACGGCGAGATCGGCGCCGACACATCCATCTCCTCCGAGAACGGCGCCACGGGGCAGTTGCCATACACCGAGCTCGACGACGCCACCACCGCCCGCCCGCACCCCGCCCGCCGCGCCGCCTCCAGCACCACCATCGTCCCCCTCACGTTTACATCCACATACCCCACCGGGTCCGCGATGCTCGGCCGCACCCCCGCTCGCGCCGCCAGGTGAATCACACCCGCCGGCCGGTGCTCCTCGAACACCCGGCGCACCAACCCCTCATCGCGTATGTCCCCCTCCACCAACTGAAACAGCTCCGCCCCGCCCGCACGCACCTCCGCCACGTTCCGCTCTTTGAGCGCCCGGTCGTAGAACCCATCGAAGTTGTCCAGGCCGATCACCCGCTGCCCCCGCGCCAGCAGCGCCCCCGACACGTGCGACCCGATGAACCCCGCCGCGCCCGTCACCAGAACCACTTGGCTTTGCAAGGCGGATCCTCACGCTCCCCGCCCCCGCCCGCCGCGATGGGCACAGTATGCGGCGAGCGCAAAAACAAAGCAGGGCGCCATTTGTGAACGGCGCCCCGCTGGAGGAGAGAGAGATCTAGTTGAGTCTACCCTCTATCGGACGGGCGACTCTTGTGTCCTTGAAGTTTGGGCTAATCTCCGAACCTATACCTACGGCATATCAACCCATCGCACTTCTTTACGCCAGCACTAAGCCATCGGTTCGCGCCCCTGCATCGGGCATCGCATCCTGACGCCCCCGGCCTGGTCTGTCAAACACAAACGCCCGGCGCGTGCCGGGCGGGTGATCTACCAACATCTTGTCCACAGCAGGCTCACGACAGAAGATCGAGCCGCACGCTCACGCCCGCCCAGTCCGGTCGGACTTACGGCTGAGGGATCGGCTCGCGCGTCAGACGGCTCGGGCGGTTCGTATAGAACGCGCGCCCAAGATCCTGCGTGAACATCCGCAGATTCTCGTCGAACGTCACCGTCAGGGCGTTGTCGATCTCTTCCCCGCTCTCGTGCAGCGTCGCCATGTCCGGGCTCGGATTCGCGCGATACTGGGCCGCGCGGTCATCGCTCACCAGATAGCACCCGCCCAGCATCGCGATCGCGGCCAAACTCAGGACGGCAAAACCAGCTTTCGTGGAACGGGCCATCTGCAGGAACTCCTTGTCGAGCCACGCTTTGTACCGCCCCGCCCAACCCGCGTCAAGCAGCCCGGGCCACCACATTCGGGCCGCGACCATAGGCCCGTCTCGTCAATCCCGCCCCCCCCGCGCCCGTCCCCCTCGTCCGCACCCGCTCATTCCCTACGCCCTCCGCTTCGCCTGTCGCCAGACTCGTGTTCCCCGCCGCGCGGTATTGTGTTCCCAATGTCCACCCGCGATGCGACCCCATCCCCATCCGACGCTCCGCCCGCTCACCCTCCCGGGCAAGTTGTCCCCCGCCCCGACCTCGCGGCCATCGCCCACCTCGTCGAGGCCGCCCGCCGCCTCCTCTTCCCCGGTTTCTTCGACCCCCCCTCCCCCTCCTCCTCCCCGTCCGTTCCGCCCCCTTCCCCCGCCACCCTCCGCGCCGCGATCGCCTCCATCCTCGGCGCGCAGCTCCCCGCGGTCATTAAATATGGTATCAGTTCGGGCGCCAGCGACATGGCCGACAGCGCTCCGGGAGGGGGGGCAGCAGTCACCCAAGCCTTCCTCGCCCGCCTCCCCTCCGTCCACGCCCGTCTCCTCCTCGACGTCCAGGCCTGCTACGACGGCGACCCCGCGGCGTCCCACCCCGACGAAGTCGTCCTCTGCTACCCCGGCCTCGACGCCGTTTTCGCCCACCGCCTCGCCCACGAGCTCCACACCCTCGGCGTCCCCCTCATCCCCCGCATCATCGCCGAGCAGGCCCACTCGCGCACCGGCATCGATATCCACCCCGGCGCCCGCATCGGTGATTCCTTCTTCATCGATCACGGCACCGGCCTCGTCATCGGCGAGACCACCATCATCGGCGACGCCGTCAAGGTCTACCAGGGCGTCACCCTCGGCGCCAAGAGCATTCGGAAGGACGCTCATGGAAGAGTGGTCCGCGGCACCCAGCGCCACCCCACCATCGGCAACCGCGTGACCATCTACGCCGGCGCCGTCATCCTCGGCGGCGACACCGTCATCGGCGATGACTGCGTGATCGCCGGCGGTGTCTTCGTGACATCCAGCGTCCCCGCCGGCCACGTCGTGATGCAGGGACGCTCCGAGCTCACGCTGCGGAAGAAGGGTGAGTGGGGGGCCGAGATGTTTGGGGAGGGGATTTGAAGCCGCAATTTCAACGAGCCGCACGTGCGACTGCGAATGTGCGTTGACTGCGGCACCATCGTTCTTGCCGACGATAGGCCAGTCGCGCCTCTACGACAAAAGGTGGTCTGGCGATACCTGACGGATGTCAAGGAAATGGAATGTTGAATAGTAGCATTTAAGCGAAAGTGAAGCGTATGTACCACGCGCTCGGAGTCGTAAAGGCAATCAGCTTGTCGTCCGTGCCCTTTGAGTCGAGCCATTCGCCCACACAAAGCTCCTGGGGGTTTGATTTCACGAAGCATCGAAACGAAGCGGAAGATATGAACGCGCTCGGACAGGTGATCGCATGCGTGGCGTCGCTAAAGGATCACTTTAGGGTCTGGTGCGCGGCGAACGGTGTGGTTTTGGAGGGCGAATCGCTCATTAACGGGGATCGGAACGTTGCGATCGTTCATGATTTGTGGAACCGCGACAAGCACGGGGAACTGACGCGGTCTCGTTCTGGTCTATGGCCAGAACTTATTCACGTGGGCAGGGGAGTCATTATGCGAGGTACTACCGGTGCGGCTGGCGTGTCAATTAGCCTGACGACGGGAACCTTGCACTCGACCGGCGACGTTTTTGCTGGTATCGATGGAATTGTAGTTGGCAAAGACGGCAAGAAGTACGGGAGCGTCCTTACCACCATCGAACGGGCGGTCGAATCGTGGGAACATCTACTAACCGCCGCTGGTGTGTTCGACAAGCCAGCCTAGCCGTGTGTTGTCGGCTAACGCGACCGCTACACCATACCAGCCGGCGCGCCCCGCGGCCGCCTACTCCGCAGCAGCCCGCGCCGAGCTCGCCCGTTGACGACCGGGACCGAGCTGTTCGGGGCGGGATCTAGTATGCCGAACTGCCTGCTGGTACCATACTTGGCGCGCTATCCGTGCCAAGCAGGACCACGTCAATGTCAGAGACCACACCCTCACAGGGCATGTCGCGGGTACGGGTGATGCCGGGCGAGCTTGTCGCAAAAGCTGTCGACAAGATGCTTGTGGATAGTCTGGTAGAGGGAGTGCAATCGTTCTGCGCCCGCGCTTGCGACAACGGAATTAGGGCAGCGGTTCTTGCGATTCCCCCACTAACGGCAGCCCCAGTGCTAGCTTTCGCGGGCCTTTTTGCCGGGGCGATGTGGTTTGATTGGCGGAAGGAGAGCAAGCAAGAGAGCCAATTGCGGAGCTTATTCGCCGAGTTACGCGATGCTCTGGCCGTAGCAGCAAGTGACTCGGCCAAGACCAAGGAAATGATTGAAGCACTCTATACTCGCGACCAGTTTGTGCGGGCGAGGATTTCTGGGGCCGATTGGGCAGACCAGCGCCGGGCAATCATTGAGGATGTGAGGCAACTTCTCAGCGAACGAGGGCTGAACGATCATGCGTCGACAACGAGCCTTCAACAAATAGATGCTTGGCTGGGGTCGCTGCAAGAAACCCTCAACGACATTAGGCATGACACACAAAGCATTCTAACTGGAATGCAATCGATGGGTGCCGCGATCCAGTCGGTCGTCGAACACCTGTTGGTCGACCGCGCCGAGAAGGACGCGGAAATTGATCGATTGCGCGAACGGCTTCGTTCCGCGATCGAAGCGAGTGTCGACGCAGAGCGTATTGCCGGGCGCCCAATAGAAAGGGTCCTTGAAGAACTACAACGGGGTGATTCTCGTCATCTGCTCGAGTTCCTTGACCGCTGCGTGGAGAAGGATAATGCCCGCTCTATTGAGAATCATCGCAAACGGGCCGCGGCCGCATATCTTCTCGGCGACCCTGATCGAGCCGCCAACTCGGTCGATGCGATCTTACGCTTGGTTCCCAACGATCCGGAGGCGCTTGATACCCGGGTCAGACTCTACATGCTTAAAGAGGAACTGGAGCAGGCGGATGCTGCTTGCTACGAGTTGTTGAAAGCGAGAGAGCCGTTGGCGAGGGCAATGGCATTACATCACCTGGGCACGATCCGCCACAGGCAGGGAAGACTCACAGGCCCCAACGGAGCTTGGGAGATGCATGTTAGATCGGGAGAGTTGGTAGATCTGTACGAGTATCCCGCATTCACTGCATCACGATTCCGTGCTGCGGCGGCAATTATGAAAGATCTCGGGTTGTTTGACGATGCGGAGCGAACTCTCAAGGCAGCTATTGTGGCTGACCGTAGCGCGGTTGCCGTGAACGGCCTGGCTGACGATTACCTAGCTCTGGGCGATGTTAAGCGATTGCAAGGGCATCTCGATGCGGCGGAGAAGCTATACCGCGACTCTCTAGAGCTTTCCAAGAATCTGCGTTGTGAACTCGGCATGGCCAACGCTTGGACAGCTCTTGGATATCGGCTTCTGCAGAAGAACATGATTGGGGGGGCAGAAGGCGCGGGCGTGCTAATTCTAAAGGCGGCAAGAATCTACGAGAGATGCAATCGAAAAGCAGGCGTGGCCGATGCTGTCACGTTCTACGCGGAGTTGTGCCGCCGGACTGGGAAGCTTGAGGAGTCGTTAAACTGGCATGGTCGCGCTCTTGCCCTTTATTGCCAATCAGGAAACGCAGAGGGATTGGCAAAGTCGTGCGCTCTGATGGGGCGAGTGCTGAAAGGCATGGGAGAATGCCAGTTGAGCGACGGAAGTGTCACTGTTGAATCTCATGTAGCCGCCCGAGCGATAATGATGCAAGCGCGTGCGTGGTTTGTTGCGATGGGTCGAACAACAGCGGCGAAGGAGGTGGATTGCTGGCTCGACAAGCCGCCGAGGGAGCCAAGCAAGACCGGGGAAGTTGACAGCAGTGGTTAGTGTCGCTCCTTTCGCATATGTCATCGCATCCAGCCGGCCGCGCCGCGCGGCCGCCTTGGAGGCCGATAGGCCGCTCCGCGCAGCGAGTGCGCCCGCCCCGCGCCCGAGACCCCGCCACCGTGTGTTCCCGTCCCAAGAGCTCCGCGGCCTCCCCTCGCTCCCAATCAATCCGCCGCGCAGCGGCCTTCCTGGGAGCACGCCGTGCGACCCGCGCGGCTAGTGTGCCCGCCCCGCGTCCGCGTCGTTCCCTCTAGCTGAGCCGTGCAATCAGGCCCTCGTGATACGCTCTGCTGCATGTCCCGCCGCGGCCGCATCCGCCGACTTCTCCGACTCACCGCACTTGCCGCGTCGGCTCTGCTGCTCGCCCTCACCGTGGTGCTGTGGTGGAGAACGTCTGAACCGTCCTACCGATGCTCAGTTGAGTTGGAATGTCGGTCATCAAGCCCCTCGGAGTCAAGTCGTGCGATAAGCGTGGACGCGTACGCGTACTGCATCTACGTCGCGTTCCTTGATGGCTTCCCGTTTCGTGGCCCTGCGGAGCGGTCGTGGCATCTCGAAAGGAGGTCTGGGCTGGTCTTTACGAGTCTCATCACAAAGCGGACCGTGTGGGGCTGGCCGAGCGTGTACGGCCAATGGCGATCCACGTCAGTGCCCGGGTACTGGAGCCTAAAGCTCCCCCTCTGGATCCCCACAGTGACGTTCGCGCTCTCTACCGTCTGGTTCACCTTCGCCACGCTCCGCGCACGACGCCGCGCCTGCCGCGCCGCCGGCCTTTGCATCAAGTGCCGTTACGACCTCTCTGGCCTCGCCCCCTCATCCGACGGCGCACCGGTGCCCTGCCCCGAGTGCGGCACGCCGCGTTCGCGATAAGCCCACATCCCGATCCGTGCAACGACGCCCTCGTGATACGCTCTGCTGCATGTCCCGCCGCGGCCGCCTCCGTCGAGCCCTCCGTCCCATCGCGCTTGTCGTCTCGGCGCTTCTTCTATCGCTGTCGGTCGCTACCTGGTACACGACGCTACACCGGTTCCGCCCCTTCAAGATCGAACTGGAGGTACCGCCGTTGTCGCCCGCCAGTCCTCCGTTTACGATGCTGCAGTTGTCGGTTGGATCGTCGAACGTCTTTGCTCAGGTCATGCGTAGTTCAAGCTACCGCACGACGCGCTGGGAGTTTCACGTCAACAGGTACCTTCCGGGCATCCTGTTCAACCCTTATCCAGACTTCAACCTGCGCCTCCCGTCCTGCTCGTATCATGCCGTCGCCGGCACACGCTTTTACCGGGCCGAACTTCCCTTGTGGCTCCCGACTCTCGCCTTCGGTCTTTGCACGGCCTGGCTCGGCTTCGCAACATCTCGGGATGTGCGGCGGCAGTGGCGCGATCGACGCGGCCGCTGTACGAAATGTAACTACGACCTCTCGGGCCTCACCCCCTTACCCACCGGCGCACCCGCGCCCTGCCCCGAGTGCGGCACCCCGCGCTGACCCTGGAGCCCATGTCTGACGGCCCCATCGGGGCCGCAGCATGTAGCCACGGGTGCAGCGCCGCCGCTTCGGCGCCCGCGCAACCCGTGGAGAGCGTCACCCCACACCCCTGTTCCCTCTCTTCTCCTTGCCCCGAAGGGGCAAAGGAGTTCTCTGGACAACATGCAGCAGCAGCTGCGAGAACGTCCCGGGCATGCACGCTGCCTGCCTTCGCTCCTGGCGGAGCGAGCGGAAAATGCCCGCCCCCCCCTCCCCCACGGAGTCCGCTTCGCTCACCCGTGGCTACATCTCATGGCCCCTTCGGGGCCTTCAGATCGCAGCCGCCTTCCTCGGGAGCCCGAAGGGCGGCCTCGCGGCCGCCCCGGCCGGCTCTCGCTCTCTTCCTCGCTCATCTGCATCTTCGTCAACGCCGACCGTGAACTCCCCGCGCTCTCCCCGCGGCCCAAACCGGACCCTCTGGTACTCTCTACCCATGCGCCGCGGTCGCACTCGCCGAATCCTTTGCCTGATCGGCTTCGGAGTGTCAACCACACTCTTGGGCGCCACCATCTTCGTCTGGCGGGCCACTCTCGACACGATGTGGGGAATGCAAGTCGAGTTGCCTCCAACCTCGAAGAGCAACGAACTCAACTTCATTCTGTCGGATTCCGTCCTGCATTCGTTCTTTGCGCTCAACAACAAGCGCGGCCCGGCTCAGGCCATCCCCGCGGCGAGCGACACCACCAATCGCGCTTAGTCGTTCGCGTGCGACCAGCCGACCTGCGCGGCCTTGACGAAGAGCAGGAACGTCGATGCCGCGGCCGTCATCGCGAGCACCGCGATCGGACCCGCCCATGCGGAGAGCCGCGCCGGGCGCACCCTTGGTGTGTGTGGGGACGGCGGCTGCGTGGCGGGGGAAGGGGGAGCGGGCGTGGTCGGCGAATTTGCCGGCGCATCCGCGGAATCCACCTCGGTCGCGCGCCGATAGCCGGGGCCTCTGAAGTACACCCACGCCGCGTGCAGTGACGCGAGACCGAAGAGTCCTCCGCCCAGCAGCACCAGGGCCGCCAGCAGGTATCGGTGCATCCCGAAAGGCACGGGCGCGAACCACAGGAGCGTGTTGATGACCAGAACCGTGAGGGTGAAGCGCGTGGCGGCGCGCAGGGGCTTGAAGGTGCTGACGTGCCCGCAGGCGAGGGCCGCGATGAGCACGCCGCCGGCGACGAGCAGGGCGAGATTGAGGTTGTAGAAGTGGGTGTCGAACGACTCGGGATCGTTGGGGATGCGCTCGAGCGCGATGAACATCGCGTAGAGGCTGCCGAGCGCAAGCGTGAGCAGCGTCAGGGTGATGGCGCCCGCGGCGCGAGACGTGCTCGGAGCTTCGTGGTCGCCGGGCATCCGGGCAGCTTATCAGGAGAGGTGCAGAATCCCGCTCCGATGCCGTCACCCCGCGCCGGTGCGACGACCCACAATCCGCGTTCGGCCCCAACGGGCCCGCGGCATCTCGCCGGCCTCGCCCCCTCACCCATCGGCGCACCAGCGCCCTGCACCGATACCTCAGGCTTCTTCATCCGTCAGACACGCCCGAGTCGGCGTGTGCGCTCAATGACTTTGAACGACACGGCGCGGGCCGGACTCTCCACGTGCGCGAAGGGCGCGCCGTGGGTTCACGACGGAATAAAAAACACGAGGCGGGCGCCCCGTAGCGCCCGCCTCGTGCACAACAGGGGGCATGCCCCAGACTGGATGGCGCGTCACGGCATGGTGGCGCGCGAGGGCGGAGGCCCCGCAACGACCCACGAGAGGGATCGGGCGCGAGGGGCACCCGAAGGGAATCAGCAGGTGCCGTCGAGCGCCGCGAACCAGGCCGCCAGGAACGCGGTGATGTCGGCAGAGTTGGTGGCGCCGGAGGCGTTGAAGTCGGCGACGGTGGTGCCGCCGGCGAGGTCGGCGAACCAGGCGTTGAGGAAGGATGTGATGTCGGCGGAGGTAACGGCGTTGTCGCCGTTGAAGTCGGCCGGGCAGGGGGGCGGGGTGATCACGGTATCGTTCAGGAGGATGAAAGCGGCGTTGGCGTCGCGCGCGGTGACGACGATGTCCGGCGTCGCGTTGGCGTCGAGCGTGCCGATAGCGATGTGCTCGGCGCGCGTCCCGATCGGGGTGACGATCGCGGCCGCGAAGGCGCCGGCGCCGGTGTTCTCGAGGATCGAGAGGCTCCCGGAGTCCTGGTTGGTCACGGCGATATCGGTGTCGCCGTCGAGATCAAGGTCGCGGGCGACGACGGTATCGGGGTTGGAACCGCCGGTCGGAAGGTTGGCGCCGGGGGTGAAGGAGAAGGCGCCGTTGTTCAGATAGGGGCGGACGAAGTTGAGGCCCTGGTCGTCGTCGTCGACGGTGACGACGAGGTCGTTGTCGGTATCGCCGTCGACGTTGCCGATATCGATGCCGTTGGGGCGCACGGTGCCGCCGATGGGGATGGTCGCGGCGATCGCGAGGGCGCCGCCGGTGTTTGAGAAGACCACGATGTTCGGCGGGTCGTCGTGATTGGTGACAGCGACGTCGTTGTCGCCGTCGCCGTCGAGGTCGCCCGCGGCCGCGGCGCGGGGTTCGATGCCGCCCGAGTTGACGGCGGTGCTGCTGAGCGTGAGGCCGGTGGCGGAGATGACGGTGATGGTGTTGTCGTCGCGGTTGGCGGTGAGGAACTCGGGGCCGCCGGCGCCGTTGAGATCGGTCTTGTAGAGGCCGCGGGCGTCGCTGCCGACCGGCGCGGAGGAGCCGGCGGCGAAGGTCATGGCGCCGTTGTTGACAAAGACCCGGGCGGTGTTGATGTTCTGGAGGACAACGACGAGGTCCTGATCGCCGTCGCCGTCGAGGTCGTGGGCGGCGATGCCCTCGGGGCCGGTGCCGCCGCCGGTGAGGACGGTGGGGCCGGCGGTAAAGACACCGGAACCATCATTAAGGAAGAACGAGATCTTGTCGGGGGTGTCGGTGGTGACAGCCAGGTCAAGATCGAGGTCGCCGTCGAAATCGGCGATGGCGGTGGTGCTGGGGCGCTGGGGCGCGGCTACCGAGACCGGCGGATCAAACGGGATGGCGGCGAGTGAGGCGCCGGCGCTGAGCACGATGGCGGCGGGCGCGGCGAGAGCGCACGGGAACTTCATGGGCAACTCCTTCAATCGATGAGCGTTCGGTTCATGGCATCGTGCCGCGGCGAGTGCCGCGCTTCTTCGTGCCGGAGAGGCGATAAACAACTGGCGTGCCACACTGGGGAAGATGGGGAATGGGGCCGCGGGGCGGTGCGTGAGGGCGTTGACGGGAACGGTGGCCACAGTTGGGCGCTGCGACGGCGCCGAAGAATCACCAGTGGCGAAAGAGGCGGCCAGTGGCGGGTGAGCAAGCAGGCAGACTTGGCGGACGGCGCCAAAAAAGAAACGAGCCCGGGAAGGCCCGGGCTCGCGTGATCACATCGGAATAGAAGATCGGCTATTTCTCGCCACTCGTTCCGGGCTCAACCGTGATCTGTGTTTTGCTGTCGCGCTTGACGCGCGAGAGTGCCGCGAGCACCTTGGTGGGGTCGAAGACGAACTGCTCTTTGCGGCGGTTGGGGTGGTTTGGATCTGAGATCACACCAACCCGGTTGCGGACGACAGCGCCGCCGTTCGGGCGGTCGGTCATAATGGCGGGGAGCTTGCGCGTGGGGAGGGCGGTTGAGATGCGCATGGTGTTGGTGCGCGGCACGGAAACCTTGGGGGCCTTGGCGGTGGTCGCGCCGGCGCCGGTCTGACCGGGAGCGGCGTGGCGTGCCGCGAGCGATTCAGATTCGGCGGCGGCGAGTTTCTCGACGAGGTGACGAGCGGGCGGGGGGAGTTCGGCGGTGCGCGTGGGGACGAAGCCCGCGATCATCTTCATGACAACGGCTGTGTCGGCGGCAGGGGCCGAGGCGGCGTTGCCGCCGCCGGGAGCCAGGGCACCTTCGAGTGTGCGGACGGGCTCGCCGTCGGCGCGGTCGGGAAACCACGCGCTGGTGAGCGTGTTGGTGCCGTCGAGCTGGGGCTGGACCTCACCAGGGTTGAAGTTCTGGTTCATCCCAAGGGCGAGGCGGTACTGCGGGGGGACGCTGAGGGTCCAGTGCTCGGCGGCGGACATATCGCTCGTCAAGGGGATCGAATCGAAGATGAGCGGGGTGTAGCCGAGGGCGGCGACGCGCCGAACCTCGGCGGCCTTTTCCGCGGGGCTTGGGCGGTGCCCGAGACGGTTGGCGAGCACGTTGAACATGATGGCCGCCCAGGTCTCGTGGCCGGGGTGGAGGAAGTCGGCGAGCACGTGCGCGGTCTGCAACTCGTTGGCAAAGACCCAGCTCGCGGCGACGTTGTGGAAGATGTCGCACGGAGAGACCTCGAGCATGAAGCGCGTATCGGGGGCATGCTCGCGCATTATGTTGAGCCAGCGCCAGGCGTCGGCCGGGCCCATGGCGGTGTAGGCGTCGAGGCCGATCATCTGAGCGCCGGCGGCGACGGCCTGGTCAAGTTCCGCGAAGGCGAGGGCGACGTGCTCGGAGTTGTCGGGGTCGAGCACCTCGGAGGTGCTGGTATCCCACGTGCGCATGATGCGCTGCGGGTAGCCCCAGTAGAGTCCGAGCTCGAGGTCTGGGCGAGACTGGGCGGCCAGTTCGTCCCACGAGTTCGCCGCGGCTGGGAAGGCGTTAAGAGGTGTGAGGAAGTTGAAGGGGTAGTTCATGTTCTGGTTATTGCGGTAGAGCCCGCTGGGCGCCCAGAGCATGACGCGGTTGTAGCCGGAGGCGGGGAGCGTGCTGATGTGAGCGGCCCATGGCGCCCAGCCGTGGATATCAGGCCGGCGGGTCGGTTGGCAGAAGCCGCGAGGGTTGGTCGGAGACAGGTTGCCGATCTCTGCGATGAACATGGCCTGGACGGGGCGCGGGTCGCGCTCGTATTGGACGCCGCCATAGAGGTTCTGAAAGAAGGATTGGTAGGTGACGAGCGTGCGGAGCCAGTGCTCGCCGGTGCGGGCCATGCGAAAGGTGAGGGTGTAGGTACGGGTTTCGCCGGCGGGGATCTGCCCGAGCAGGCGGGCCTCGATCTCCCAGTTGCGGCCCTGATCGCCCGGGCGGCGGTAGGGGCTGCGGAGCGTGAGCTTGATGGTGTGGTCCCACTCCATGACGGGGTAGAGAAGCGAGACCCCGACGGTGTGCTCGGCGTCGCCGCAGACGAGGACCGGGGAGTAGAGGTCCATGGGGTAGGTGAAGTTGACGCTTGTGTAGTCGTGGCCGCCGTGGTCATCCACGAAGACCTTGGAGTCGTGGCGGAGATCCCAGACGTTGAGCTGCTGCGGGAAGCGCCAGCCGCCGACGATGATGCGGCCGAGCTCCTGCTGCTGGGAGGTGTTGTTGGTGTACGTGACGGCGAGGTCGAAGCCGCCGGGCTGCTGGGTGACCTGGAAGGTGGTGTTGGCGGCGCAATCGGCGAGCACGCCGCTGAGGTTGGGGGTGAGGACCGCGCGCCCGGTGACCGTGTCGGTCATGGCGATGCGGTTGTTCACCAGGGTGGTGACGTACCCCTCGTTGGGCGGCGGGGGCGGCGGGATGGGTGGGTCCACGCGTGCGGCGGCCCCGGCTGGGTGCGCGAGCGAAGCGAGCACAAGGGCGGTCAGCACGCGCAACATATGGAGCGGTCGTGGCTTGTCGATGGTGCGCATACAAACCCGATCGACGGAAAGGAACCTCGGCCTAACCCAGAGCGCCGGAGAGGCGCCGCGGGATGTTGAACTAAGCGTTCCGTACACGCTGTGACGGCGGTGTCGGAACGGCCCCCGCGCGGGGCGTGGTATTACCGGATCACCAACGCCCGATCACCATGATCACCATGGTCTAGCGTACACCGCGGGCGGCGATGCGGCGGCGCGCGTGGCGGGGATGGGGCCGGTTTCTAGGACGTTGCAGGGGGGCACCGGTTCGCGAGAACCGTGAGGGCTCGCGACGCGACCACTGCATCGGGCGGATCGGATCGCGACTTGGGGGCGACGAGTTTGGCGCGCGGTTGCGCACTGGGTGCGGGGGCGATGGTCCGCCTAGCATGGGCCACAAGTCACCGCTCGGGCCACCCGCCCGGCGTGGAGGTTTTCCGAATGATCCCACGGCCGCCGCCCCGCGAGGGGACTCTGGGTTTTTTATATCTCCCCCCCTTCCGCGTGCAGGGCACGAGCATCGCCGGTGAGGCCACGTGCGTCGGCATCCCGGAGCTTGATGTTTGCTTCGACATGGGGTCGTGCCCGCGCGCGATGCTCGCGAGCAAGTTTGTGGCCGTAAGCCACGGGCACATGGACCACATCGGGGGCCTGGCGTACTACTGCTCGCAGCGGCACTTCCAGGGCATGGGGCCGGGGAGCATCGTCTGCGATGCCCGCATCGCGCCCGCCGTCAAGCGGATGATGGACGGGTACGTCGACCTGGAGCGCCAGAACACGCCCTACGCCCTGATCCCGCTGGAGCCCGAGCAGGAGGTCCAGATCAAGAACAACATCGTCCTGCGCGGCTTCATGGTGGAGCACACCGTGCCCGCGTTCGGGTACGCCGTGGTCGAGCGGCGCTCCAAGCTCAAGCCCGAGTACGTGGGCCTGCCGCAGGACAAGCTGCGCGAGCTAAAGGACCGAGGGATCGAGATCACCCGCATCCTGGAGATCCCGCTGATCGCCTACCTCGGCGACACCGCGCCCGGGCCGCAGCTCGTGCGTGAGGACGTGCGCAAGGCGCAGATCGTGATCTGCGAGTGTACCTTCACGGAGCCCGACCACAAGGAACGGGCGAAGGTCGGCATGCACATGCACGCGGACGACGTGGGCGAGTGGCTGGGCGTGCTGGAGTGCCAGACACTTGTGCTGACGCACCTCTCGCGCCGGACGAACCTGGCCGATGCCCGCCAGGCGATCGCGTTGCGCGCCGGGGAGCGCATCGAACGGGTGGAGGTGCTGATGGATCATCGCGCCAACCGCGAGCGGTACGAGCGGCAGGAGGCGGCGGTTGCGCAGCCGGCCCCGGCCGTGGCGGAATGAAGCGGAGTCGCCGAAAAGAATTGCCCGCTGGCGGGCTTGAAATCGCCATCCAGGGTCGAGGTCGCGCGCAGACGGTTGACCGAATCGGCGTCATCGCTTACGTTTGACGTTGATCGGTGTGTCGGCCGCGATACGGACGTCGCCGGCGGGAGAGCAGAGG
The DNA here is from genome assembly GCA_014379385.1 of Phycisphaerales bacterium. Classification (GTDB taxonomy): domain Bacteria; phylum Planctomycetota; class Phycisphaerae; order Phycisphaerales; family UBA1924; genus JACMLW01. The sequence continues at coordinate 33,390 of JACMLW010000066.1, forward strand.
GCGACGACAGAGCGTGGCGTGCCCGGTCCCTCAAGAGTGACGGCGTTTGGTCGCGTTGGCGGTGCCGGCGCGCAGTCGGGGCGTACATGGCGATGATCGAACATGACCGGCAGACCTGGGTGTCGATGCTCGCGCACCTGCGTGACCATCACGCGGCGATCTGCCGGCAGTGGTTCGAGGACATCGAGCCGCTGGGGGTCCTCAACGGCACATTGAAGCTGCGGGCGCACTCGCGGGTTCACCGCGATTACCTGCAGCGCCAGTGCATCGAGCACTTCCGCGAGGCGGCGCAGGCCGTCACGGGGCACCTGCTGAGCGTGCAGTTCCTGGGGCCGGAGGACGAGGAGGCCGCCGCCCAGCCGGGCGCAAACGGCCCGGCGACACTGGTCGAGACCAAGCCCGAGGCGCGGGGGAACGACGGCTTGGGCTCGCCGAGCCCAAGCGGGGACAAGGCGGCGGGGGAATACGCGGGTCAGATCCCGGGCGGGATGTACGCGCCGGCTCCGGGGGCGCGACCGCACCAGAATGGGCCGACGATCTACGGCGATTCGCTCGTCATCAACCCGGACTACGCCTTCGAGCACTTCGTGGTGGGCCCGGGCAACCGGCTGGCGCACGCGGCGGCACAGGCCGTCGCGGCGGGTCCGGGGCGGGCGTACAACCCGTACTTCGTGCATGGGGACGTGGGGCTCGGAAAGACGCACCTGCTTCAGGCGATCTGCCTGAAGATCCACGAGACGCAGCCGTCGGCTCGGATCTACTACACCTCATGCGAGGGGTTCATGACGCAGTTCATGGACGCGGTGCAGGCGGGCGAGATGAACCACTTCCGCCACAAGTTCCGCGATGTGGACGTGCTGGTGATCGACGACATCCACTTCCTGGCCAAGCGAGACCGCACGCAGGAGGAGTTCTTCCACACCTTCAACAGCCTGTACCAGGCGCACAAGCAGATCGTGCTGTCGTCCGACGCGCCGCCGGAGGACATCCCGGACCTCGAGGACCGGCTGGTGAGCCGGTTCAAGTGGGGGCTCGTGGCGTCGGTGGAGCGCCCGGGGTACGAGACGCGGGTGGAGATCCTTAAGAACAAGGCGAGGCTGCGGGGGTTCGACCTGCCGGACGACGCGGCGTGCTATATCGCCGCGAAGATCGACACGCACATCCGCGAGCTCGAAGGGGTGGTGATCAAGCTTCAGATCATGTCCAACGTGGACCGGCGGCCGGTGGATCTCAGCCTGGCAAGGGCCGCGCTCGGCGAGGATTCATCGCGCGTGGAGCGGCCGGTGCAGATCCAGACGATCATCGACGTGGTGACGGATTTCTACGGGGTGAAGCTGACCGACCTGCAGAGCAAGCGGCGGCACCGGTCGGTGACGCTCCCGCGCCAGGTGTGCATGTACCTGGCGCGCAAACACACGAGCTTCTCGCTGGAGCAGATCGGGCTGCACTTCGGGGGGCGCGACCACACGACCGCCATGCACGCGATCAAGACGGTTGAGGAGAAGATCACCGTGGACATCGAGCTGGCGCAGATCGTCAAGTCGCTCGACGAGAAGATCCGGCAGCCGGCGTAGGAGCCAGAGCGGCGACTCCGCCACTCCGCCACCGCCTCCTCACGTACCATTGGGCCGCATGCCGCTGCGCCTCTACAACACGCTGACGAAGTCCCTCCAGCCGCTCGTGCCCATCGATCCGGCGAACCTCACGTTCTACACGTGCGGGCCCACCGTGTACGACGATGCGCACATCGGGAACTTCCGCTCGTTCCTCGCGGCGGACCTGCTCCGGCGATGGCTCGAATCACCGCTGTGCGAGCTGACAACACGCGAGGGCACGGCGCATCGCGCGCCGGCCGGCCGGCGCGTGACGCACGTGATGAACATCACCGACGTGGGGCACATGACCGACGACGCCGCGGGCGGTGAGCACGGCGAAGACCGCATGGCCGTGGCCGGCCAGCGCCTGCTCGAGGCGAAGAAGTCGGGGCGGCTTCCGGCCAACGTCGAGATCGACCCGCGCAACCCGCACCAGATCGCGGCGTTCTACGCGGACCGGTTTGTGGAAGATGCGCGTCGGCTCGGGCTGAAGGTCGCCCTGGAGGCCCAGCACGACCCGACGCTCATGCCCCGCGCCACCGCGAACATCGGCGACGCCGCGGGCACGAGGGGGATGACGGGGATGATCCGCCGCCTGATCGAGCGCGGGCACGCGTACGCGGTGGGGCCGGGGGACCCCGGAGGGGGAGGGGGGGGGCAGACGGTGTACTTCGCGGTCACGACGTTCGATGCGTATGGGGCGCTCAGCGGCAACACGCTCGATCGCCTGCGCGAGGGCGCTGGCGGACGCATCAGCGAGCAGAACCAGTCGGGCAAGCGCCACCCGGCGGACTTCCTGCTGTGGAAGTCCGACCCCTCGCACCTCATGAAGTGGCCGAGCCCGTGGGGCGAGGGGTACCCGGGGTGGCACATCGAGTGCTCGGTGATGAGCGCCGCGCGCCTGCGGCCCGACCTGCTCGGCCCCGGTGGCGAGGGGGGGGGCGTCGGCGAGCTGCCCGACGGCCAGCCCATCATCGACGTGCATTCGGGCGGAGAGGACAACATCTTCCCGCATCACGAGTGCGAGATTGCGCAGTCGTGCGCGGCGTTCAACTCGCCGCGAGGCAGCGGCCCATACGCCGCGATGTGGTTTCACCCGAGGTTCCTGCTCGTCGAGGGGGACAAGATGAGCAAGAGCAAGGGGAACTTCTTCACGGCGCGGGACCTCTTCGAGAAGGGAGTCGAACCGGCGGCGCTGCGGCTGGAACTGATCCGCACGCACTACCGGTCGAACGCGAACTTCACGATGCAGGGACTCACGGATTCGCAGCGGCTGGTGGACCGGTGGCGGCGGTTTGCGGAGGCGGCGCCGGGAGGCGGAGCGGCGACGAACGACTCGGCGCGATCAGAAGCAGCACAGGAAGCGGCACGAGCGTTTGCAGACGCGATGCACGATGACCTGAACATCGCGGGAGCGATCGCGGCCGTGAATACGTTCGTGGGCTTCACCGCGTCGCCCACGGCGGAGGACATTCAGTTGCTGCGCACGATTGATGCCGTGCTCGGCGTGCTCGACCTTGAACGGCCGGCGCAAGCGCAGACCGATATCGGTGTGTTCCTCGGCGGGCTGGCGCCGGACCCGGCGGTGGTCGCGAGGCTCGAGGATCGTGCCGCGGCGCGCCGGGGCAAGGACTTCAAGCGGTCCGACGCGATCCGCGACGAGCTGCTCGCGATGGGGTACGCGATCAAGGACGCGGCGGGGGGCAAGGTTGAGGTGAGCCGCGCCTGAGCGGCGCGCGGGCTCACGAGAGCGCGATCACCAGGTCCGCCACGAAGAGCAGGATGATGATCCACTCGAGCACCTCCATGCGGCGCGTGCTCTGGCGGTCGTGGATCTTCTCGTAGATCGTCTCGACCGTCTCGAGCTTGCGGAGCACGCTGGCGTCCCAGTCGGGCAGGTGCAGGCGGTCGGCGGTCTTGCGGTACACGCGCGCGAGGTACTGGTCCCCCAGCAGCTTGAGCGAGTTGTTCACGCCCTCGAACAGCAGCGCGTGATCCACCTGCATCCGCGAGATCTTCGCCAGGTTGACGCGATCGCCGAACGGCAGGATGGCCCGTACCCACCCGTTGCCGCCCATCGCCTCGTACGAGGCGTCGAGCGCCGCGTCGAGCCGGTCGTCGAGGTATCGCATCTCGAGCAGCTCGACATTGGCGAACTCCAACACCGCCCGCACATCGTTCGCGGCCTCCTCCGGCCCAAGCAGCAGCGCCGCATTCCAGTCGATGACGCAGTAGTCGCTCTCGCTGTACGCGATGCGTGAGCTCATGGCGTCGCGCATCTCGCCCCTGGAGCTCGCGTTGCGGTCCGACCGCAGCACCTTGGCGATCATCGCGCGGTGCTCCTTGACGAAGCTCTCGGGCCCGGGCGGCGACGCATCCTCGCTCCCGTCGCCCGCGCCGCGCAGCGACGCCACGTGGTACACGACATAGTCCTCAACAAGGTCGGCCAGCAAGGCCTTGCCCACGGCGGGGCGGATGTCGTTGAGCAGGGCCTCGGCGTGGCGGCGCGAGTCGGCTAGCAGCTCCGGGTTGTCGTAGAGCGCCTCGGAGAGCGGGAGCATGTCCTCGAACGGGCCGTCCAACGGGATGTCGTAGCAAATGGAGATCGCGCCGAAGTCGTAGAGCGTGCAGGCGACGGCGGCGCCGGTCGCGAAGCGCCCGAGCGCCACGACGGCCGCGGGCCGCTCAATCCGCACGGGGGCCGGCCGGTACTGGAAGTACTGGGGCGCCCGGTGGGTGTGCCGGAGCACGTTCTCTCGCGAAGACTCGGCGAGATTGCGCTGGGCCAGGTCAAGGTTGATCGAGAGGCCGATGTCGTACGCGAACACGACGTGCGCCACGCCGCTGGTGATGATGGCGGGGTGCGGCGTAGGGTCGGGTAGCGCCTGGATCGCGCGCTCCGAAGATGATGGGCTCGTCGGCATCGGTGGAGGTTAGGGCCTGCCCAGTGCGGCACCATCCTCCTTTGGTTGAAGCGCGCCGGTAGCGGGTGGGGTGGAGAGGGGAGTGCCCTCGTACGCCGCGGGCGCCGGGCCGTCGGCGGCGGTCATCGAGAGCACGGCCATCGCGGTGCCGTAGTTCGCGGTGCGCGGAAAGACTCGGTCGTTCCACGAGCCGGATTCGGCCGCGCGGGTGCGGAAGAGCAGGTCGCTCACGCGCCGGCGATACTCGGCTCGTTCGCCCTCAGGCAGCAACTCGACCGCCTGGGCCGCGAAGTAGTGCGCGTAGTAGAAGTAGTACGGGGCGACCGCGTATGGACCGGCGTGCGTGCCGGGCTTGGCACGCCGCTTCTCCAGCCACTCCCAATGCACAATGAACGCGTCGAGCGCCCCGCGCACCCCCTCAGCCGAACCGCGTCCCGCGAGGTACAGCGTGTTCTCGGTGCAGAGCATCCGGCCCACGGCGCCGGGGGTGCGATCGTTGGGGCTGGCCTTGCCGGAGATCGAATAGGTGACGGCGCCCCCACCGCCGGCGATCCGGCCTCGCTCGAGCATCTTTAGGGCGCGCTCAATAGTTTCGGGCTTCACATCCAGGCCGCGCCGCTTCGCCTCGAAGAGCGCCTGCAGTGTTGATGCCGTCATGAACGGTGACGGCGGGCACGATGTGTCCTTCCCCGGCGAGCGGGCGTAGTTCCACCCGCCGCACTCCGGGATCTGTGTCCCCTCGATCGCGCCGACGTAGTGCGAGATCGCTCTCGTCGCGGCGTCGCGCAGCTCGGGGCTCAGCGAACCTTCCTCGGGCAAGGCCGGCTCCGTCGCCGCGAGCAGGAACCACAGGCCGTAGGTGTACCCCCACCCGCGCGCGTCGTACCCCGCGGCGTATCCATCGACCGACATCAGCGGGTGCGCCGTGCTGTCGCACACGAACCGAACCGCCCGCGCGACCGCCTCCTGGCGCGTCCGGTCGGCCGCGTATCCCGGTGCTCGCAGCAACGCGACCGCGCAGATGCCCGTGCCGCCGACGCGATACCCGATGGGGATCTCGCCGCGCACCCGGTAGACCCCCTCGTATGGCCACTCCGCGTTGGTATCCCCCTCCTGGGTCTTGAGGATGAACGAGACCGCCGCGCTGATCGCGTCATTGATGGTGACAGGCGCGGCCGGGGCCTCCGTCGTCGTTGGCGCTGGCGCGCTGTCCACGGGGATGATGACACTGGGTGCCGGCGTTGTCGGCGGCGCAACGGTCGGCTTCACCGCGGGCTGCGGCCGCGACATCGCTTCCGGGATAGCGGCACAGAACAGCGACAACGCAAGGGCAACAACGCATCGCATGGCTTGGGTCTCCGGGCACTCGCTTCACGCCCGCGAGTGTACCGGCGAGGCCACATTTCGCCGCGGCGTGGTCGGCCGCCGCACTTCCGATATGCTCTAGCGGGGGGAACCAGGAGCTTGCAATGCACCGGTCCATCCGCGCCGCAGCGCCAGTCGCGGCGATCATCGTTCTCGCGACGGTCGTCGGCTGCGAGAGCAAGGTCACCCAGGCCAACTACGACCAAGTGACGATCGGGATGCCGCTCTCGCAGGTCGAGAAGCTCCTTGGGTCCGGCGAGGAAGACTCGTCCGGCGCCGGCCTGAGCGTGTCGAGCGCCGGCATCGGCAGCTCCGGCGGCACAACCGAGCGGGTCTTCATCTGGGAAGACGGCGCCTCGAAGATCGTCGTCACCTTCGCAGAAGACAAGGTCGTCCAGAAGCGGTCCGAGAATCTGGAGTAGCGCCGGCTTTTTCGCGCACAAGCGGCCCCTCTTCCGCCCTCTCCAACGAAACAGGCCCGGCGCCGCGCGTGATGCGGGGCCGGGCCTTCATGTCTCCGCTCTCCAGCGGGGCTTGACTGTTTCGCGTACGCGATGCCTGCCGCAATCCGCGCCGGGTTACTCGCTGTCGGTCGGGACCGTCGAGAACTGCGTGCTGGAACCGAAGTTCGAGGGCGAGGGGTTCGCGCTCGCGCTGCCCGGGACCGGCTGCGTGCCCGCACCCGCGAGGCGAGTGTCCCAGTTCACCTGGGCCGCGTGCTGGAAAGAGCCGGATCGCTTGTCGAGGTTCGCGAACGCGCTCGCCGTCATCTGCTCGAAGCCCTTCACGGCGCTGGTTGACCGCTCGATGCGGGCCAGGGTCTGGCTGGTGCTCACGAAGTCGCGTGCGAACTGGCTCCCGAACGTGGCGCTGCTGATCCGGGCATCGGCGAACGCCGCCGCGTCGTGCCGATTCCGCAGCCATTCCGAGTTGATCTGCTGCGTGCGGCCCTGGGCCAGGATCCGCTCGCCCGCGGCCTGAGCCGAGAGACGAGTCGAGTTGCTCACCACCCGCATGTGCTCGACCTCCGCCTGCGCGAACTTGCGGTCGGCCTCGGCAGCCGCGGCTAGCTCGCCGGCATCGGCGGCGGCGTTGCGGCCGAAGGCATCCGCGATGGCGATGGCCTCGTCGAGGCTCGCCTTGGACGACGCGAGATAGCTATCCGCGGCGCTCGCCAGGCGGTGCAGCTCGCTGTTCATGACGGTGCGGGCCGTGTTGACCTCTTGATTCATCTGCGCGACCACCGCGTCCTGGCTCATCTGGAGCGAATCGGCCTCGGCCAGCAGGTTCTGAACCTGGGCGGCCCCCCGCTTGCAGAGAGCGTCGCGGATGGCCTCGAGCCGGCGCGCCTCGGACTCGCCGAACCGCTCCGTCGCCTCCGCCTGCGCCAGCAGCTGCGAGTAGCCCGCGCCCGCACGCACGCTCAC
>JACMLW010000067.1 GCA_014379385.1 Phycisphaerales bacterium
CGGAGCACCGAGGCGATGGGCTGGAGCTCCGGCGTGCGCTTGCCGTTTTCCCAAGCGGACGGTGCCGCCCGCGTAACCCCGAGCAGTTCAGCCAACTCCGCGCAACTCAAACCCCGAGACTCTCGGGCCTCAGTCAACCGCTCGGGCACGAAACCCCCAACACGACTTTTGCTCATGCCTTCTTCTCTACAAGCACCGCCACATCGCGACGCAGACGAGACTGAGCGCGATCGGTCACAACTTCTACCTTTACAGCACGAGCCACGTTCAGCGCGATCCGCTCAGCCAAGTCGATGGAAGCGACAAACCGACAAGCTGCGTCCACGAAAACAACCGAAATGTGGGATGGCTCTGCTGGGTTGTGAGGTGAAGGCGTGTGGGTGATGATCGAATACATCTTCTCCAGGGCCTGCACCTGCGCGACCCGCTCAGCCTCATCGGGAGCGAACAGGCGAGGCTGGTTCAAATTGCCAGCGAACGAGTTGCGGAACGCGGCTTCGCGCGGGACTTTGCTCCCAGGCTCCACGTACGACTGGGTAAGGATGAGTGAGCCGCATTCCAAGAAGCGGAACGAGTTGCCACTCCGATTCTGGCCTACGTGCACCTTAACGAGCCCGGGTGCGATCTGCTCCAGCTCGCCGAGCCGGCTCTCGATGTTCGCCCGCCTGAGATGAGGCTCAACATCGTGACCCTCTTCCGCCCCATACCGGCGACGTACATCGGCGTTGGTGAGCCGGTACTCCTCCATAAAGATGGTGTGGATCGCCTGCTGAAGTGGCAGGGGTACGTTAGCATCTAGTACGTCGCCGAGATCTGGCATGAGCGGACCCTCGTGTTGACATGGAGCTCTATGTCAACGAAATTATCGGCTCGCTGACGTTTTGTCAACACAATCCGGTCCCTATTCGGGCAGGACGCCCGCTTGGAGCGGGCGAGGGACCCGAAGCCGGGTTTCCCCAACCTCCCGCGACCGTTACGGTCACTTGGTCACAATCCCAGAAGATTATGAGAACCGGCGGCGGCGATGACGATGGCGCGCTTGACGGCCTCCTGGCCGCGGACCTCGGAGAAATCAACGGGCGCGCTGGCGGCGAGCAGGAGGCCGGCGACATCAACGGGTGCGCAGACATTGGGTTCGATCTGGCCGGCGAGGACGCCGACGACCTCGCTGAGGGTGCGGACGCCGATGGCCTCGACACCACCGACGACGGCGGCTTCGGGGGCGTTGTCGGCCGGGACGATGACGCCGCGAGCGCCGACTGATTTGGCGAGTGTGGCGAGAGCGATGACGCCCTTGACGGGGCGGATGCGGCCGTCGAGCGCGAGCTCGCCGGCGAAGAGGTACTGGCGGGGATCGAGGGGCTCGGGCTCGCGCGGGGGCGGGGTGAGGCCAAGGGCGTCATCGAGGCCTTCGATGCGTGGGGAATCTTCGCGTTGGGCCGCGGTTTTGGCCGCGGCCATGAGGGAGGCGCGGGCGTTCAAGGCGGTGCGGCCCTTGCCGGGGCGGGCCTGCGCGCCGGAGCCGATGACGCCTTGGGAGATGAGGAGACCGATGGCGATGGGGAGGTCGTAGACCGGTCCTTCCTTGCGAACATCGGCGGGGGCGAGGTTAATAAGGAGGCGGCCGCCTGGGAAGGCGTAGCCAGAGTTGGTGAGGGCCGAGCGGACGCGCTCGATGGACTCTTTGACGGCGGCGTCGGGGAGGCCGACCACCATGGACCGCTTTTCAGCGCCGTTGGCGGAGAGGAGGGCCTCATCGAGATCGACTTCGACCTCGCAGGGGAGGGCGTCGATCCCTTGAAGAAGGTAAGACTGGACGCGGGCGAGCATGGCGGGGAGAGCATACCAAACAAGGTGCGACCTAGCAAGGCCCTTCCTGGGCGTGGTCGAGGTGAGAAGCTGAACTTCACCACAGAGAGCACAGAAGACACAGAGAGAAGAGATGGAACGATGGGTCTCGCGGCGCCCCGGTGCACTCCCCGTCGCGATATTTCCAGTCGCGTGGCACCTATTCTGATGCCATGACCTTGAAGCTGCTTTTCGCATTGGCCACGCTCGCGGCCCCCATCTCGAGCCTTCGTGCTCAGATCGTCGGCCCGGTGCCGGCGACGGCCAAGCCTAAGAGCGTGTACACACCGCTCGCTCCACCACCGGCGCCAGCGCCGCCGCCGGCGCGGCCCGCGCCCGAACCGGAGGGGCCGCTGCCGAGCATCGTGGAGCTTGACAAGGAGGGGCGGCTGGCGCCGCTGCGGATGAACGTGCAGGAGGCGGCGATCCTGGCACTCAAGCTGGATGAGGAAACACAGGGAAAAGTGGACGAGGTGATCCGGGCGCATCACGCGGACATGGATCGGCGTGTGATCGAGCACCTACCGCTGGTGCTGGCGCTGAGGGGGCAACTGGACTCGCTGGAGCAAGTGACGGACTTCAAGCAGTTCGAGACGGTGACGCGCTCGATGGGGCCGATCAAGGCGTCGAGCCTGCTGGAGCGGCTGGTGCGCGAACAGGCGATCACGGCGCGGCAGAAGCGGCGGGCCGACGCGGTGGTGAGCGAGTATGAGAAAGCGCTCAACGAGGATCTCTCGCGCGAGCTGGGCGAGGGGAACACGGCGGCGCTGCTGCCGGCGACGGGGCGGCGGATCCTGAAGAACATCGCGGCGGATGCGATGCGGTCGCTGGATGGGATGATCGAGCGGGCGTCGCCGCGGTCGCGGGAACTGCTGGAGGGTGCGGGGCTGACCAGCGGGCAGAAGGCCGGGGCGCAGCCGCTGATGAGTGCGCGAACGGACGATGCGCGGGTGCGGGCGGAGGAGTTTGCGCAGGTCTTCTACACGGTGCTGACACCGGTGCAGGCGCAGGGGGTGCTGCGCGCGGCGTTCCCGGAGCTGGCGAAGCCTGAGCCGGCGGCGGTGCCCGAGGGGGCGTCACCGGCCACGCCGCAGAAGGGCGGCCCGGCAGGTCCGAAGTAGGGCGGGCACGGATAGATCAGTGATGGATGTTGCACGCGCCGGAGTCGCAGGTGCGGCCCGCGAGGCGGTAGCGGTTGCGCGCCATGAGCGAGTATGCCTGGTCCGCGAGTTGTTGAATCACAGGGAGCGCGTAGAGCGCGCCGAGGGGCCATGACCACCAGCGGGTGCGGGCAAGGCGGGCGGCGGCGGCGGCGCCGGACCAGACGCGGCCCCC
>JACMLW010000068.1 GCA_014379385.1 Phycisphaerales bacterium
CCTGCGCGGCGAGCTCGGCCGCGGCCCGGCGCTCCGCCACAAGGTCCAGCACCTCGACGTGCGGGAGGGCGCCGCCGCCGACGCGCGAGGTGAGCTCCCAGAGCTTGTACTTGGCCGAGGGGCCGGTGGCGTTGGCCCAGCTCTCGATCGAGGGCGTGGCGGAGCCGAGGATGATGGGGCAGCCCGCGGCCTGGGCGCGCTTGATCGCGACATCGCGCCCGTGGTAGCGCGGGAGCTGGTCCTGCTTGTAATCGCCCGCGTGCTCCTCATCAACCACGACGAGGCCGAGGTTGCGAAGCGGCGCGAAGACGGCCGAGCGCGCGCCGATGACGACGCCCGCGCCGCCGGACTCGGCCGATCGTGCCGCGAGCGCCCACTGCTGGTGACGCTGCGAGGCGGTGAGGCCCGAGTGAAGGACGGCGACGGTGGCGGTGCACGCGGAGCCCGCGCCGAACCGTCGCTGAAAGCGGCCGGCGGTCTGCGGGGTGAGCGAGATCTCGGGGACGAGGACGAGGGCGGTCTTGCCGCGGCGGAGCACGTCGGCGATGAGGCGGAGGTAGACCTCGGTCTTGCCCGAGCCGGTGACGCCGCGGAGGAGGTGGACGGAGAAGGAGTCGAGGGAGGTGGAGATACCGGAGACGGCGCGGGATTGGTGGGGAGCAAGAGAGGGCAATGGGGAATGGGGAATGGGCAATGGGGAAGAAGAAGAAGAGGAAGGGGAGCCCTCGACGCTGAGGTCGTCCCACTCGGGCGCAACGATCTCGCGGCGTTGTGATGCCACGAGCAGGCCGATCCGCACCAGCGAGTTGATGGGGGCGAGGGTGCGCGAGTCGATCGTGGTCGCGAGGTCGCGCGCCCCGATCGGGAAGGTCGATGGGTCCAGCGCGGCGATCGACTCCCACGCTCGCTTCGCGCTCGGCGTGAGCTTCGCCGTAGCAAGGTGCGCTGTGAGGGCGGGCTCATCGAGCGGTGCGAGCACCGTGCGGAGCTTGGCGCCGGTGTCGTGCTTGACGGCCGCTGGAAGCATGGTCGCAAGGACCATGCCCAGCGGGCATACGTAATAAGAAGCCATCCAGCGCGCGAGCTCAACAAGGTCCGGCGGGAGCGCTGCCGCGGCAACCCCACTCACTCCCCCGTCCCCCGCTCCCCCGCTGCCCAGCGCTCCTTTGCGCTTCGGCGGAAAGATCGACTTCAGCTTGGCAGTGCCTAATCCCTCGGCGAGCTCCGCCTCCCCCGCTCCCCCCACTTCGACCACGATCCCCGGCTCGGGCCGGTTGGCCCGCCCCAGCGGAACCTCGACGCGGTCGCCGACCGCGATCGGCATCATGGCCCGGTACGTGAGTGCGCCGTCGTCGGGCGGGCCTGTGTCGGTGGGGTCGGGCGCGGCCGCACCCCCAGCCAGCGCGGAGCGTCTTGCATTGGCGCTCGCGGATCCAAGACGGTCGATGCCGCGCTCCACGGCGACGCGCACCAGCACCTCGCCCTCGCGGAGCATGGGTGGTGGTTGATCGGTCGCGGGATCTTCGCCGAAGAGGCCGGGCATCACGTGCGACGGTACCAGCGCCAAGCCGCGCCCGTCTACAGTTGGGCCGTGCCCCACCCCACCCCTGCGCCAGCCCCTCCCGCGCGCCTCGCCCTGCAAGACGGCAGCGTCTTCCACGGCCTCGGCTTCGGCGCCACCGGCCGCGCCATCGTTCGGCCCGCCGAGGTCGTCTTCAACACGGCCATGAGCGGCTATCAGGAAGCCCTGACCGACCCGTCGTACGCCGGGCAGATCCTGGTGATGACCGCGCCCCTCATCGGCAACACCGGGATCAACACCGAGGATGTGGAGTCGGCCAACGTCCAGGTGTCCGGCTTCGTGGTGCGCGAACTGACGCGGACGTACTCAAACTTCCGGGCGTCGGTAGACCTTTCGACGTACCTGGCGCAGAACGGGGTGCTGGGGATCAGCGATATCGACACGCGGGCGCTCACCAAGCGGCTGCGGGTGGCGGGTGTGATGCAGGGCGTGATCACGGATAGGCCTGTTTCGGAACTATCGGATGCGGCCCTCGTGAAAATGGCGCGCGAAGCCCCCAGCATGGCGGGCCAGAACCTGGTGCCCCTCGTGGGTTGCAACTCCGGGCAGTCGTGGAGCGAGACCCTCGGCGAGTGGTCACCGGACGCGATGGTCGGCCGAGAGAGCGCGGCCGACCAACCCGGCCCGCACGAACCGACTCGTCGCAAGCTCCGCGTCCTCGCCCTCGACTGCGGCGCCAAGCGCAACATCCTCCGCAACCTCGCCGATCGCGGGTGCGAGGTGCAGGTCGTCCCGCACGATATCAGCGCGGCGGAAATCAAGAGGCTCTACCGCGAAGGCAAGATCGACGGGCTGTTCATCTCGAACGGCCCCGGCGACCCGGCAGCGGTCGAGACAACGATCGCGACCCTGAAGGACGTGATCAAGGGGCCGGCAGCGGAGACGATCCCGACCTTCGGGATCTGTCTCGGGCACCAGCTCCTGAGCCTGGCCGCCGGAGCCAAGACGTACAAGCTGAAGTTCGGGCATCGCGGCCTCAACCAGCCGGTGCTCAACACCGTCACGGGTCAAGTGGAGATCACGAGCCAGAACCACGGCTTCGCGGTGGACGCCGATTCGCTCGCCGCGGCGGGCGGGGAGCCGACGCACGTACATCTGAACGATGGGACGCTGGCGGGGTTCCGCCTCAAGGACAAGCCGGTGTTCGCGGTACAGCACCACCCGGAGGCATCACCGGGCCCGCACGATGCGGGATATTTGTTTGATGCGTTCGTGAAGATGATGGGGGATCGGAAGGTAGAGTATGGGCGGAGGTAGTTTTTAGTAGGCGCCGACTTACACGGCGCCGCAAGAGAGCATTCGATCAATCAGCCATCGCCCTTCGGTGGTAGCATCTATGGCCGCAAACACATCTTCGATTGCGTGATACATAATTCCTGACGGACACCGCCATCTCCCCGCCTCAGGGCCGAACATCATTAGATCACGGTTTGCGTTGCCTAAAGACAACAACGCGTTGGCCTTGTCTGCGATTACGCTTGCCGACACCGTCGTTTGCACGAGCACTTCGCGGCCCGTAGTCCCATACCCGGCATGATCAATACTCTCAAAGGACCGACCACCGCTCCAGACAGTCAAACATAGTCCCGAGCGAATAAGATGGTTTGTCACGAGCCACTCGACGTCGTAATGATGAAGTGACCAGACTCCCCGCTCAATCGGAATGCCGCGAATCAGGTTCGCGAGCCTCCCCTTGGCACGATCGTGGCAGGGTTGCACAGTGCAACCACGCGGCGCGAGATTGCCGAGAAAGCTAGTCGCGGAACTGACGACCCTCGCATTCGTGAGTTGGAGGCACAACAATCCGTTCAGCATCACGAACTCTGTTCCAGCCTCAACCCACCCGATTATCCGGTCAGATCTCTTTGGGACCGCGGTCTTATGCGCGGCAATCACGGCGGCGCCGTCTCGCTTCATCGCGTGAAAGAGGCGGAGGTCAGTCTTCGCACGGCCCTTGTAGCTCTCGGGATCTGTCGACTTCCAGTTCCATTCACGACCCCAGTCAATCGCGATCAGCCGCTTTTCGAATAGCTCCTGAACTTCCTTTTGATCAGGGAGATTGTGCGTAATTGTGACTTCGAGAATTGCAGGCCCTGTCATGGCCCCCAATCTTAACCGCTAACGCCACTGGCTGCACCGTGCCATGTTGGGATCGTTGATCCGGCACACGGTAGCCCAATCGCAGATGCCGGACGAAGGGGCGACCCCTTCCTCCGGCACCTCCACCCCATCAAGGAATTTGTGGTCGGTAGCATGGTGAGATGAGTGGTCCGGAAGGCTAGACGGCCCCGCCGCGGCTGTACTGCATCGTTACGGCGAGGGTGCGGGCAACTTCTACGCAGGCCGGAGGCCTGCAATCCAGTAGCCCGCGGTCGGAGCAAGGCGTCCCGCCGAGCGACACCGCGGGAAGACCGGCGACCAACCCACCTCCTCTCCGTTGTGCGCCGCACCCCGCGAGGGGTGCTCGTGCGGTAGTCTGACCGCCATGGCCGGCACGCTCACGAGAGTTCTCCTCCACATTACGTTCTCGACCCGTGGCCGCGAACCTCTCATCCCCGAGTCGATGGAGGCGGAGCTTTATGCCTACATCGGTGGCATCTGCCGCAACCACGGAAGCCTGCTGATGGCGATGGGCGGGATGCCCGACCATGTCCACATGCTCATCAGCCTCGCGAAGACAACAGCGCTCGCGGACCTGATGCTGCACCTCAAGCGCGATTCGAGCAGGTGGATGAAGGAGCGCTCCGACGGCGGATTCGGTTGGCAGGAGGGGTACTTCGCGTTCTCCATCGGCGAGTCAGGCGTCGAGGAGCTTCGGCGGTATATCGCCGACCAGAAGGGCCGTCACCGGACGAAGGATTTTAAGGCCGAGTTGAGGGAGTTCCTCGCGAAGTACCGCATCGACTTCGATGATGACCGCATGTGGGACTGAGACACGAGCACCCCTGCGGGGTGCGGCGCACAAGGGGGGAACGCTCTCCCGCGGTGTCGCTCCGCGAGGACGCCTCGCTCCGACCGCGGGCTACTAACTTCCAGGCCTGCGGCCTGGGATGACGCCGGATCCGCAGCCGGCGCCGGAGTGGGCACACTCGTTGCCACCAAGGTGGACTCCGTGAAAGCTCCTCCGCCAGGCGCCGGTGCCCGGTGCCGTAGTAGGACGCCTCCCTCCGCCACGCTCCGCATCCCAGTCCCCAATCCCCATTCCCCACTGCCCATTCCTCATTGCCCTCTTCCCGCCGCTCATTCCCGTGCGCTACTTGTGCCCACCGCTCACTCCTGTGCGCAATCTCTACCCAGTCGGCGACGCCGCGATTGACACCCCCGTCTCCCGTGTCAGGATCTGGCCCGAACCGCGCTCGACATACACGGAGACCACCATGCTCGCCCTCTCACCCTCCGAGTTCAACCTCACCCTCACCCGCGCCATGGCTCTCGGCCTCGCCGCCGTCGTCGCCACCCTCAGCAAACCCGACGCTTCGCTCGCTGAGCGCCGCTGGGCCACCTCGGCACTCTTCCGCTTCAAGCCCCTTCCCATCGACACTCCCGGGGGCACCGGTCTCCAGACCGGTGCTCCTTCTCCGGGTACCTCGCAGGGTGGCGCGCCGCTCTGCGGCGGGTCTTCCACAGATGCCATCCATCTCGCCCCCGCCGCTCTTCATTCTTCTCCTACTCCAGTCTCATCCCTCCGCGCTTGCATGGGAGAACCCCCGCCCTCTCCGCGCGGTGCCACGACCGACGGCTCCGCGTCGGTCGTGCCAAACTCCCCGCGCACCCCGCCCGCTGCCGCGGTGGAACACTCCGCTCCCTTTGCCCATTCCCCATTCCCCATTGCCCATTCCCGCACAGGCGTCCCGCCGGTGCGCTCTGGATACCCCGCCGCCCCGCGCCGCTGCCGTGGTGGGACGCCTCGTTCCGCCGCGCTCCGCTATGAGATTCCCCCAGCCTTGACTCACCCCTCCAGATACGTGTACCCCTCCAGCCCATCGTCATAGAACTTGAGCAAACTCTTCCCCTCGGCGACCGTGAGCCGTCCGCCCCGGACCGCGGCCTCGATGTCCTGGCGCATGGCGCGCTTCAGGTCCGGCGTGTCGTACTGCACGTACTGCAAGACTTCCTCGACGGTGTCCCCCTCGACGACTTCCTCGATCTGCCAGTTCCCCGCCGCGTCGGTGCTGATATGCACCGCGTGGGTATCGCCCAAAAGGTTGTGCAGGTCGCCCAGGATCTCCTGGTACGCGCCCAGCAGGAAGACGCCGAGGTAATACGGCTCGACGCCCGCGGCCTCGCCGGGCAGCTCCTTCACGTCGTGCAGCTCGAGGATCTTCTTCTCGATCCGCTTGTCCACGAAGTGGTCGATCTTCCCGTCGGAATCGCAGGTAATGTCGGCGAGGATGCCGCGGCGGGTAGGCTCTTCGTTGAGGCGGTGGATGGGGCAGATGGGGAACAGCTGGTCGATGGCCCATGAGTCGGGCATGGACTGGAAGAGCGAGAAGTTGCAGAAGTAGATGTCGCTGAGAACCTCCGGAAGGCTCTCGAACTCCTCGGGGAGCTCGCCCTTGCGGGTCGCGCGGTCGAGCAGCTTGCGGCCGGTGCCCCAGAAGAGTTTCTCCGCCGCGGCCCGCATGGGGAGCGACATATAGCCGAGGGAGAAAAGGCTCATGGCCTCGTCGCGGGCCTGCATGGAATCGTGGTAGACCTCGAGGAGGTTGCGATCCGACAGGCCCTTGTGGGCCTCGAGCAGGTCGAGCACGGGCTGGGGGACCTCGCCGCCGGAGTTGGTCTCGGCCGCCAGCATCGCCTCGATCTCCTCGATGTTGGGCGCGGCCTCGAAGCCGGACGTGCCGACAACGTCCATCACCAGCACGCTGGAGTAGGCGACCATGGCGCGACCGGACTCGGACATGATGAGCGGGTGCGGGACCTTGGCGTCGTCGCAGACGGTCTTGATGCGGTAGACCACGTCGGCGGCGTACTCGTTGACCGTGTAGTTGATGGAGGAATCCCAGGCCGACTGGCTGCCGTCGTAGTCGACGCCCATGCCCCCGCCGATATCGAGGATGCCCATCTTGGCGCCGAGGCGGACGAGCTCGGTGTAGATGTGCGTGAGCTCGTTGACGGCGTTCTTGAGCTGGCGAATGTCGTAGAGCTGGCTGCCGATGTGGCAATGCAGCATGTCCAGGCAGTCGAGCATGTCGTGCTTCTTGAGGTACTCGACGGCCTTGAGCACCTCGGAGACGAACAGGCCGAACTTGCTGCGCGCACCCGCCGAAGACTCCCACCGCCCCGCGCCGCGGCTGGAGAGCTTGACGCGGAAGCCGATCTTCGGCCGCACGTTGTAGGCCTTGGCGTGCTTGACGATGAGCTCGAGCTCGGTGAACTTCTCGACCACGGGGATGATGTTGCGGCCGAGCTTGGTGGCGAGGATGACGGTCTCGATGAACTCGTCGTCCTTGAAGCCGTTGCAGACGATCGGCATGCCGTTGACGCCGGGCCCGCCGGCCGCGGCGGAGAGCCCAAGGACGGCGATGAGCTCGGGCTTGGAGCCGGCCTCGAGGCCGAATTTCAGCTCCTGGGCGAGGTTGGCGATCTGCTCGCAAATGTGCCGCTGCTGGTTGACCTTGATGGGGTAGACGCAGGAATACCCGCCGGTGTACTGCTGGTCGGCCATCGCGTCGTCGAAGGCCTTGCGGATCTCGCGCAGGCGGTGGTCGAGGATCTCGGAGAAGCGGACGAGCACGGGGGTATGGATGCCGCGCTCGCGCAGGCCCTCGACGAGCTCGAAGAGGTCGATCTGCTGGGCGGCCTTGGTGGGGGTGACGGTGAGGTGCCCCGCGGGGTTGACGCCGAAGTACCCCTTGCCCCAGTCGGGGAGGCCGTACAGGCGCGAGGAGTCCTCGACGGTCCACTTGCCGTGGAGGAACGCGTGACGAGACGAAGAAGCGACGGTCGCCATGCTCGGAGTCCCCTGCTGCGCGGTGCGAATGCAAACGATACGAGCGCTGCGCGGGATTGGAAGGCGCTGCGAGAGGAATCTGGTGGAACACGGAGAGCGCGAAGCGGGGCGAAGAGAGAGGATTTTGAACGCGAAGTTCGCGAAGGGACGCGAAGAAAGAAGAGGGTGGGCTTCGAGGAGAGACTTCGGATACAGGGCGATCGCATGCGTCGGGCCGCGCGGGCGGGAAGCACGCGGCTCCGAGCGACATCACCCGGACGCCCGTGCCACCAGGCACAGCGCCGCACGAGCAGAGGCACACCGGTCTGGAGACCGGTGCCACCAAGAGCCACCTATGATGGAGCATGGCGGAGGAATCGATGGTTCGGGTGAACTTTGGCCGGCCGATGCCGGTGTTCCCGCTGAACACGGTGGTGCTGCTGCCGCACGGCGTGGTGCCGCTGCACATCTTCGAGCCGCGCTACCGGCAGCTGATCAACGATGCGCTGGATGGGACGGGCCAAATCGCGGTCGCGGTGTTCGAGGGGGACCGTTGGAAACAGGAATACCACGGCCGACCGCCCTTGAAGCCGGCGGTGTGCGTGGCGCAGATCATCCAGCACCATCGGTTCCCGGATGGGCGGTACAACGTCGCGCTGCAGGGGATCTGCCGCGCGAAGATCGCGCAGGAGACGCCGCCCTCGGAAGACCATCTTTACCGCGAGGCGAAGCTCGAGCCGGTCGGCCTGGTGGATGTCGATGAGTCCGACCTGAGCCCGGCGCGGGAATCGATCGCGGAGATGCTGGGGCGCTCGCCGCTGACGGACCTGCGCGATGCGATCACCGTTCGCGAGCATCTGGCGGACACGAACATCCCGACGAGTGTGCTGCTCGATCTGATCTCGCTCTCGTTCGTGACGGAGCCCCGGGCACGGTACGACCTGCTGGCCCAGGCCCAAGCCGAGGGGCGGGCCGCGACCATCCTCCTGGAACTAGGCAGGCTTGAACGGCTTCTTGAGCGGGCCGCGGCTCAACGGAAACTGGAAGCACCTAAAGGCTGTAACTGGAACTAGTTACGCTCCGTTGCCGTCTCCCCCCGGTCCAAATCGCCTGAACCGATCGTTGTTTAGTACGTACAAACTTGGGTCGATAGTGACCAAGAAACAACCGAGCCCAAGCCAATGGCCGGGCTCATATCAGGAGGTCGGACCATGCGTAGGAAGGCTTTGACCAAGGGCGGATTGCTCACGGTCGCGGCCGCGATTGCCGCGATTCTGGGTGGCTGCAACAATGCCGGCGAGGGTGCGATCTCGGGCGGCCTGCTCGGCGCCGGCGCTGGGGCAGCGATCGGCAGCCTCTACGGTGATGTCGGGAAGGGAGCGGTGATCGGTGCCGCCGGCGGGCTCTTGGGCGGGGCGGTGCTTGGGGACCAGAATGACCGCCGGACGCGGAGCAGCGGCCGCGGGCACAGTGATTGGTAGGTAACGCGCTGGAAACCCTCAAAAATCTGACGATCCGGAGCGGAGGGCCAATCGGCCCTCCGTTTTTTTGTGCCTTCGCCGGCGTAGGGCGAAGGGGCCCATGGATCCAGACCGTCAAATAACGAAATCCAAAAATAAAGAGGGCCCGCGGCACAACGCCGGCAGGCCCTCGGGGGGGGGGGGCAGATTGATGAAGGCAGTATACCCGTTAGAACCGGGGTTGTCCAGCGGGCTTGGGATCAGCGGGCGCGGCTTCTTCATCTTCCATCTCGTCCATGCCGCCGCCCATGCTCTCCTGGAAGGATTTGGCGATATCGGCAGCAGTCTTGATGACCTGCGCCGGCACGAAGAGGCCGAAGCGGGCGGAGCCGTCCGAGGCGCCAAGGCCCATCCCGATCGGGGGCAGATTCTCGGGCACCTGCATCTGCGGGCCGCCCATCATGGCCATCATGGGACCGACCATGTCCATCAGGCTCTTGACGCCAAGGTATCCCTCGAACACGCGGCCCTTGGGGAGCCGCTCGGCGACCTGGGCAACGGTCGCGTCGCCTTCCATCGTGTTCTTGCCCTTGGCGGCGTCGAGCGCGGCGGCCATCAGCATCGAGTTTTTACTGAAGGTCTGGATGACCCCACCGTCGGCCTTGGCGAGGTAGCCGGTGGGTCCGCCGGCGGCACCGTACATCATCATCATCATCTGGCCGGCCATGGGGTTGTCCTCGGGCGGGGTGATCTTCATCTCCCAGGCATCAACCGAGACATCCGAGACCTTGGTGGCCTCGGGGGTGAACTTGCCCTCGAAGCTCATGCCCTGCATCGCCATGCCGTTGACGGACTGCATGGAACTCTTGACGCCATTGATGAATCCCGCGGGATCCTTGGTCTTGACATAGGCAACGGTGTTGATAAAGAGGCCGCTTCCCATCATGAGGCCGGGGGCGAACCCGACGGACACGGCCTGGCCGTCCATCGCGTCGATCTGGCTCATGAAGATCTCCGGAGCCTTCTCGGCGCCGGGCGCCTTGCTGAGCGAGGCCATCTGCTTCATGAAGCCCTTAAGCCCGGGCGAGGAGAGGTCCATCGCGACGAGCATGAAGTAGGGCTGCATGGGCAGCTTCTTGATGAGCGAGGCGGTGTCGCCGGACGTGGAGAACGTCTTGGCGAGCTCGGAACCCTCGATGAAGCTGGCACCAAAATCGAGCGAGACGCCGGCGCCCTCGGCGCGGGCGCCGATCGCGGCCATCTTGGACTGATCGAGGAACTTGCCGAGCTGGTCCTCAACGGCCTCCATGTCGGGTGCCGCGGCGCCGCCCATCATGGCCATCTGATCGGCCATTTTCGAGAAAGCGCCCTTCATCCCCTCGGCGATCACCGGGCGAAGGACGGCGAGGTTGGCGAGGAAGACCACGTCGGACTCGTCCGCGATCGAGTTGAGCGTCTTGCCGAGCGCGGCCTCGTGGGCCTTGAGGTTGCCGGGCCTGGAGACGAAGGAGGCGACGAGCGCCCGGTCGGCACCGACCACGGCGTACCCATCGCCGGCGGACTTGACGAAGGCGGGGTTGCCGTCGAGCGAAATCTCGGTGATGTCGCCCTCGGCCTTGGCATCCGCGAAGTTGCCGGTGAGAGCCTTGAAGTCGGTGGTGGGGACGAGCACCACCATCGGGGGCTCGTCGGACGCCTGCCACTCCTCAACGGTCTGGCCGGCCTTGGGGCCGAAGATGACCAGGGCCAGGGACTTGGTGGAGTCGATGCCCTTCTCGATGCCGCCCATTTTCAGGAGCGACTGCACGCCGTCAAATGGGAGGGGCTGGTCAAGCGTGGTCGAGAGCGTTTTGGCGCTTTTCTCCAGCCGGTCAAGGCTGGGGGCGGCGACGACCATCGCCGCATCCGCCGGGATCCGATCGAGCACTGGGGGCGCGGCGTGTGCCGCGGCGAGGCCCATGCAGAGGCCGGCGGCAAGAACGAGGCCATTGAGACGGGTCATTGTGGTCCTTTCGGGGGTTGAGTCGGAGAAGGGGGCCGTTTTGCGGCCGCAGAGTATATGGGCTCGATGGGTAGGGAGTTTCAGGAAGGAACAGGCTCAAGCGACCCGGCGGGGAGCGCGAAGGTGTTTGGTTCGGCTGCCCGTCCCGCTTATCCTTGTGAACGGAGCCTGCCGCGGGCGTTGTCCTTGAATCGACGACCCGTAGCGGTCCACCCGAGCCCAGTGAGGAGAATGGTGCGATGCGGATTTGCCTGGTGTCCCGAGAGCTTGCGCCTTTCTATCACGGGGGGATCGGGACGTACGTCGCCCAGTTCGCCAGGGCTTTGATCGCGGCGGGGCATGATGTTCACATCCTGACCGAACCGCACGAGGATCTTCACGAGAAGGGACCGTCGCTTTTGCCGGGGGTCGTGCTGCACGCGGTGAACGTGAAGGAAGGCGTGAGCGCCATGGGCGCGTACCCCACGTACCCGATGCGGCACGCGATGGGTGTGTACCAGGCGCTCAAGCACCTGCACAAAAAGTACCGGTACGACTGCATCGAGACGCCCGACTACTGGGGCGAGGGGTACTTCGTGCTGCGCGCGAAAAAGACCCTGGGGGAGTTTGAGGATGCGGTGGTGTCGGCGCGCCTGCACTCGCCGGCCTATCTGTGCCGCGAGTTTGACCGCCAGTACTGGCTGAATACCGAGATTGCGCTGAGCGACCACATGGAGATGACGGTTGTCCGCGAGGCGGACGTGCTGGTGTCTCCGAGCCGGGCGATGCTCCGTGCAACGGCGGCGATTCTCGGGGACCGCATGCCGACGCCGGAGGAGGTGCCGCAGTACGTGGTGCCGCTCCCGATGGACGTCTCGGCGGTGCAGCGTGACCTGGGTGACTGCTCGCACGACCCGCACAACGGGCCGGGGGCTCAGACGATCCTGCTGTACGGCCGGATGCAGTATCTCAAGGGGGTGCATCTGCTGGTGGAGGCGGGGAAGCGCCTGATGGCGCGCGGGCTGGATGTGAACGTGCGGATCATCGGGGGCGACACGCCGACGGCGCCCATGGGCAAGTCGATGCGTGAGTGGCTGGGGAAGAAGGTGGAGGGGGTGTGGAAGGACCGGATTATCCTCGAGGACCGCCGGCCACGGACGGAGATCGGGCGGGCGATCCATAGCGCGACGGTGTGCTGCTTCCCGTCGCTGTTCGAGTCGTTCTCGATGGTGTGCGTGGAGGCGATGGCGGTGGGGGCGGCGGTGGTGGGGAGCGACGCGGGCGGGATCGGTGAG
>JACMLW010000069.1 GCA_014379385.1 Phycisphaerales bacterium
GCGGTGGCTCTCGACCACCGGCGCCGCCGATCGCGCCCGGCTCGCGGCACTCCGCGACGAACTCGAATCGGGCATCGTCGAGGCCCATCCCGGGGCACGCATCAGCGGCGCGGGCGCCCCGCACGGTCGGCTGTGGAACACATCACACCTTGCGCTCCCCGGGGTTGAGTCCGAGGCGCTGCTGATGATGCTCAGTGAATCGGGCGACGGCGGCGTGTGCGCCTCCGCGGGCTCGGCGTGCAGCTCCGGCTCGCTGGTTGACTCGGACGTCACCGTGGACGGCGCGATGGCCGGGAGACTCCGGCTGAGCCTCTCGCGATTGACTACACCCGATGAGGCACGGGCCGGGCTGGCCGCCATCATCGCCTGCCTGGATCGATTGGTGTAACCGCGACTCGAGCGTCAGGCCACGCGGCCAAGGGGGGGCCGCCGGCATAGGTGGATCAGACGGACGAGCTCGAGCGCCGCGTTATTGGTGTCCTTGCCCTGCCCGAGGAGCGACAGGGTTCGATCGGCCTGATCGGCGATCATCTGGAAACCAAACGAGGGGGCGGAACCCCTGAGGCCAAGGCACGCGCGCCGGCAGCCGCCCACGTCGCCCGCCCGCAAGCCCCGCTCGATCGCATCGCCGGTGGCAAGAAGATCGGCGAGGAACTCCGCGGCCAGCTTGCACCCCGGATCATGCTCGTCGAGCGCGACCGACCCAAGGTGGTCAGGCCTGGCGCCAGTCGCGCGCAGCAGGAGAAACTCCCCGATCGCGCGGAGGACGAGCGACTCCGTCATCGGCTTGCCAAGGAACGCCTGGGCGTCGAGCTTCTCCAGTCGTGCCCGGTTCTCGTCGCTCGTGTCGGCGGTCGTCACGATCATGGGGGTGCGCACGCCGCGGGCCCGCAGCTCCTCGGGGAGTGGAGCGCCGCTGGGCGCCAGGGTGTCGAAGGAGCAGAGGATCAGCTCGATCGCGTCGGTGGCCCGCGCGATCCCCGCTTCGGCGGTCTCCGCGAACGTGAGCGACAGGGCCGTATCACGGAGGTAATGTCGAACGAGCCGGCGGTCGGCGGCCATGACCTCGATGCACAGCAGCGATCCCTTGAGGTCGTCCGCCTCCAGCGATTCCAGGCTATACCAGTCGGCGAAGATGTCCTTGTCCATGAGCACCCGCGTATCGACGGGCTTGTCGAAGACGATGCCGACCTCGTGCACCATCTTGGTGCGGTGTTGACACCGGACCGCGACGCCCGAGAGAGCGACCTGCTCGCCCCCGGGCGTTGTGAGCGAGAGCGAGCACTTGCTCCCGATATGGATGTACCCGCTGTGCAGCACCGCCATGCCGACGCGCGAGATGTTCCGGCTTACCACCGGGAATGTCGAGATCGTCCCGCCCTGCTGGGAGACCTTCAGCGGGAGCGTGAGTTGCCGATACCGGCGCCGAACCCACTTGCGGCCGGCGGAGCTCTCCGAGTGCGCCGAGGAATCAAGCTCGTCAAGCAGCGATTCCACCTCGCGCTGCGAAAGTCCGAGCGAGTTGAGACGGCCGGGCTGGGGGGCTTTGGTCTTGATCATGGTGATTGACTACCGAACGGAACCGGGGTTCTCATCGGACATCACCGGACCGTTCTCGACGGATGTTGGCTCGACCTTTGTCAATGCGGGCCGTCTACACTGCCGCCCCATGTCGCTCATCGTTACCGGAACTATCGGGATCGACTCCGTCTACACACCCCACGGGCAGGCCGAGCGGGTGCTGGGCGGCTCCTGCACGTATTTCGCCGCGGCCGCGAGCTTCTACACCCCGGTGCGGATCGTGGCCGCCGCGGGCGACGATCTGCCGGCCCCGTTCCTCGAGACGATCCGGCACTTCAAGCGGATCGACACGGCCGGCCTGGAAATCCGCAAGGGCTCCAAGACGTTCGCGTGGGGCGGCAAGTACCGCGACAACATGAACGGGCGCGACACGCTCTTCACCGAGCTCGGAGTGCTGCTCGAGACGCCACCGAAGGTCCCCGCCAACTACGTTGACTCCAAGTACGTCTTCCTTGCCAACACGCACCCCGCGGTGCAGCTCGGCCTGCTCGAGAACTTCCCCAAGCGGAAAATCGCCATCGCCGACACGATGGACCTCTGGATCAGCACCGCGCGCCCCGAGCTCGAGAAGCTCCTCCGGCGCGTCGACGGCCTCGTGCTCAACTACGACGAGGCGGAGCTGCTCACCGGCAAGGCCAACACGGTCGCCGCGGCCCGCCACATCCTGGAGATGGGACCGACGTTCGTGGTGGTGAAGAAGGGCGAGCACGGGTGCCTGATCGTGCATCGCGACGGCATGGGCGCGCTGCCCGCGTACCCCGCCGAGAAGGTCATCGACCCGACCGGCGCCGGCGACACCTTCGCCGGCGGCATGATGGGGTATCTGGCGCAGCGCTGCGAGCAGGATGCGGCGGCCGACCCGCGGTCGATCGACCTGGTGCGCTACTCGCTGGCGCACGGCACGATCGTCGCGAGCTTCAACATCGAGTCATTCAGTCTCGACCGGCTGACGCGGCTCTCGCGCGAGCAGATCGACGAGCGGTACAACGAGTTTGCCCGCATGGTCCGCGTGCATTAGCCGCGGCTGAACCTGCGATCCGAGGAACCGACTTCCTATTGCAATGCGCAGGGTTTCAGGAGACATTGGCTGTTAGACACCCCGGGCGGATCGGTCACCGGCCCGGGGTGTTGCAAGGAGCCATCGCATGTCCATGATAACTCACCGCGCGGGCTCGGTCGCCCGCCTGTTTGCCGCGGCGTCCGTCGGCGCCGTCACGTTTCTCGTAGCCGGACTCGCCGGGTGCGCCCCCGACGCCGAGCGACCCGGCATGGCCGTTAGCACCACCGACGCGATGCTTCTCGAGAGCCTCGACTGGGAGCTCAATGGCTCGCGCATCATCGCCTGCTGCTGCGGCACACCCTGTCCGTGCCGCCTCAACAAAGCCCCCACCAACTGCCACGGGTGCGACAACTCGACGGCGGTGCACATTGATCGCGGCCAGATCGACGGCGTGCGCATGGACGGGCTCGACTGGATCATCGTCGGGCGCGTCTTCGGGCAGGATCCGACCCTCAACTGGCACTACGTGTACGTGAGCGAGCAGGCCAGGGCGGAGCAGATGGCGGCGCTCGAGAAGTTCTTCACGATGTCGATGGCGGCGATCGAGATGAAGAAGGACCACCTCACGGGCTCGGGCCTCGGGATGCGCCGGGTGCCGATCCGCTGGGACGAATCGTCGGACGGGCGCGAGTGGTCGGCCGAGGTGCCCGGCGTGCTGGTGATCCAGACGCGATCGATCATCGTGCCGGGCCAGAAGGAGGCCGTGCGTTCGACCGGCATCTTCGACGATTACGGCAACAGCTTCACGCACGCCGACACGCTCGAGCACACGCTGAATGACCGCGAGATCGACCGGAAGTGGAACCTCAAGGGCCGGCAGGCCAATCAGGCGCACTTCGCGATCACCGATGAGATCGCCGGCAAGGGCGGGATGGGTTGGGGGTGCTGGTCGGCGAACGCGAAGCTCGGCGGCGACTCGCAGTACGGCGAGCAGCTCATCGGTCACGACTGATCCCGGCAAGCGGAGGACGGAGAGAGGCAGGCTCACCGCCGCGCACGGACCCGTCCCGGGTATCGGCAGCGGCGGCGCCTGTGCGCGCCGGGGCGGGAACGGCGGACCCTCTCGTTTGTTCGGTAGACTCCAGCAACGATGACCGACCCAGCGCCCGACGCTTCGGCCGAATCCCCGGCATCGCCGGGGATTCGCTGGAGCGCACGCCTCCGATCCCGAACCCGCTTCCTGGCGGCCCTCGCGTGGCTCGTGGCAATCGGATCGCTCGGAGCGCTCATGTTTGGTTACGTGTGGCCGGTGACCCTCGAGCCCGCTTCCGGCTCGCGGCTCATCACCGATCTGCTCGCGTTCATGCTCGTCACGTTCCGATTCCACATCGGGCTTGGAGTGCTCATCGTGGCGGTCGGAGCGCTGGCGACACGCAGATGGAGGCTGCTGGCCCTCGGCGCCTCGGTCGCGGCGCTCGGACTGGCGCCGGAGTTGTGGCTGCTCCGCCCGCGGGAGCGCAGCGCGGCATCCCACTCCCCCGAGCTCGTTGTCATGTCAGTGAACATGCTCTACTCGCGCGCCGATCCGGCAAAGCTGCGCGCCGAGATCGACCGCATCGAACCCGATGTCATCCTGTTCCAGGAGTACACGGTCACGGCCGAGCAGGTGTTGCCCGGGCTACTTGCTGACTTTCCGCATATCGCACAGGCCGCGCGCGATGACGCGTTCGGACAGGCCGTCTACTCCAAGCTTCCCTTCGAGGAGCGCGTCAGCAACTACCCGTCGATCGGTTCGTGGATTATCCCGCAGCAGTACGCGGTGCTGGCCTTCGGGGATCGGCGCATCGGCCTGCTCAATGTGCATGTCGTCCCCCCTGTCAGTCTCGAGTACTACACCGACCAGCGGGCACAGACCGCCGCCATCGCGCGGTATGTCACCGACCTGCTCAGGAGCGGGAAGGAGGACGGCCTGATCGTGATGGGCGACTTCAACGCGACGCCCCAAAGCTCGCACCTCGCTGCGGTGCGGAGCGCGGGGCTGGTCGATGCCCATCAAGTGGCGGGGCGCGGCCGCGGCAGCACTTGGCCTCGAACCGGAATGCTTCGGTACGCGCCGGGAATCCGCCTCGACCACGCCCTGGTGGGCGTTGCCCTCGAGCCTCTGCACGCGGTCGTTGGCGACGACATCGGCTCCGATCACCGGCCAATCGCGGTCAGGGTTTCATGGAAGCCGAATGCGAATCGGTAAGCACCATCCCGGCACACATTCGCGACGCTGCACGTAACCACTTGGAGCATGGCGAGTTCCATCGCACTCGCTTACGAAGATCTTCTATCATCATGTGAAGCTGTTGTAAATGCCTTGCGGGCGCGTGGCCCGCTGGTAGACTGACGCTGCGGCGCCCCCCCTCCCCCCGCCGCCCAGCCCACAACTGGAGTTTGGCTATGCACAAGCGGACGTGTGCCACTCGCCTCGCCGGTTCTCGCTGCGCGCTGGCCGCGGCGGCTCTCTTCATCTCTTGCCAAGCCACGCTCGGGCAGGTCAGCTATACGACGATCCCGCTGCTCCCCGGCTTCGACGAGGTGCAGGTCTCGGGAATCTCCGGGGACGGATCGACGGTCGTGGGTCAACTATTCGATCACCCGGTAATCCCCGGAGGCCAGACGCTCCGCCACGCGCTGCGATGGACCCGCTTTGGCGGAACGACGGACCTTGGGACGCTCGGCGACATGAACAGCTCCGCCGACGGCACCTCATTCGATGGCTCGATTATCGTTGGGAGCAGCGGCCCGGCCGGCGGGCCGACACGCCCGGTGCGTTGGGTGTCGGGTGTCATCGAGGACCTGGGGCTTCCCACGTTGCCCGGGTTTACGGTCGTCGCTGCGGGAGCGACGACAACCTCGCACGATGGGTCGGTGGTCGCCGGAGCGGCTTTCGCGCCCGGCACTGTTCCGTATCGGCATTCGGCGGCCGATGGCTATCAGGCCCTCGCGACGGCCGGGGTCGTTCATGACATGTCGGCGGATGGCTCGATCATCGTCGGTGACGGCTCGCCGGTGGCGGGCGGCGGATTTCGATGGAGCACTGATGATGGGCTGCAATCGCTCGGCCCGCTCCCGCCGACATGGCAACTCTCGTACCCCAATGCGATCTCCGCGGACGGGACGACGATTGTCGGCCGCCTGCAGCGCGGCTTCCCCATCTTCGACAGCCGCGCGTTCACGTGGAACGAGGACAACGGGTATCAGATGCTCGAAGAGTTGACCCCGGGGACCCAGACATTCGCGAACGATGTGTCGGCCGATGGCTCGGTGGTCGTCGGCCGCGCATTCGGCGGCGCCTGCGTGTGGATCGACGGTGAGGGATTCCTCATCACCGACCTTCTGGCGCTCGCGGGGATCGATCTCGGCGGCGCGATGTTGACCGAGTCGCGGGCCGTTTCGGACGATGGGCTGACCATCGCTGGAATGGGATTTGACGCGGCAGGCTTCGGTCAGGCGTGGGTCGTGACTATTCCGGCTCCGGGAACGGGGGCGCTCCTGCTGGGCGTTTGCGTCGCGGTCATTCGGCGTCGCCGCGTCTGAGGCTGCGGGACGCTGGCGATTGGTCATGGGCCCGCGCTTGAGTCGCGCACGCGGCCGCCCGATAGATCCTGAAATGCGCCGGCGATCCCGCCGCGCCAGGAGTTGTCACATGCGCCGCTTCACGATGATCGTCGCGGGTTTGTCGGTGGGATTGTTCGGATTCACGGCCACTTCGGCGGCGCCGATGCTCGTCAGCCCACCGGCGGGAGATGGGCACGGCGAGGCAGCGCCGACTCCCAAGCCCAAGGGCGCGAGCAAGAAGACACCGGTCAAGTCGGCACCCCCCGCGACAACCGGAGGCGATGGGCACGCCAAGCCCAAGGGCGACGCATCACACGCGGACGACCACAAGTCGGATGCCCACGCGGCACCGATGGACACATCCGACCCGGCCGAAGCGCACGCGCCGGCGGCCGAGGCGAGCAAGCCGGTCACGGCCGCGGAGGCGCTCAAGATGCTCGAGGAGGGGAACGCCCGGTGGGTGGCCGGCGCGAGCGAAGATCCGAACACGGGGACGGCGCGTCGCGGCGAGCTGGCCGCGAACGGGCAGCACCCGTTTGTCACGGTGCTCACATGCGCGGATTCGCGCCTGCCGGTGGAGCGTTTGTTTGATCGCGGCGTGGGCGACGTGTTCGTGGCGCGGGTTGCGGGCGCGGTCGCGGCCGATGGCGAGACGGGAACGATCGAGTACGGCGTGGGGCACTTGCACACGCCGCTGCTGGTGGTGATGGGGCACACGAAGTGCGGCGCGGTCGCCGCGGCGGTGGCGGGGGTGGAGGTGCATGGGAAGGTGGCGGGGTTGATCGACGCGATCGAGCCGGCGGTGGCGCGGGCGAAGCGGAACAACGCGGGGGTGGAGGGGGATGCGCTGGCCGCGGTGGCGGTGAAGGAGAATGTGTGGCAATCGATGTTCGACCTTCTGAAGCACAGCCCGGAGATTCGGGGCCTGGTTCAGAAGGGCGAGCTGACGGTGGTGGGCGCGGTGTGCGACATCTCGACGGGGAAGGTTGAGTTCATGGGGGAGCACCCGTGGCAGTCGGAGCTGATGGCGGCGATGGATGGGAAAGGATTGCACGCAGAGCCCGGTGATACGAAGGCTGTGACCGGTGTGACCGATGCGGCCGGCCACTGAAACCAGCGGCGCGGTAGGCTGTCAGGATGAGCCGATACCGTGAGGCGCTTGTACTCCTCCTGTGCCTCGTCCTGCTTTGTGGCTGCGACGCTGGGCCGCGCGCCGCGCCATCTTTTCACGCCATCTACCGACACGGCGCCGTCGCGTGCGACCACCATGTCGCCTCTGAGGCCGGCGCGGCGATGCTGGCCAAGGGCGGAAACGCCGTCGACGCTGCGGTCGCGGCGTCATTCACACTCTCGGTTGTGCGACCACAATCCTGCGGGATCGGCGGTGGCGGTTTTATGGTCATTAGCCTGCCGGGAACCGCGACGCGCCCACCGGTGCGCACCGCGATCAACTATCGCGAGCAGGCTCCAGCGGCCGCGGGACCCGACTATCTCGCGCTGCATGCGGATCTAAACGCCAGCAAGTTCGGGGCGTGCGCCGTCGCCATCCCCGGGACTGTGGCGGGACTGCTCTACGCGCTCGAGCGATATGGGACCCTTGATCGGGCAACAGTGCTCGCGCCGGCTATCGCCGCAGCGGAACTGGGCTTCATTGCCGACGAGCACTATGTCGCGAGTGTGAAGGAGGCGAGCAAGTCGTTCGCTGACAGGCCGGAGTACATAGAGCGATTTCACTTCACATGGGAGCGGTTCCTGCACCGCGGCAAGGTGAAGGTTGGGGATCCCATCGTAATCCCAGAACAGGCAACCGCGCTCGGCCTGATCGCGAGAGACGGGCTCACCGCGTTCTATACCGGTCCAATCGCCGAAGCGATCTCCCGCGCCGTCGCTTCAGACGCCGGCGACCTCACAATCGACGACCTCGCTGGCACCCCGGGCGACGGCGTCCGTGAAACGGCGCCCATGACCTTCGAGTATCGCGGACACACGATCCTCACCATGCCGCCGCCCTCCAGCGGCGGCGTCGCCCTTTGCGAGATACTCGGGATCGTGGAGGCGTCGTGTTCTCGCAGGACGCTCGTCGAGCGGCGTGCCGCTGAACAGTGGCACGAGGGGTGCATGGATTGGCTGACGATCGAGGGATTCTCCGACGAGTCGGCCCGCAGACTGCATGTCCTCCTTGAAGCAATGAAACACGCGTTCGCGGACCGCGCCCGCTGGCTTGCCGACCCTGCGTTCGTGGAGGTGCCGACGACGCACTTGACGAGCGCGGTTTATCACAGGGAACTCGCGGAGCGGATCGATTCATCGCGCACACTCCCGAGCGGCAGTTACGGAACCCCGCGTCAGGAGGGAGCACACGCTCTGCAAGATGCCGGCACCAGCCATCTCTCGGTCATTGATGCGCATGGCGGCGCGGTCGCCTGTACGGAGACGATCAATCTCGTCTTTGGCTCCTTGCTCGCCGTCCCCGAGTATGGCTTTATCCTCAACAACGAGATGGACGACTTTCTGACCAGACGCGGCAGCGCTAACGCGTTCGATCTCACCCAATCGGACTCGAACCTGCCCGCTCCCGGTAAACAGCCCCTCTCAAGCATGACGCCCACGATCGTCTTGCTTGGCGATGAACCGGCTGTTGTGATCGGCGCCTCCGGCGGGCCCCGAATCATCTCCGCCGTTGCCCAGGGAGTGCTGCACGCCCTTGATGGCTCGGTACCCATGGCATGGGCGGGTGTAGGCGCGGCCCGGGTACACCATCAGTGGATCCCCGACGTCGTCTTGGTTGAGAGCGGTGAGTTTGCGTTCGTTGGCCCGACCCTGGTATCGGCTCGTGACGATTTGCAAGCTCGCGGGCATGTCACTGAAACAAGTGGGGCAATCGGAAACATCCAGATGATCGGACGTTGGCTCGACGCTCAACGCGGCTGGCTGATGGAAGCCGCCTGCGACCCCCGCAAGGGCGGGCGCCCCGCTGGAATACGATAAACGATAGTCTCCAGAGAGGAACCGCCACGGCGACTGTGCGGACCCTGAATCTGAGTGGTTGTTTCCCGATAATTGTTTGTTGGTTGGGCGGACTTGCCAGTTTCCTGGATTCTGGCAAACTAGAGAGGTTAGAACGCCTGGGCTGATGGTCTGGGCGGCGGTATCGGTGTCGGCGGTGTTTCAGGAGCGGCGCGTTCGCGCCGCCGCCGGCGTCGAGACGGATTCACACACGCGGTTCGTGAAGAGAAAGGTGGCCGGGCATGGTGCGCACGCGTCCAGTAGCGGGTTTGCTGATGGTTTGCGGCGGCGTGATTGGCTTCGCCGCGCTGGGCGCTGGGGGGGCGGGTGCGTCGATCAGCGGAACGGCCCCGATCACGATGGACGTTCAACTGGGGCCGGCCGTGAGCCTGATGCCCGAGATGGACGGCGACGGAGCGCCGGCTGCTCTCGGCCTCGAGCTGCGGACCGGGTTTGTTGATACGGCTGAGCCGGTGGGCGGGCTCGAGAAGCTCGCGGGCCAGGCGGGGCACTTCGTGGTCCAGCTTAGCGGGCCGATAACGCCGGCTCGGCGGACGGCGCTCGAGGGCGCGGGGATCGTACTGGGTGATTACCTGCCCGCCAACGCGTGGGTAGTGCGGATGGAGGGCGCGGATGCGGAGAAGGTGGCGGCGCTCGGCGGCGAGGGCGGATTTGTTCGCTGGCACTCGCCGTTCCTGGGCGACTGGAAGATCGATCCGGAGGTCGGGGCCCGCGCGTACACGACCGACCAGCGCATCACAATGCACAAAGCCGGGCGCCTGGGTCTGGTCGTCACGATGTTCGACGGCCTGCGCGGCGGGGATGTACTCGACCGGCTCGCGGCCATGCCCGGGGTTGCCATCCAGTGGCACGAGGTTCAGCAAGGGAACATGACGGTGTGCCTGTCGATGGATGCGGCGGACCTGATGAGCCTCGGCGCGATGGACGAAGTGCAGTTCGTGGAGGATGCGCCGGAGCTGACGGAGCGGAACTCGACGACGCGCTGGATCATCCAGAGCAACGTGACGAACGACACGCCGCTCTACGACAACGGGCTGCACGGCGAGGGGCAGATCGTGGGCGTCCTGGACAGCAACGTGGATCGCAACCACTGCTCGTTTGTCGATACGGTGCCGATCGGGCCGGGGCACCGGAAGATCGTGGCGTACAACGGCGGCGCGGGCGCGCAGTTCCACGGGACGCATGTGGCGGGGACGGCGGTGGGCGACGCGGGGAACAACACGGACACGCGCGGGCTGGCGTACATGGGCAAGCTGGCGTGGGGGCCGATACCCGGGTTTGGCGAGACTTCGATCCTCACCGCGCTCAACACACACCACAACCAGGGCGCGCGGGTCCACACCAATAGCTGGGGGAACGACGGGACGACGGCGTACGACGCGCTGTGCCGCGGCTTTGACGTGTTCCAGTACAACAACGAGGACGATGTGGTGACGCTGGCGGTGACGAACCTGAGCCAGCTGAAGAACCCGGAGAACGCAAAGAACCTGCTGGCGGTGGGGAACTCGCAGGACACGCCGTCGCAGGGGAACCATTGCACGGGCGGCACGGGGCCGACGGCGGATGGCCGCCGCAAGCCGGAGGTGTACGCGCCCGGGTGCAACACCAACTCGGCGCAGTCGGGGAGCAGTTGCGGGGTGGCGCAGGCGACGGGAACGTCGATGGCGACGCCGGCGGTGGCGGGCATCTCGATGATGGTTCGTCAGTACTTCATGGATGGGTTCTACCCGGGCGGCGTGGCCGGTGGAGGAGTGGCGTTCACGCCCAGCGGCGCCCTTATCAAGTCGATAGTGATCAACTCGTCAGTCGATATGACGGGGCCAGCCGGCTATCCGAGCAACCAGGAGGGTTGGGGGCGCGTGCTGATCGACAACGCCCTGTTCTTCGCGGACGACACCCGCAAGCTGCAGATCCACGACCAGCGCAACGCCGACGGCCTGTCGACGGGCGGCGAGGTTGTGCTCACTGCGAACGTGGTCTCGAGCAGCTTGCCGCTGCGGTTCACGCTGGTGACGACCGAGCCCGCGGGTGCCGCGAACGCGTCGAACCCGGTTGTGAACGACCTGGACCTGGTGGTGACGTCGCCCAATGGCGACGTGTACAAGGGGAACGTCTTCACGGGAGGGCAGTCGGCCACCGGCGGGCTGCGCGACCAGAAGAACAATGTCGAGCAGGTACACCTGACAACACCGACTCCCGGCACATGGACGATCACCGTCTCTGGCGCGGCGGTGAATGTCGGCCCACAG
The DNA here is from genome assembly GCA_014379385.1 of Phycisphaerales bacterium. Taxonomy (GTDB): domain Bacteria; phylum Planctomycetota; class Phycisphaerae; order Phycisphaerales; family UBA1924; genus JACMLW01. The sequence continues at coordinate 11,464 of JACMLW010000069.1, forward strand.
GGCTTCGCCGTGGCGATCACGGGCGACGTGGTCTCGGGCCCGGTGCCGGTGAGCGTCTCGTTCGTCGGAACGGTGCCCGGGCTCGTGCTGCCGCACACCGAGGTTCCGGTGACCGTGCAGATCCGGCCGGGTGACGACACGCTGGTGGATGGCTCGCCGGAGCTGCACTACCGGGCCGACCCGCTTGACCCGTTCGCAACCATTGAACTGGTGGCGACCCGCGACGACCTCTACACCGCGACGCTCCCCGGGTTTGACTGCGGCGACCAGCCCGAGTTCTACGCGACGGCCGAGGGCGTGACGAGCGGGCTCAAGTCGGCACCGGCCGGGGCGCCCGCAAACACATTCGACTACGAGATCGGCGAGATCGCGACCAGCGTCGTGCTGACGGAGGACTTTGCCGCCGCCCCAGTGGGCTGGACGACGACGGGCCTGTGGCACCACTCGTCGCTGTGCCCGATCACGCCGACGTGCGACGGGGGCTCGTCGTGGATGGCGTACAACCAGGACAGCAACTGTAACTTCAACAACGGCGGGACCAACTCTGGCACCATGACGTCGCCGATGATCGCGCTGCCGCCGGTGCCGCCGGGCGGGACGATCACGATGACGTACTGCTCCAACCTGGATACGGAGCCCGCGTCCTCGTACGACCTGGCGTTCCTCTTCATCGGGGCCGACCAGCTCGACGAGCCCAGCGAGCTCGACACATGGGAGACCCGCACGGTTGACCTGACCTCCTACGCGGGCCAGTCGGTGCAGCTGCGCTTCTCGTTCAACACCGTGGACGGGATCCAGAACGACCATCGCGGCTGGCAGGTGGACAACATCTCCATCAGTGCGCAGGTGGGCCAGTGCATCCAACCCCCCGAGGAGTGCGTCGCCGACTTCAATGACGACACGGTCATCAGCTCGGCCGACATCACGGCGTTCCTGGGCGCCTGGTTCGCGGACCTCACGGGCGGCACAACGGTGGCCGATGTCAATGGTGATCTGGTCACGACCTCCGCTGATATCACGGCGTTCCTAGCCGCGTGGTTCGAAGCACTGGTGAATGGTTGCTGATGCGCACGAAGACGAGGGATCGATCCGGGTGGCGGTGTCGCGGCTGGTCCCCGCCGGTGTTCATCAGCGCTTCGCTGGCGGCGGCCGCGTGCTCGCTGGGCGCGGGGCTGACTCCAAATGATGGAGCGGCGCCATTTGACGGGATGGTGGGCGCGAACGACGGCCAGCCGTGCCCATACCCCTGCAAGCCCGCGAAATCGGTGCTCGAGCCCTACCACGATCGCTCGGTGATCGCGGTGAAGTTCAACGACGGTTTGATAGTGCGGCTGCGTGAGGGCGAGCTCTCCGACCTCGGCACCGGCGCGCTCAAGGACGCCCTCGATCTGCTCAAGCAGCTCGAGGGCGCGGGCGCCCGCTGGCAGCGAGAGCACCACGTTGACGAGGCGGTGCTGTCGCGGCTGTGCGCGGGCGCGGCCAGGAATCTCGGCCGCCCCACGCCCGACCTCAACCTTGAGTTCCGGCTCCGCCTGCCCGCGCACGGGACCGTCACGCCCGAGCAGGCGATCGACTCCCTCAACGCGCTGGTCTGCGTTGAGATGGCCGGACCCATCCAGCTCCCGGCGCCCTTGCCGCTCCCACCGAGCTTTCGCGCTGACCAGGAGTACATCGACGGCGCGACCGACGGAATGGGCGCCTCGCTCATGTGGGGATGGCCGGGCGGCACCGGCGCCGGGCTTCGTGTAGCCGACATCGAGTACAGCTGGAACCTGAGCCACCTCGACCTACCCACCGTCACGCGCCTCGGCCCGTTCCCGATTGACCCGTTTGACAACAACAACCACGGGACCGCGGTGCTGGGGATGATGCTCGCGCTCGACAACGGCTGGGGCGTCAGCGGTGGAACCCACGGCGCCACCGGGCACGTTGTCGGGGCCAACACGTCTGGCGGTTACAGCGTCGGCGCGGCGATCACCGTCGCGCTCGCGACGCTCGATCCCGGCGATGTCATACTGATCGAGCAGCAGGCCTTCGGCCCCGGCAACGTGCTGATCCCGAGCGAATGGGTTCGCACCGCTTACAACGCGATCGTGACGGCCGTTGGGAACGGCGTCATCGTGGTGGAGGCGGCGGGCAACGGCGGGGCGAACCTTGACTCGACGACCTTCAGCCAGGGGAACAACGGGCACTGGCCGTTCCTGCCGGCGAATGATTCGGGCGCGTTCATCATCGGAGCCGGCGCCGCGCCGCCCTCGGCCGGCGGGTCCAGCGTCGATCGTTCGCGACTTTCATTCTCATGCTACGGATCGACGGTTGATTTCCAGGGGTGGGGCCAGCGCATCCGCACACTCGGGTACGGCAGCCTCTACAACCTCGAGGGCGTCGACCTGTTGTACGAGGTGAACTTCGGCGGAACTTCTGGTGCCTCCCCCATCGTCGCCGCGGCGTGCCTGGCGTTGCAAGGCGTCTACAAAGAAGCTACCGACGTCGTGCTGTCGCCGGCCGAGCTTAAGGCTGCGCTCCTCGCCACGGGCTCACCCCAGCTCGATGGCCAGTTCCCCGCCACCCAGCAGATCGGCCCGCGCCCCGACGCCTACGCCGCGGCGTGGGAAGTCTTTGGGGACGCCGATTGTAACTCCAACGGCGTGCCTGACGCGGTGGACATCGCGCAGGGCCTGCTCGAAGACCTCAACGGCAACCTGATCGCCGACCTCTGCGAGTGCCCGGTCGACTACTCCGGCAACGGGGTTCCCGACTCGGCCGACATTACCGTCTTCCTCTCGCTCTGGTTCGCGGATATCGGCGGCGGCTCCCTGCACGCCGACTTCAACGGAAGCGGAGCGACCAACTCGGCCGACATCACGGCCTTCCTCGCGGCGTGGTTTGTCGCCCTCGCCGAAGGGTGCTGAGTTTCTGCTGTGTCTCGCAACGGCCTGGGCGGCGCTTATCGCGGCGTCTCGGGCGTCTGTCCCGGCGGCTTGCCCAGCCCGGGGCCCGTCGGCACCGGCGCCGTTGGCGACTGTGGGTCTGGATTGTCAGGCAGTATTGGCGGCACGGGCAGCGGCTCCGGAATCGGCTGACCCGGACTCAACGGCTGGAACTGTCGTGCCAACTCCGCATTGGCAACGGCAACGATCCCGCCCGCAAGTCCCCGCACCGTCTGGAAAAAGCGCTCCTGATCGATGGTCTCGATCGTGTCGCTCGCGCGGTGGTAGTGCGGCGAGCGGAAGTTCGCCGTGTCGCTCACCAGCACGGCCGGCACCCCCATCGCCAAGAACGGCGCGTGGTCCGAACGCAGGAAGTCAGGCACCGCGAGCGGCAGGATGTCGCCGGCGAACACCTTGCAATCCGGGGCCGCGGCCCGCATCCCCTCGATCAGCGGCCGGCTGAAGTGCTGGTTCGCAATCAGGCCCCCCACCGCAATGAAGTCCGCCGTGGTCGGCAGTTTTACCCGGATCGGCAGCTTCGGCCAGACCTGCGTGTCGGGCTCGCCGGAGTAGTACCCCAGCATGTCGAGCGCCACCATGCCCACGATGTTCTGCTTCCCAGCCCGCACATCCTCGCTCAGCTCGAGCGCGTAGCGCGACGACCCTACCAGCCCGACCTCTTCAAGGTTGAAGAAGCAGAGCCGCACCGTCCGCTTCATCGGTGCATCCTTCAGAACCCGCGCGAGTTCCAGCAGCCCCGAGGCGCCCGTCCCGTTATCGTCCGCGCCCGGCCCATCCGCCACCGCGTCGAAGTGCGCCCCTACCACGATAATCTCCGACGCCAACTCTCCCCCCGGCAGCTCAACGATCACGTTGTGCCACGGCTCTTTGCGATCCCGCCCGCCACCGATCCAGTCCACATCGTGCAGCACCGGCTTGTATCCGAGTTTCTCCAGCTCGGCAACGAGCAACTTCTCCGTCTCCCGAAGCCCCGCCTGGTGCTCATCGCTCCCCCACGCGGCACGCTTGGTCGGCAACGCCGCGAGGAACGTCATCAGCCGGTCCTTGGAGACCAGCGATTCCGGCGTTGCCTCGCACTCCACGGGATCCTTGCCCGGCTGCTTGTCGGGATGAGCCTTTGCCGGCGGCGCGGGCACTACCGGTTGCTCCGTAACCGCGGGCTGCGCCCGCGCCAGCAGGGCGGGCCAAGCGAGCGAGCCGGCGAGGCCCATCGCAAGCAGCACCCGGGTTCGCGGGAAGAGAGGGCAGAGTGGGGCGGCCGTGCCAGCGCATTGGGTGAGACGTGACATGATCCTCATGGTACCGAAAGCCCGCTCGGCAGCCGCCGCAAACCCTTGGCACGCTGCAAATCGAGGTGGCTACCCGACCAGCCCCAACCCGCCCGACCATTCCCTATCCTCCTACCCCATGAACGCGTCCGTCCGCTGGCTCAACCAGTATCTCCAGCCCGGGAATGTCACCGCCGATGAGGCGGATCGCGCCCTGACCAATGCCGGCTTCCCGATCGAGTCATCCACGCCGCTCGAAGGTGGCGATGTACGGCTCGACGTCGAGATCACCTCGAATCGCGGCGACTGCCTCAGCCATGTCGGCCTGGCGCGCGAGATCGCCGCGATCACGGGCCGCACACTGACGCCGCCGCCGAAGCCGGCGGAGCCCGCGCCGGCGGCGCCGA
>JACMLW010000070.1 GCA_014379385.1 Phycisphaerales bacterium
AGACCTTCCACACACCCGACGCTTCGCGCACCTGAGCTTGGCCGCCGAGCTTGCCGTCAGTGCCGACTTCGCGTGCGACACGCGTCACTTCGGAGGTGAACACGGCGAGCTGCTGAATCATCGTGTTGACGATCGTCGCGGAGCGAAGGAACTCGCCTTCGAGCTGACGACCGTCGACGTCGAGACGCACGGTCTGGAGCAAGTCGCCCTGGGCGACGGCGGCGATGGCGCGCGTCATTTCGGTGGTCGGTCGCACGAGGTCGTCGATGAGCGTGTTGACGCTCTCGACCAGCGTTCCCCACGACCCGCCCATGCCGGCCGAGCTGAGGCGCTGGTTGATCTTGCCCTCTTTGCCGACCACGACGGTCAACCGCTCGAGCTCGCGGGCCATCTTCTCGTTGAGCTCGATGACGTCGTTGAGCGTGTCGGCGATCTTGCCGGCGGCGCCCGTCCACGAAACAGGGAGGCGCACCGAGAAATCGCCCTTCTTCAAGGCCACGAGGGCTTGAAGAAGCTGGGTTGTGTCGAGAGTGTCGGGTGCTGCCGCCACGATTGTTACGGAGCCTTTGGAAGCTTCGTGCATCGAATCGTCTCCAACCGACACACGATCAAGGTGTGTGCTTCGCGATAGCCCCTCCCAAATGGGGCGCAGCAGTATCCTCACCGGTGCGGTTCTATCAGGCTACAGGGAAACGACAGCACTTGCCCCGTTAGCAGGTCGTTTTATTAGGGAAAACAGGTGAAGTTCCTAGTTCGACCCGCCCAGTGTTCAGTGGCGCTCGAACACGGGGATGCCCCCGAAACAAAATCGATGGCTGGGGAGCTCTTGGCGACGTGCAGGAGCGGGCCCGAGCGACGCGCAGCCTCCTCGACCACCCTGCCTTGGGTGAGGTTCGTTCAACCGGAGATCGACAGAGAATGGGTAGAGCCGGACTTGAACCGGCGACACCCGCATTTTCAATGCGGTGCTCTACCAACTGAGCTACCTACCCAACGGACACAATCAGCCGCGGCGAAACAGTACGCGATTCCGGGCCCCGGTCAACTGAAGACGTCTCAACTGGGGAAGGCTTTGCGGTAATCGGAAGTGAACTTCTCGAGGCCCTGGTCGGTGAGGGGATGCTTGAGCATGTCCTGGATGACCTTGAAGGGAACGGTGGCGACGTCAGCGCCCGCCAGGGCACACTCGACCATGTGCTTGGGGTGGCGGATGGACGCCGCGAGGATCATCGTCTCGTACCCGTAGTTGTCGTAGATGGCTCGGATCTTATGGATGACATTCATGCCGTCCTCGGCGATGTCGTCGATACGTCCGATAAACGGGCTGACGAGGAACGCGCCGGCCTTGGCCACCATCAGCGCCTGGAGCGGCTGGAAGCAGAGCGTCATGTTGGTCTTGACGCCCTTGTCCGACAGGGCCTTGCACCCCTTCAGGCCGTCCACTGTGCAGGGGAGCTTGATGACGATGTTCTCGGCGATCTTCCCGTTCTCGCCGGCCTCCTTCATCATGCCCGCGAAGTCGGTCGCGACGACCTCGGCGGAGACGGGACCCTTCACGAGTTCGCAGATCTCGCCGAGCCGCTTGCGGTAATCGACCTTCTCCTTCGCGATCAGCGATGGGTTGGTGGTGACGCCGTCAAGAACGCCAAGGTCATGGGCCTGACGGATTTCATCGAGGTTCGCGGTATCGATATAGAGCTGCATGGCGGAGTATAGGGATGAGGGCTTGGCCACCAGGACTTCATGAAGAAAGCCGGCGAGTACTCCATGCATTCCCCTCAGACCAGTTTTTTGAGTTCGCGGCGCAGCACCTTGCCTGTAGGGTTGCGTGGCAGCTCGGCCAGCACCCGCACCTCGCGCGGCACCTTGTACCCCGCCAGGTGCTTGCGGCACCACGCCAGAATGTCCTTCTCATCAAAGACCGCTCCCTCGCGCAGCTCCACGAACGCCAAGGGCAGTTCGCCGCGAAGGGCATCAACCATGCCCACCACGCCGCTGGCCTTGACGACCGGGTGCTTATCGAGCACCTCCTCGATCTCGCGCGGAAAGACGTTCTCGCCCGCGACGATGAGCATCTCCTTCAGCCGCCCCGTGATGTACAGATGCCGGTCTTCATCCATCCGGCCGATGTCGCCCGTGCGGAAGAATCCCTGCTCGTCAAACGCCGAGATGGTCTCCGCGGGAAGGTGGTAGTACCCGCGCATGATGTGGGGGCCGGCGATGCGGATCTCGCCCTCGTGGCCGGGGGGCAGATCGGCGCCGGTGTTGATATCCACGATGCGCTCGCGCACCCGCGGCAGGGGCATGCCCACGGAGCGGTGGCGGTAGTCCTGCGGGCGGCACCAGTTGCTGACCGGCGAGGTCTCCGTGAGCCCGTACCCTTCATTGATGGTCACGCCGAATCGATCACGGAAACCCTGGAACACGGCTTCCGGGAGCGGTTCACCGCCCGAGACCACGTAGCGGAGGCTCGCGAAATCCTCTCGCCCCGCGTCCTTCACATGCAGCATCGCGTTGTACATGGAAGGGATCGCTATGAACACGGTCGGCCGGTGCTCGCGCATCAGCCGCACGATCTTCTGCGGCACGAAGCGGGCCGTGTACACCACCGGGCAGCCCGCCGCGAGCGGCAAGAGCGTCAGCGCCGTCAGCCCGAAGGAATGGAACTGCGGGAGCACGCCCAGGAACGATTCGTTCGGAGTGAACGGGATCCAGTCGCGGATCTGCTCCACGTTGGCGCGGATGTTCCCGTGCGTCAGCATCACGCCCTTCGGCCGGCCGCTCGTGCCCGAGGTGTAGAGCAGCAGGGCGAGGTCGTCATCGCTGGGGCGAGCGGGCCAGCGCACGTCGGGCATCGACCTGAAGTTGATGTCCTCAAGGCGAAGAAGGTTCTTCACCTCCGGCCTGTAGCCGAGAAAGTCGAGCATGGGCTGCACCGCGATCACCGTGTCGGCGCCGCAGTCAGCCAGGACGTACTTCAGTTCCTCCGGCTTGAGCAGGTAGTTCAGCGGGACGATCGTCTTGCCCGCCATCCACCCCGCCAAGCCCCCGATTGGGAACGCGCCCGAGGTCGGCAGCAGCAGCGCCACCGTTCTGGTCGCGCACACCCCGGCGATCGCCGCGGCCACATGCGAGGACGCCACCGCGATATCGATGCCCCGGTACGAGCGGGCGTCGTCCACGATGCACGGTCGAGTGGGGTGCTTGAGGAGCGCTTTGAGGATCGGCCAGTGGAGCGACATGGGCGGGGCGGGTTCCGATGGAGCGCAGGCGCCTGGAGAGCGACAGAAAGAACTGCACCACGGCGGCCGCGGTCTCCGATACCCTACCGCAAGTCGGCGTTCCTGTCACAGGGAGCGTCACAGGGGAATAGCCATGAGGATGCCAAAGCTTGCTCGTCGGGTGATCGCGTGCCGGGTGTTCGCATATGCGGCCTGCTCAGCCGTCGTCGCGGCCGGATTGCCGGGCTGCGCCAACAAGGCTGACGGGCCCGACGGATACGTCGCCCTGTACGACCAGGGAAACTACGCCGAGGCGCACGACCTCGCGACCGAGCACATGAACGACGCCTCCGGCCCCGAGAAGGAACGCGCGGCCCTGATCTCGGGCCTCGCGGCCCACGCCCTGGGCAAGATCGCCGAAGCAGAACGGGCGTTGCGCCCGCTTACGTCAAGCCAGGACGCCGCCATCGCCGGCCGGGCGGGGGCCACCCTCGGGCTCATCGCCTCGCAGCGCGGCGACCACCAGCGTGCGGGCGACCTGCTGAGCGCCGCGTCGAAGCGGATGAGCGGGGACGAGGCCGCGCAGGCCTCGCTCAATGCCGGTGATGCCTACGCCAAGGCGAACCAGCTGGACAAAGCGAGAGCGCAGTACAGCGTGGGTGCCACGCTGGCGGACGACCCCCAGCTCAAGGCCGCGCTCGACGAGCGTATTGCCTCCGCGAGCGGCGCCGGGGCGGCAGCGGGATCGGGGGGAGGCGCGAGTGTCCCGGGCCCCTTCGCCGTGCAACTCGGCGTCTTTACCAAGAGGGCCAATGCCGATGCCGAGGCGGTCCGCGCCGGGCGGGCTGCGGCTTCAGCGGGGCTGCCCGGATCGCGCGTGGTGCAGCGCTCCGGACGTGCCGGACGCACCGAGTTCGTGGTGCTAGTGGGGGGATTCCCCAGCAAGCAGGCCGCGACCCAGGCCAAGTCATCGCTCGGCGGCGGGATGGTTGTGAACAACCCGAACTAGCGTGTCAGGTCGACTGGTTCTCGCTCCTCGATTATTTGCCTGCGCCCACCGGTGTCGCTTGTTCGTTTGTCGTCGCCTTCTCCGGCGGGAGCACGCGGTGCTTCGCTAGGTCGTACCCCCACCCCGGCGCGAGCACATGCAAGCGGGCCCCTTCGAGGCCGACCGCTTGGCGCGGCCCGGCGCTTTCGGAGTTCGTCTTTGACTGCGCGAAGTCGAACACGCACGCGCGCGACGTATCCAGTAGCAGCGCCGAGAGCGGCCTCTCGCCCCAAGAACTCACCCGCATCTTGCCGTCGGGCTCGACCGCCGCGTCGCACCCGGTGCTGAGAAAGATCCCCCCGTTGCACGCACCCGGGTGGCTCGCGAGCGCCCACACCCCCCCGCCGAAGCGATTCTCATCGTGGGTCGTCGAATCGAAGGTCTGCGGCTGCACCACAAACCCCGGCAGCCGCCCGGTGCCGGGCCGAACCTTCAGCTCCCCATCCAGCAGCGCGTTCGGGCGCTCCGTCGGTTCAACCCGAACGCACCCATGCTCGGCGCTCGCGTCGTCGTCGCCCTTGAGCGCGAGCCGCTCAATCCCGCCCGCGGGCCACCCGGGGCGAACGGGCCCGGAGTTCAACGGAGAGGGCAGCTCGTTGTGATGCGGGCAGAACCGGTCGGGGAGCCGGGTCGAGAAGCGGTCGCCCGCCACACACTGCATGTACGAGATGTTCGTCACGACCGGCGGCTTGCCGGCCTCCAGCACCACGTCGCTCTCCCCGGTCAAGAACACCACCGTCGCGGCCCCCTGCCCGCGCACCTCCGCCATGCCGTCAGGGCTGATGCACACCGCCGTTCGCGTGTCAACTCCGACGCCGAGGAATATTGGCCTGCGGTCCAACTGGCACTGCCCGAGCATTACCGCCAGGCGCGTGATCCGCGTCCGCTCGGTGAAGTGCGTGTCGAAGATCACACCCGGCGTCAGTCCGAGGAACCCAGTGGTCATCGTGATCTTTGGTGATCGCCCGTCAGCAAGGACATCGGTGCTGTAGGCGGAGCCGCCCAGCGCGTCGTAGATTACCTGCCCCAGCACCGCGCACCCCGCGCTCGTCCCACCCACCACCCCGCCCTTCTTGAACACCTCGCGAATCGCCCCCTCGGTCTTCGTCCCCTTCCAGAACTTCACGTAGCGAGACTGGTCCCCCCCGCGCATCCAGATGATGTCCGCCCCGGCGATCGTCGCGTACGTCGCGTCGGTGTCCGCGTTCGCCGCCGTCACCCACAGGTCGGCCGACGCCGCGGCCCCCGCCGAGACAAACCGCGACAGCGTGTGGTCGCTTCCCTCCGGCGGCTTGTCCTGCGGATCGCCGGGTGCGTCGTCATCGCGCGACCCCAGAACCACTACGAGCGGTTGGCGTAACTCCCGTCCATTGGTCTTCATGCCCTCGCGGGCGCTCGTGACCATCCACTCGAAGATCGGCGACACCCAGTCGCCCCGGTTGACGCCCCCGCCCCCTTCGGCGCAGATGTACCCCTGCCCAAGTGCCGGTCGTGGCGAGGTGGCTAAGAAGATAACCAGGAACGGGGCGGCCAGACGGGCTACCAGTCTGAAGGGCGGCACAGGGATCGTCATTCCTTTAGTATGACCGGGCGGATAGTTTTTTTCTTGCCGTTCACCTTTGGCGCACAGGACTGAACGGTCCCGGAAGTATGGTGTAGGGCCCGTGGTAGTGGGCGGCTGGCAGCCTGTTCGCCACCGGTAATTGTAAGGAGTGTCTCGATGCGACAGATCTGGACCACGCTGGCGGTGTTCGCAGTGATGCTGATGTGGATCGGCATGGCGCGTCCCGCGCTGGGCGCGCCCCAGCGCGACCCCCCCTCGCCCACCACCAACACCCTCTCCGATCAGGAGAAGCAGGACGGCTGGACCCTGCTCTTTGATGGAGCCACCCTCGCCAACTGGAAGGAAGGTGGCGAGGCCGGTGCCTGGGGCGCCAAAGACGGCGAACTCATCGCCCTCAAGCCCGGCAAGGGCTGGTGGCTCCGCACCGACCGCATGTACCGCGACTTCGAGCTCGTGCTGGACTTCAACGTCCCTCCCAAGGGCAACTCCGGCGTCGGCCTTCGCGGCAGCAGCAACGGCGATCCCGCTTTCACCGGCTTCGAGGTCCAGATATTCGATTCCCACGGCCAGGAGCCCGCGATCAATAACTGCGGAGCGGTGTACGGGGCGATCATTCCCTCCGAGATGGCCGTGAACCCCGCCGGCGAATGGAACTCCTACCGCATCAAGCTCGTCGGCGACACCCTCAATGTTTGGCTCAACGGCAAGCAGATCCATACCGAACAGAAGCTCGATGATCGCGGCTTCGTCCACGACCCGGCCAACAAATCACCCCTCCGCGACCGCGCCACGACCGGGTACATCTCGCTCCAGGACCACGGCGATCCCATCCGCTACCGCAACCTCAAGATCCGAGATCTCTCTCCAGACCCCGAGGAGCCCGGCTTCAAGCCGCTGATTACGGAGAAGCTCGACCTTTGGACGCCCCGCGGCGGTGGCGAGTGGAAAGTCGAGGACGGCACCCTCGTCGGGCGCGATGGCCCCGGCCACCTGTTCACCAATGAGAAGTACGGCAATCTCGAGATCCGCGCCCTTGTGCGCGTGAACGCCAAGGGCAACAGCGGGCTCTACTTCCGGACCGTGCCGCGACCAGAGGACCCCAACACCTGGCCGCTCGGCTACGAGTCGCAGGTGGACAATCACGACCCCAAGAACTTCACGGGGTGCATCTACGACCGCGCGTGGCCCAATGCCGAGGCAGCGGGGATGAAGGGGCCGGTCAGCCGCGACAACGCGTGGTTCGATTACCGCATCCGCACCGTCGGCGACCATGTGCAGACCTGGATCAACGGAGTGCCGGTGGTGGATGCGTTTCTGACGGACTTCAAGGAAGGCCACATCGCGCTCCAGACGCACCACAAGGGAAACCAGATCGAGTGGCGCGACCTGCGCGTGAAAGCCGGCCCGAAGGTCTCGGTGCGGACTCGCCGGCCCGATGAGCCCGTGCGGGTGTTCTACTGCACACACTCAGTTGGCTACCGACACGAGGTGCTGCCCGAGACGGTTCAGATCCTTAAGCAGAAGGCCGCCGAGCTCGACTGGCTCGAGTTTGCTCATTCTGACGACATCCGTGACCTGACGCCCGAGGTTCTCGCGAGCGTTGATATCGTCATGCTCTACACCAGCGGGGACATTCCATTGGACGTCGAGATGCTGGCTGGATGGGTTGAGTCGGGCGGCTCGCTCGTGGGCGTGCACTCGGCGACCGACACGCTGCGCGACAATCCACGTTACATCGCGCTCATCGGGGCAAGGTTTGAGAGCCACCCGTGGAACGAGGAAGTGCGGGTGGTGGCGGATCAACCCCAGATTCCGATGATGGCTTCCCTGATGCCGCTGGTTGCCCAGAATCCCTCTTCGTTCTCAATCACCGACGAGATCTACGAGTTCAGTTCCGTGGATCGCGGCCTGGGCGTGCTTGCATCACTTGACGGCAGCACGCCGGGCGCCTCCCTCGGTCGGCAATATCCGCTTTCGTGGATTGCGCCGAGAGTTGATGGAAAGGTCTTCTACTCAGCGTTCGGCCATGGACCCGAGACGTGGCGCAATCCCAAGTTCATCGACCACCTGCTGAGCGCCGTCCAGTGGTGCGCCGAGCGGTGCCCAGTGTGCGAGGGTCATCTGAAACTGCTGCCAATCCACTATGGCATGGCGCTGGACTTCAATCCAGACATGAGCAACGGCGGGCAATTTGTGCGTCACGGGTGCGTTGTGAGAGCGGCCACCCATGCCCGCTTGTGCATGGTGTGCAACGCGGAGCGGTGAGGCCGGGGAGAAACGCGTGATCAAACTTGGCATGATCGGCGGCGGGCGCGGGGCTTTCATCGGCGCCGTCCATCGCTTGGCCATCCGCCTCGACGGAGAGGCAGAGCTCGTCGCCGGCGCGCTCGCCTCAACGCCAGATGCCGCGACGCAGTCAGGGCGCGAACTCGGGCTCGATCCGGCCCGCACCTACGCCTCCTGGCGCGAACTTATCGCGGGGGAATCCAAGCGCACCGGGACCGACCGGCTCGAAGCGATCGTCATCGTCACGCCCAACCACACGCACTTCGAGATCGCCAAGGCCTGCCTGGACGCTCCGGGCGGCGGCTTCAACGTCATCATCGACAAGCCACTCTGTCACTCGGTCCAGGAAGTCGCCGACCTCGAGCGCCTAACGGCGACATCCGGTCGGCTCCTCGCCGTCACCTACAACTACATCGGCTACCCACTCGTCCGCTGCGCGCGAGAGCTCGTTCATGCCGGCGAGCTCGGGACCATCCGCAAGGTCTTCGTCGAGTATCACCAAGGCTGGCTCGCGACCGACCTCGCATCAACCGGCCAGAAACAAGCCTCATGGCGCTCCGACCCGGCTAAGGCCGGCGGCGGCGCGATCAGCGACATCGGTTCCCACGCCGAGAACCTCGCCGCGTTCGTCACCGGTCTCGAAGTCGACTCCCTCGCGGCCGATCTGACCAGCTTCGTCCCGGGCCGGCGCGTGGACGACGACGCGGCGATCCTCATCCGCTTCAAGCCCACCGTTCCCGGCGCCCCGCCTGCCCGGGCGGTGCTTACCGCTTCGCAGGTTTGTGTCGGGGAAGAAAACGGTCTTTCGCTGCGCGTCTACGGCGACAAGGGCGGACTCTCCTGGCGCCAGGAACAACCCAACGAGCTCGTGGTGAACTCCCTCGCCGGCGAGCGCCGCATCATCACCCGCGGCAGCGCCTGCGTGGGCTCTGGTGCCGCCGCACTCTCCACCCGCCTCCCGCCCGGCCATCCCGAGGGCTTCATCGAAGCCTTCGCGAATATCTATCGTGGCATCTTCGAGGCCATCCGTGCTCAATCTTCGGGCGCTGCGCTGGGCGACCTCGCCAAGCTCATCCCCACCGTCCGCGAAGGCGCCCGCGGCGTCCGCTTCATCCACGCCGCTCAAGAGTCTTCCAAGAATAATGCCGCCTGGACACGTCTCGACAGCCTCTAACGACCCGTCTCCGCGAAAGCAGCGTCGAACGCGCCCCCGGCCGGTGTAAAATCCACCGACCGCACGAACGCCCCGGCCTCGCTCGCCCCGTGCTCGCGGGCCATCGCCGAGTCCTCCCACTCAACCGACATCGGCCCCGCGTATCCAACACGATTGAGCGCCCGCACGATCCCCTCGAAGTCCACCTCGCCGCGCCCGGGCGAACGAAAGTCCCACCCGCGCCGGTGATCGCCGAACGCCAGGTGCGATCCCAGGATCGACGACTCGCCGTCGAGCGACCGCGCCACGTCCTTCATGTGGGCGTGGTAGATGCGGTCGCCGAAGGCATCGATGAACTTCACCGGATCGACGCCCTGCCACAGCAGGTGCGAGGGGTCGAAGTTGAACCCGAAGGCCCGCCGGCCGCCCACAGCCTCGATCGCGCGCCGCGTCGTGTGGATGTCGTACGCGATCTCGGTCGGATGCACCTCGAGCGCGAACCGCACCCCCGCCTTGTCGAACTCGTCGAGGATCGGGTTCCACCGGTGCGCGAAGTCGGCGTAGCCCACATCGATCTCCGCCGCGGACGTCGGGGGGAAGAAATACAGTTTGTGCCAGATCGATGAACCCGTGAACCCGTTGACGACCTTGACGCCCAACTTCGCCGCGGCGTGCGCCGTAGCCGTCATCTCCTCCGCGGCACGCCGGCGGACACCCTCCGGGTCGCCATCGCCCCAGACCCGCACGGGCACGATCGATTGATGTCTCGAGTCGATCGGGTCGCACACCGCCTGGCCGACGAGGTGGTTGCTGATCGCCCAGCAAGAGAGCCCGTGCTTGGCGAGCAAGTCGCGCCGGCCGCGGCAGTACGACTCGTCCGCCAGCGCCCGCTGCACGTCGAAGTGGTCGCCCCAACACGCCAGCTCGAGGCCGTCGTACCCCCATCCATCCCGGCCGGCCATCGCGGCCAGCTTCTCGAGCGGAAGGTCGGCCCATTGGCCGGTAAACAGCGTGACCGGGCGGTGTCCCATCGACGGCTCCTCAAAGTGCTCCGCCGCCACTATACCTACACGCCGCGCCCGGCTCTTTGTACACTCGGCGCTCCATGGACACACCCAGCGCACCACCGCCAGCCCAGCGTTCCGCGTTCGCTTCGCTCTCGATGATGATGTTCCTGCAGTATGCGGTGTGGGGCGCATGGCTGCCGTACCTCGCGAAGTACCTCACCGGGCCGGTGGCGGAGGGCGGCCTCGGCTTCACCAATGGGCAGATGGGGTGGATCATCGGCATGGCCGCCTCGATCGGCGCGGCGTCGGCGCCATTCCTCGGCGGGCAGATCGCCGATCGCTTTATGAACGCCGAGAAGTACCTCGGCATCCTGCTGATCCTGGGCGGCATGGTCAAGCTCTCGACGTACTACGTCAAGGACTACAACACATTCCTGCTGCTCTCGATCCTCTACAGCATCACGTACATGCCGACGCTCTCGCTCACCAACTCGATCGCCTTCGCCAACCTGCGCAGCCCCGAGAAGCAGTTCCCGCCGGTGCGCACCTGGGGCACCATCGGCTGGATCGTGGCCTCCACGCTCTTCCCGCTGATCTGGCTGCAGACGAACCTGCAAGGCACCGTCCTCCCTCCGTTTGTCGAGGGAACCCCCAAGCCCAACGCCACGCACCTCTGGGGCGACTGCCTGCGCGTCAGCGGCGCGATCTCCATCCTGTATGGTCTCTGGGCGATGCTCTTCCTCCCCAAGACTCCCCCGACGCACAGCGCCAAGAGCCCCTTCGCCGTCTTCGAGGCATTCTCGCTGCTCAAGCGCCGCGGGTTCCTCGTGGCGACTATCGCGGCTCTACCGATCTCCATGATCCACCAGGTCTACTTCATGCGGACGGCTAACTTCATCACGTACCTGGGTTTTGCCGATGCGCACGTGGGGGCCATCATGTCGATCGGCCAGTACGCCGAGATCATCGTGCTCGCGGTGCTCGGGCTGTTCCTTTCCCGCATCGGGTTCCGCTGGGTGCTCACGCTCGGGGCCCTCTCGTTCGCCGCGCGCTACGCCATCTTTGCGATGCTCACGCCCGAGACGAAGCATTTGATGCTCGCCGCCATGACGCTGCATGGCCTCTGCTACGGATTCTTCTTCGCGGGCGCGTACGTCTTCGTCGAGAAGGTGGCCCCGAAAGACATCCGCCACTCGGCGCAGACCGTGTTCGGCATCATCATCCTCGGGCTTGGCCCGGTGCTCGCGGGGCTGTATAACCAGTGGCTGGACTCGTACGCCATCACGTCCACAACGGGCGTAGACGGCGTGACCACCGTGACCAACTGGCCGCGTTTGTGGTTCGTCCAGGCCGCGCTCGGCCTGGCGAGCGCGCTCATCGTGGCCTTGTTTTTCGGGCCAAGCCTACGCACCGAGCCGTCGGCCCGTGCAGCGGCTTAGCCCCGGGTTGTTATATGGAATTCTTTCCTGATCCCTCGGGCCATCATCAGCTCGCCATCCTGTTTTTCCTGCAGCTCGCGCTGATCCTGCTCGTCTGCCGCGCCGTCGGCCTGCTGGCCCGGCGCGTGGGGCAACCCCAGGTGATGGGCGAGATGATCGCGGGCGTTCTACTCGGTCCATCGCTGCTCGGCGCGGTGGCGCCGGGGGTGTACACCACGCTCTTCCCGCCCGAGAGCAAGCGGGTGATCTACGCGGTGGCGCAGGTGGGTCTGGCGCTCTACATGTTCCTCGTGGGCGTCGAGTTCGACCTCGACCTTATCCGTAAGCGGGTGCGCGGGGCCGCGGCGGTCTCGCTTGTCGGTATGGTGGTGCCGTTCACCCTCGGGGCGGTCCTCGCGACGTTCCTGGCCGAGGACCGCGGGCTCTTTCCGGATGAGAGCACGCGACTGGTGCAGGCGATGCTGTTCATGGGCTCTGCCATGGCCATCACGGCGTTTCCGATGCTGGCGCGGATCCTGCACGAGAGCGGGATGGCCGGCTCACCCGTGGGCGTGCTGGCGCTGGCGGCCGGCGCCGTGGACGACGCCGCGGCGTGGTGCCTGTTCGCGGTGGTGCTGGCGACGTTCAGCGATGATGCGACGATCGCGGTGGCGGCGATCGTTGGGGGCGTGCTGTACGCGGCGGTCTGCCTGCTGGTGGTGCGCCCAATGCTGCGGGGGCTTGGGCGAGCGGTGGAGCGGCGTGGAGAGATGAGTTCGGCGACGCTGGCGCTCGTGCTCGCGATGTTGATGGCGGCGAGCTGGTTCACCGACGCGATCGGGATCTACTCCGTGTTCGGCGCGTTCATCCTGGGGGTGTGCATGCCGCGGGGGGCATTCGCGAAGGAGCTTCGATCGCGCATCGGGCCGCTGACGACGGCGCTTCTTGTGCCGCTGTTCTTCGTGTACTCAGGGCTCAACACCAAGCTCGGCCTCGTGAACACGGCGGAGTTGTGGGGGCTCACGGTGATTGTGCTCGTCGCGGCGTGCGTGGGGAAGGGTGTTGCGTGCTGGGCGGCAGCGAGGCTGGCCGGGGAGACCGAGCGCGAGGCGAGAGGAGTCGGTGCGCTCATGAACGCGCGCGGGATGATGGAGCTGATCCTGCTGAACATCGGCTACGAGCGGGGGATCATCAGCCAGTCGCTGTTCTCCATCATGGTGGTGATGGCGCTGGTGACGACGCTCATGGCGACGCCGGTGTTCGAGCGGGTGTATGCGGCGAGGGAGCGGAGAGAGCGGAAAGGAGAGAGCCGAGGCACCACGGACGAGGGCGGCGAGATGCTCTAGTGCGATTGAACCGCGCTGGGCGGGGCTACTCGAAGCCGACGGTTTCGTCACCGTCGGAGCCATCGACGAAGCCCGAGAGCTTGCGGGCGCGCACGGGGTGCTGCAGTTTGCGGATGGCCTTGGCCTCGACCTGGCGCACGCGCTCGCGCGTGACCTTGAAGATGCGGCCGACCTCCTCGAGCGTGTAGGTGTACCCGTCGCCGATGCCGTAGCGGAGCTTGATGATCTCGCGCTCGCGGTAGGTAAGCCCGCGCAGCACCTGCTCGATCCGCTGCTTGAGCATGTCGGTGGCGGCGGTCTCTGAGGGGGAGCCCTGCTTCTCGTCGGGGATAAAGTCGCCGAAGTAGCTGTCCTCGGTCTCGCCCACGGGGCGGTCGAGGGAGACGGGGTGGCGGCTGATCTTCATGACGCGCCGCGCTTCCCACACATTCATGCCGGCCTTCTCGGCCAGTTCCTCGATCGTCGGCTCGCGCCCGGTGTCCTGCAGGATGAGCTTCTGGATGTTGCGCAGCTTGGTCATCGTCTCGATCATGTGGACCGGGACGCGGATGGTTCGGGCGTGGTCGGCGATGGCGCGGGTAATGGCCTGGCGGATCCACCACGTGGCGTAGGTGGAGAACTTGTAGCCGCGCTTGTACTCGTACTTATCGACGGCGCGGAGGAGGCCGGTGTTCCCCTCCTGGATGATGTCGAGGAAGGGCAGGCCGCGGTTGCGGTATTTTTTCGCGATGGATACGACGAGGCGGAGGTTGCCGCCGGCGAGGTCGCGCTTGGCCTGCTCATACTCCCAGAAGACGGTGTCGAGCTCCTTGATGCGGCGGGCGAGTTCCTCGGGCTCCTCGAGCACGAGGTTGCGGAGACCGGCCAGTTCCTCGGTCAGAACCTGCACGTCCTCCGGGTCGTAGCGCTTGGGGAACTTGATGGCCCGACGCAGCTCGTCCTGCACATCGCGCATTTTCTTGGCGATGCTTCGGAGCTTCTTCATCAGCGGGACAATGCGGCCGGTGCGGAGACTGAGTTCTTCGGTGAGCGCGGCCATCTTGCGGCGGCGGGTGGCGATGCGCTCGTGGATTTCGGAGACCGCCTCGTCGTCCGTCGCGGCGCGGGCCTGGAGGAGCGACTCCCAGTCCTTGCGGTTGAGCTCCATGAGTTTTTCGAGGGTCGCGAGGTTGTAGGGGATGCGCTTGGTGATCTTGGCCTTTGCGTTTTCCTCGGCGGTGCTGATGCGCATGGTGCGGTCGAAGGGCAACTCGCCCGTCTGAACCTGCCGAAGGAGGGCGTGCGCCTGCGTGAGCACGTGGTCGCTCTCGAGGCAGCGACGGCGGAAGATCATCCGCGTGGTCTCGATCTTCTTGGCCAGGCGGATCTCCTCGTCGCGAGTGAGCAGCGGGATGCTGCCCATCTGCGAGAGGTACATGCGGATAGGGTCGTCGATCCGGCGGCCCGTGACGTCGGACCCGCCCGAGACCGCCAGCGCCTCGACGAGTTCCTTGCGGATCTCCTCGTCCTCCCGGGCCTCCTCGGGGGTCTGGGACGCGGCGGTCTGGGCAGGCGGGGCCGGTTCCTTTGAGGGCTTGGCCTCGATCACCGCTTGCAGGCTCAGGCGGAGCCAATCGCGATCGCCCATGCGCTCGCCGCCGGGGACGCTCATGGCGCGGAGGTTCTTGGGCCCGACGGTGGCGCCGACGAGCGACTTCTCGGCCGCGCGCTTCTTGGACTCGCGATAGACGCGGGCGCGGTACTCCATCTCGTCGATGAGCTCGATGCCCCGCCCATCGAGGGTGACGAGCAGTTCATGGAGGCGCTCGGGATCAACCATCTCGTCGGGGAGGGTGTTGTTGAGCTCCTCGAAACTCATCCACGAGCGCTGGACGCTGAGCTCGATGAGGCTAACAAGGGCCGGGTGAAAGTCGCAGATCACGGGTGTCTCCTGGTCTTCCAGACGCGAGGCGTGGGGTTCCCGGGCGCCGTCGCGGGTCTCTTCGTGGTTGGCCGCGAGGGCGGCCGCCGTCTCTGCAAGTGGTTGAACCATCTGGTGTTCGATCTGGTTGAGCGTGGGGTAATGAATGTGAGAGTTGGTTCGGGGCTCGATCTAGGCCGAGAGGGGCCGGGGCATCTGGTCGGGCAGGTCGCCGATAGAGGCGCGGACTTCGCGGAGGGTGGTCAGGCCACTGAGAGCGGCGGCCCAAGGGTCGGAGCTAAACGGTTGAACGGCGGCGCCCTCGAACTCCGGCCCGATGCCGGCCTCGCGGAGCGCCGACTCCCGCCGATGGTCGGAGGTCCAGCCGATCCAGAGTTCGCGCACCCGGTCGGGCTTGTCGCCGGCGAAGCATTCGATTTCGCGGGCGAGCTGTGCCGCGGCCTGCTGGGCAGAGGAATCGTCGAGGGCCGCCAGGACACGGGAGAGGTGCGGGGGCGTGCCGGCCATTACAAGCGATTCGACGGCGGCCGCCACCTCGCGGAGGCTCGGGGCCTCAAGGCGGCCGGTGAGGACAAGGTCCACATCTTCGCTCTCGGTGGCGAGGGCGGGCTCGCAAAGGATGCAGCCGAGGAGGCGTTCGTCGAGCGTGTAGGCGGGTTTGGCGGGCGAGGCGTCGGCAGAGGGAGTTGAGGCGGCGGCCGGGCGCTGGCGGCTGGTCTTGGAGACAAGGAACTTCTGGAGCGTTTCGGTGTGGCCGCCGGTCATCTGGGCGAGGCGGCGGACAATGAGCTCGCGCCGGACGTGGTCCACGCGCCCAAGGCCGAGATCGGCGAGGCGTCCGAGGAACTCTTCGGCGATGCGGCTCTGCGCGGAGACGCCCTTGCCGGCAAGGTCAGAGCGGACCTTGGCGAGCAGGAGGGTGAGCGGGTCGATGGCGGCCGCGAGGACGGCGGTGAAGGTCTCGGGTCCGCCGGGTCGCTTGAGGAGTTCGTCCGGGTCTTTCGCGTCGGTGTGGGGGCGGAGGATGGCGATCTTGACGTCGATAGGCTCGGCGAAGAAAACCTCGACGGCGCGGTGGGCGGCTTTCTGCCCGGCCTCGTCGCCATCGAAAAGCAAGATGACGGTCTCGCAGAGCCGGCGCAGGGCGCGGGCGTTGCCGGCCGTCATGGCGGTGCCGAGCGTGGCGACGGCGTTCGTGAACCCTGCCTGGTGACAGGCGATGGCGTCCATGTACCCCTCGGTGACGATCGCGCTGCGCGACTTGCGGATCGACTGCGCCGCCTGCGCCAGGCCGTACAGGGTGGTGGACTTGTCGAAGACGGGTGACTCCGCCGAGTTGAGGTACTTGGGCTCGTCCTCGTCGTTGAGGCGCCTGGCGCCGAAGCCGATCACGCGGCCGATCTGGTCCTGGATCGGGAACATGAGGCGGTTGCGGAAGGCGTCGTAGAGGCCGGGGGCCGAGTCGCGCTTCTTGAGTAGCCCGGCTCGGAGGAAGCGTGCGGGATCGAGTCGCTTGCCGGCGATGGTGCGTTCAAGGCCGTCCCAGCGATCGGGGGAGACGCCGAGCCCGAAGAGGTCGACCATGTGCGGCGAGATAAGGCGGCGATCGATCACCTCGCGCGCGGACTTGCCGTGCTCGGGGTGATCGAGCAGAACGCGGAAAAACGCCTGGGCGGTGAGGTTGGCCGACAGGATTTCGTCGCGCGCGGAGCGGGAGGCGTCCGCGGATTCGGCGGAAGCGCCGGGACGCCAAGGGGTCAGCGTGATATTGGCCCGGTGCGCGAGGTACTCAAGGGCTTCGCGGAAGCCCATCTTGTGGTACTCGCGGACGAAGGTGATGGCGTTACCGCCGGCTCCGCAGGAGAAGCAGTGGTACATCTGCTTGTGCGGGATCACGCACATTGAGGGGGTGTGGTCGTCGTGAAACGGGCAGAGGCCGACGAGCTCGCGGCCCTTGGGGCGGAGCGAGAGGTGCTCGCCGATGAGCGAGGAGATGTCCGTCGCGTCGAGCACGCGCTGCCGGTCGTCGGTCTGTCTCGCGGTGGTGGTCAAGCGCATCGCATCGACTGGTGGGCACTCTGGAAGGGCCACTCGGGAGTGGAATGGGCCTTTCTGAACATGCCCGCTTTGAGAGCAGGCTCGATCCAGCACAAGCAACCTGACCGCGCGAACCTGGCGCAGGCAAGACCTTGACGTACAAGTATTTTACAGAGGGGACGAGCAGGCCACGGAACGCCAACAAATCCACCGCTTGTTCTTCGATTTGCGAAAAGAAATTCGCAACGCGAAGAACTGTTCCGTGCCTTGCCGCTCGAGATAGGAGTTCATCGCACAGGCTTGAAGGCCCCGGGACAAAGA
>JACMLW010000071.1 GCA_014379385.1 Phycisphaerales bacterium
GGCGGGGTGGCACGCTGAGGACGGGCGGAAGGCAGAGGCCGGAAGCCGGAAGCCGGAGGCCAGAGGGCAGAGGGCAGAGGGCAGAGGCCAGAAGCCGGAGCTGAGAAGGGAGAGCGGGAGATGTAGGGCTGGCCCTTGGGCCACGCCGCGGGCGCGGACGGGCGAGGCAAGGCACGCCGCGAGCGGCGGCCCTACAGGGGGCTGGCGCTCAGAGGCCGAAGAGGAGGACGGTGGTCGTGCCGTCGGCGTAGTCGATCGTGACGCGGGCTGACCAGGTGCCGGCACCGACGGGCTCGAGTCCGAAGGCGACTTCGAGGAAACCATCCGGGGCGCGCAGCGCTGCGGGCGAGGCGGAGGTTCGGGCGGAGGCGTCGGGCACGAGGGCGCCGTCGGCGAGGAAACAGGCGGAGAGCTCGATGGCGTCGATGGCGACGCCGGGATTGGCGTAGTCGAGGGTGACGAGGCAGTCCTCGTCCCCGGCGATCAGATAGACGATGGCGTCGAGGGCCAGGCCGGTGTGATCCCCGCGGCTGGTGAGCAAGGTGAGCGTCTCGACCTCCGCGCGCCCGGTGAGGACGGCGCAGCCGCAGACGACCAGGGCAAGGACGCGACGCAGGCAGCGCAGTGGGGTCATGGGAGGAGCACGGAGCGGAGCTGGAGGTGACGCGAGCAGAGGGCAGGTTGTTTCAAGAATTGGGGAGATTTTTGCCGCACGGAGGGGGGCGGGGGTGGGCGCGAGGAGGCGGTGGGGCGTGCGTGTGTGTCCGCGTGTAGCGACGCAGGGACGGGGAGCCTTGAGCGACGGACGCGAAAAAGGCCGGGCGTCGGAGAGACGCGCCGGCCTTCGCGGGAGTCAGCACTGGAGCTGACGAGGGCGGGCTCAGCTCTGCACGGTGGCGGCGGGCTCGGCGGGAGCCTCGGCTGCGGCGGGGGCCGCGGGGGCGCCGCCCTGTTGTTGTTGGGCCTGCTGCTCGCGCTCCTTCATGGCGACCTTGCGGGAGAGGCGGACCTTGCCGGTCTTGTCGTCGATGCCGACGCACTTGACCCAGATCATGTCGCCGACCTTCACGACGTCCTCGGTGCGGCGCACGCGGAAGTCGGCGAGCTCGGAGATGTGCACGAGGCCTTCCTTGCCGGCCATGCACTCGACGAAGGCGCCGAACTCCTTGGTGGAGGTGACGCGGCCCTGGTAGGTGGCGCCCATCTCGATCTGTTTGCCGCCGCCGCAGAGCGAGTCGATCTCCTCGACCGCGCGGGCCATGGCCTCGGCGTTGTTGGAGTAGATGAAGACCTTGCCGGAGTCGTCTTCGGCGATGTCGATCTGCGCGCCGGTGACCTCGGTGATGCGACGGATGGTCTTGCCGCCGGGCCCGATGAGCAGGCCGATCTTTTCGGGATCGATCTGGATCGTCTGGATGCGGGGGGCGAGGGCGTTGAGCTCGGCGCGGGGCGCGGGCAGGGCGGTGAGCATGGCGCGGAGGATCTCCACGCGGGCCTCGCGGGCCTGGTGGATGGCGACCTTGGCGATCTCGAAGGGGAGACCGTTGATCTTCAGGTCGAGCTGGAAGCCGGTGATGCCGGTGACGGTGCCGGCGAGCTTGAAGTCCATGTCGCCGAAGTGGTCTTCCTCACCGAGGATGTCGGTGATGGTGGTCCACTTGGCGATGGAGCCGTCGGCGGCGGTCTCGGTCATGAGGCCGCAGGAGATGCCGGCGACGGGGGCGGTGATGGGCACACCGGCGTCCATGAGGGCGAGACAGCCGCCGCAGATGGAGGCCATGGAGGTGGACCCGTTTGACGCCATGATCTCGCTCACCACGCGGATGGCGTAGGGGAACGCGTCCTCGGGCGGGAGGATCGGGACGAGGGAGCGCTCGGCGAGGGCGCCGTGACCGATCTCGCGGCGGCCGGGGCCGATGAAACGACCGGCTTCACCGACGGAGAACGGCGGGAAGTTGTAGTGGAGGATGAAGCTCTTCGAGGTGGCGCCGCCGGTGAGGCCATCCATGTCCTGGGCTTCCTTCGTCGGCCCGAGGGTGACGATGGCGATGTTCTGCGTGTCGCCGCGCTGAAAGAGCGAGGAGCCGTGCACGCGCGGGAGGACGCCGACCTGGGAGGTGATGGGGCGGACGTCCTTCTGGCCGCGGCCATCGGCGCGCACGCCGCGGGAGAGCACGGTCTGGCGGTAGGCTTTGTATTGGAGGTCTTCGAAGACGACGTTGAGGTCCACGTCGGTGAACTTGCCTTCGCCGAGTTCGGCGAGGAGGACGGCCTTGGCCTCTTCCTTGAGGAGCTTCACGGCGGCGCTGCGGGCGGGTTTCTCCTTGCCGAAGATGGCGGCGGAGACGCGGTCGGCGGGCACGACGCGCTCGATGATGGCGCGGGCCTGGGGCGTGGCGCCCACGAGGGCGAAGGTGGCCTTCGGTTTACCGGCGAGAGCGACGAGTTCCTTGATCGCGGCGAGGATGGGCTGGATGGCCTGGTGGCCAAACTCCAGGGCCTTGATGAACTCATCCTCGGGGAGCTGGTCGGCGGAGCCCTCGATCATGAGCATGTTGGCCTCGGTGCCGACGTAGATCAGGTCCAGGCGGGAGGAGAACATCTGCTCGATCGTGGGGTTGGCCACGAACTGGCCGTCGATCAGGCCGACGCGCACGCAGGCGATGGGGCCGCCCCAGGGGATGTCGGAGATGGCGAGGGCGGCGCTGGCGCCGTTGACCATCGAGATGTCGGTCTCGTGCTTGAGATCGACGGAGAAGACCTGGCCGATGATCTGGACTTCGTTGAGGAAGCCTTCGGGGAAGAGGGGCCGGCACGGGCGATCGCAAAGTCGCGACGTGAGGATTTCCTTTTCGGACGGCCGGCCTTCGCGCTTGAAGTA
>JACMLW010000072.1 GCA_014379385.1 Phycisphaerales bacterium
AGTTCCCAAGGGATAGTAGATGTAACCGCTTTCCTCACCTCCACCACGGCGGCCATCTTCGCCCTTATCTTGATTCCCTTGATCACCGTGGTCGCCCGTGTATCCGCCCTCTCCGTTTTCCGCACCTCCACCCGCGCCGCCTCCACCCCCGCCGCCGCAGTCATTGCACCCCGGATCGCCGTCGCCGGGATTGCCGGTGTTGCCATCGTGGATCTCGCCTGATCCCGGATCTTCGCCCGGGCCGGGCAGCTCCTCATTGCAGCTTGGGCAGCAGTCATCACAGCAATCCGTGGGAACGGTCACTTTGATGATGACATAAAACGTCTTCTCGATGACCCGGAAGCAGTCTGGATTCTCCGGGTCATCAATCGAGACGTAGCTCACGCCGGTCCTGGCCTCGGTACACGTCCCCGATCTGCCTTCCGATCTGAACACGGAGGTCGTTCCACTCGTGGAGCTCAGGCTTCCACCGCAAGAACCCAGCAGCCACTCCGGCATCACCACGTACTTGTTGTCCACCGTTGTCGTGTCAACGTCGCACGCGCCTCCCGGGTAATCCGAGTCATTCAAGACTCGTGTCTCGACTGTGCATGGGTACATGCAAGACTCAAGGCAGTCCGATCGATTCTGGTACAAGCCCTGATAGTCGCACAGACTCAGGTTCCACCAGGTTCCCGGCTCGGTCTTGAATATCTCCGGAGTGCCCGCGATCAACACAGGCCCGCCCGAGATTTCCCACGTCGTTGTAGTAACGTACGAGCCTGGCCATCCCGGGCAACCTACCTCCGGTATGTAACAAGGGCCCGTGACAATATCACGGATCGTCTCGACGGCCTTGGCCTCCAGGATCGGCCAGGTGTCTGGATCATTTGGGTCAAATGCCCGGAAGCAGCAAACGGCCTCGGTATCGACACAAACAGCCACCTCGCAGTCCTCGCAATCCGGTGGATCAGCGAGTGTTGCGGATACAGAAAGACTTGCGACGATCAAGGGACGCAGGAGGCGGGCGAGTTTCATGGTGGATCTCTGTCTTCGTGCGCTGGTTCGAGCGCAGAATGCACGTTCGCGAAGCCGCGTCTCAGGACGGTCTCGCTGCGGAGCAGGATGTGCTTGTTTCGTTGCGTGCCCGGGGCCATTTCAATAACGACGACCGCACGCGCAATCATCGTGCGATCAGAAAAGGCCAGGGGGCAGTTCCGGGGAGATTAGCTCCATCAGACATGGATGGCGGTGCCGGACACGTTGCGGGCGGGACCGCCCGGCCCTAGTGTGGCGAGGCGCGTGCAACCTGTCAAGCGCGGTGAACCAAGTCTACCACCATTTGACACTCACCCGTAGCGCTGCGATGCTTGCCGCACCCAGAACGGAGACGAAGCGTGTTCACACCCATGATGCTGTCGTTGCTCGCCGCCCGCGCCGCCACTTCGATCTTTACCCCACCTGATAGTTTGATAGCGGCTGAAGGTGTCGGATGCGGGGTCGCCCCGCTGGTCGCTTCGGGCCTGAACGCGGGCCAAGTGGGCGACGTGGTCATGAACGTTGATAATCAAGTTGAGCTTCGAGCGGCGATTCAGGCGGCAAAGGCACAGTTGCAGTCGGCGAACGATGCCCTCACAGTGTTGCTCGCCAGCCGCGAGCAAGCGGCGTTCGATCCGCAGCTCCGCGAGGAGCTCGATGCCGCATCCGCCGCGTGGACCGCTGCCGGCTCCACGATGGAGTCCACAGAGTCGGCCCTTCGGTCCGCGGCGCTCACCGGCGTTTCCGCTACGGCTTCCCAGAGGATTCATCACACCGCCCGCGGCTACGCGCTCCACCTTCCAATGGAGTTCCGAGTCCTCGACTGGGAGGCGAACGCACTGGAAGCGCTCCACACCGCACTCATCGCGGTCGCGCGAGCCGAGCGGCTTGAAGAGGCGCCGCCCGAGGGCGCGGCGCTGCTTGTCGCCTCCGCAAGGGCGCAAGAAGCAGTGATCCAGGCCCAAATGAACCTCGCGACCGAACTGCAGTCAGCGGAAGAGCTGCTCGGGCTCGAATAGGTTCCTGAACGGAGTTGGGCCGATACAGCTGGGCATTCCTGCGGCGCTGTGTCGGCATCCTGGCTAGGTCGTCACCTGGCTCGCACCGCCAGAGCTACATTCACGCTTCAACCCAAAGCTCTCAGCGCCAACCGGGTCGTGAATCTGCGGGGCAAGACTCGTTCTTGTGCCACCCCCGCTGCTCCCAGTTTGACCGCGTAGAGAATCGATTCGCGCAGAACGTTCCCCCCTACCCATGCAACGTAATCGTGGGGTCCGGCCGGGCTGTAGACCGTGACCACGTACCAGCGCTCGCAAGTGAAGGTGGCACCCCATGGCGCACCGGGGGGGGTCGGATCAGACTTGCGGCAGTCTCGCACCTCCAAGCGACACCCGTTGGCGCGCAGCCGTTCGAGGCGCTCGAGGGCGACGTGCTGGCGGTCTTCGTCGCGCCCGCGGGTTCCAAGACCAGTGGGCTGGGACACTCACGAGCGAACACCTCGTAGCATCGGAACTTGCGTCGTGGGTGCGGCGCCTCAGCCGGGCTCGATGACTCTCACTCGCATGCCCTTCATGGCTGCCAGCCGTCGGCCCGAAGCGCCCTAGATAACGCGCCCAAGTACACCGATACCGCCGTCCCGTAGACAGACCGCTCACCGTGGCGCAGGGCGTTAGCGCGTGACCGGCGCTTGCCTACCGCCGTGCGCGGCCCCGTTGATCGCTCCCAGGGCCGCACGCGCTGCGCCGACTCCCGCAAGGCCGCCAGCCCATCGGGAGATAGGCGGTAGCGCCGGCGGGGTCGCGGCCGGGTCCGGTCGCTCAGGTGGGGCACGTCCGAATCCAAGTCCGATCGTCGGAAATCAGAGCGGCGCGGCATTCGATCCTCCGTCGTTACCGGCTCCTGTATCAACGCCTTCGCGGTTTCCCCGTACGGCCGGCAGGGCCGGAAAGCTCATTGGGGCCGCTCGCGTCGCGTGGTAGTTCGCCGCCGCTCGGGTTTGTGCTCTTGCCCGTGCCTCTGCCCGTTGCCCCCGGCGCGCGCTTCCCCGCGCGGCCTTGGGCGGCGCCAGCACCTCGGCTCCGGACAGCACTGACAAGTTGGTCGTCGCAGCGGCTACGAGCAGCCGGGCCACAGCCAATGCGCGGCGAGTCTCGCCGTTCCTGCCGCACGGTTGCGCGAGCGCCGTCGATAGCCGATTCATGACCGCCGTCCATGCGCCCGCGGACGCAGGCCAACCCTCACGGATCGCGCGGCGGACGATCAGGCAATCGGATCGGAAGTGCCGGGTCTCTGCGAACAGCGCGGCGAGTGGGGATGCAGGTTCCGCCAACGGCCCCCCCGTTGCCCCCCCAGCGGCAGGACGGGGTTCGGCGGCCGGCGCGGCCACAACTGCTACTCCCATTGTTGGAGGGCGCGCATCATCGGGCATCGGTGTGCCCTCCGGCCGCCTTCACCATCGCCAAGACGCCGACTCGAATAGCGGTGGGCAGGTCGGGCCATGCCACGACCACCGCCGCCAAGTCGGGATCGGTGCGCTTTGCCTCCGCCGCCGAATCACCGAGCGGCGTATCTTTGTTGCCGGATTTGCTGCCGCCCGACTGCAATACCTTCGTATTTCCCGAAGAAACCCCGGAAGGTTCGAGTCCTTCGGGGGGCACTTTCAATCGAGCCGAAGAATTCCAGGCTCGCTTCGATTTGATGCCCCTCAAGTCCGATTGCCGACCGGAAGTTTGGGGCAGAATCTGGGGCAGTTCGGCTCCGAGAAGCCGCGATGTGGCGAACACCGGGCGGAGACAGGACGCTCGAAGGCTCGGAAGCCGAGATCTTTCTGACGGCTCTACGGGACCTCGCCCGCGAGCTGAACTGCGACCGTGACGAACACGAAACTGGGGTATCGGTTTTCGACCGACACTCGCTCGGGCAGAAGGTCGTGTTGCTGCGGCAGGTCGCAAATGCGCTAACGAACGCGGACGAGCCGGTCCCCATCCACACCACGGCGAACGAGGCGGCGATCTACGCGGTATTTGAGCACTTGCGGAATCTCCTCGAAGAAGAGTTTCTCGTTGCGGAGACCGACATACCAGCACCCACCGAGATTCGCTCGCTCATCCGTCGAGCGTGTCTCGATGCGCAGATTGAGTGTCCCGCATCGCCGGAAAATGCCTGCGTGGAAGAATGGACGGATTGTGTCGAAGATCTTGCGGACTTGATTCTCTGGGACAGGGACTTCGAGGACGAAGGGGTCTTCGTTGACTCGCCGCCAGGACAGGAATCTGCGCCCGACGATCTGCAGGCTTCAATTCCGTACTTTGGAGACATACCAAGCGATCCAAGCGAAGACGAGGCGCAGCGTATGCTTGACCAATTGAGGATCTTCTGAGCTGCCGAACCGTTGCCTCGCAAACGATGAGCTCTGAACCGACTCATCGCGATCCAATCATTCAGGCCGTCGATTGCGATCCGATCACCTTCATGATGGCGGCCTTCTGGACTGCCGACAATATCGGCCACCTGTCTACGACCGTCTGAAGGTCGGCATCGAACGCGCACCGCGGCGGTAGTTTGCACCGGTGATTCGCATAAAGTCTCCTGGGGGCTCGTGCCCCTGCTCGTCCCTGTCGCACTCTAAGAAGCCATCGGGTCAGATCTTGCTCAACACCTCTTCAATCGCCGCGGCGTAGACACGGAGTCGGCCGAGATGCGCGCGCACCTCCCGGCGTTGCTGCGGGTCCATCTGCTGCACCATCAGGCGGAGTGTTTCGAGGATCGCCGGAGGGCCGTCGTTGGGGATAGGTGGGCCCTTGGTCAGGTCGGCATAGACCGCTTGTGAGAGGATGAGTGACAGAGGGTCGGCGATTGGTTTGCCGCCGGCGCCGGGTCCACCGAACTTCTCTTTGATGGAGACCGGCGTCAGCTCAAAGGCACGGTTGAGGCCCTTAAAGACGCCGCGGCCGACGATCTGTTGCGCAGCGTTGATGTCGTTGGCGGCGGTGAGCACCCAGCCGGAGTCAGGCGGGATGAGGTCATTGAGGTCGATCATTTGGCCAGCGTCCGGGCCGCTCGCGAACCGGACAAAGGCGCGCCGCGCGAAGAGCTGGTTTCGCCAGCCGACGATGTCGCCCACCGAGTTGAGGGCCATGGCCTCGCTGCTGAGCAGATTGCCATCGTCCAGGTTCTGAAATGTCCCTGCGGTGCCGGGGCTTCGAAGATAGGCGGTCGGGGCGTTCATGCCCGGGAACAACCGACGGCCGACGACGTAGTCGTGGTCATTGATATCGGTCACGGAGGCGCCGTCGCCCGGGAGGGAACCCAGGTCGAACACGCTGTCTACACCGGCGGCGAACAGATGCTTCTGATCGCCGAGCATCGACTCGCCAACGATGTGGCCTTGCGTGTTGATGGCGCGGGGCACCGGGTTGCTGTGGCCTTGAATGACCGCGAGTTCGGAGGGCGGCTCGGCGGACTGCGAGTTGTAGCGGTAAGCACGCCCTGCGCCCGCTTTCTGGCCCCAGAGCACGATCTGCCCCGCATTGTTCATGTCGAACGCGTCGCTCCTGTCAAAGCCGAACTGGGCGCCGATGACCTGCAGCGTCCCATTGAAGAGAAATGCGTGCTCTCCGCCTGCCCCGTACTTGATGCCGCACACGTGCCCCATGTCATTGATCGCGCGGCCGATACTGGGGCCGGAGTCAACCCAATGTTCAACCGGTGTCCACCGTGCCCCACGGTTCTTCCAGAACGTTGGGATCACTGTTCCTGCGACATACCCCGCGGAGCTGATGGAGACTGCATCGTCGTTGTAGTTGTCGAAGTCAAAGATGTCCGGGGACGCATTGCCGAGCAGACGCACATTGAACCTGCTCATGAGAGCTTCCTCCTAGGGGTCTGGGGATGCGGGCAAGTTGTGGATGCACGCGAAGTGCTGCGTATCGCTTGACGGCGCAGTTGCAAGCGGGGGTTTTGGGTGTGCCCTCTATGTTCCCAGAGCAAAGAATCCGGCAGCGACAGCATAACCGCGGTGATTTGGCCGTTCATCAAATAATGTCGCTACGAGGCCGGCACAAAAACCCTGTGGATAACCTCGAAGCATCAGATATACAACCGGCTCAGGCGCGCCGCATGCGATCAGTTTCGATCCCCACGCTGCATGCCGCCATACCCGTCCGAGCACACACTCCTGATGTTAGCCAAACTCGTAAGCCGACCCCCTCGCTGCGACCGGGGTGCAGGAGCAGCATGTCCGGCGGACACTCGGGTCATCACGCGGGTTTAGCACGGTGTATGCCCACGGAGCGACAAAGGGCACGGAACCGATGCGAGGCATCGGCTCCGTGCCGCACAATGTGAAGAAGGCACCTATGACTAACGACTCATGGGCTCGAGTTCGCCGCGGCGAGAGCAGCCAACTCGTCTCGCAAGTTTGTCGGCAACCAGGCGTTCACGCGAGCGGCGAGATCCGTTTCCTCAAGCCGCCCGTCTGCGGCCTCGCTAAAGAGTGTTGCCAGTTCCGCCACAAGCTCCGACTTCTTCTGCCGGAAGGCGGCTGCTCCGTGAGCTGGACCCCGGAGTTCACCCATGAGGTGAGCAAGTTGTGCCTTCTTGTAGCTCCCGAGCCACGCCGCGTCGGGCCGCCACAGGTCGCGGATGTTGACGGAGAGCTCGCGAGCGAGGATGCGGATGAGGGGCGTGCGCCGCTGGAACCGTGCCGAGATGCACTCGACCACCGATGAGTGCCTCCATCTGTTCACCATCGGGAATGGCACAGAGCCGTTGGTACGCCTCAGCTTCGTCTACGCGGTGATCGTCGCGGAAGGGGTCAAGAGCGGCACGCCGGGCTCGAAGATCGTCCAGCACAGGAGAAGAGAAGCCCTCGCTCTGGTCCGCGTGAAGAGTTGTGCTGTCCGGGTCGTGCCGGACTGCGATCACATCCGTACTGATCTTGTCGTGAAGAATCAGGCCAAGAGCCGACGGCGGGCAGCCTGATTGTTGGCGCTGGGGTTCCAGGTCATCATGATCAGCCACCACGACCTATCCGTCTTCGAGCAGTACGCCGACAAGGTATATCGCTTTGTTCCCCTCATGGGCGGCGTGGTCGAAGTCACCGAGGTCTTGAAGCCACCGCGTGAGGGAGACGCACCCGCCTAGTACCCTTGGCTCAGTCAACCTAGACTAGATTAGTGGCGGATGATGCCGCGAGGCGATAGCCGACACCCGGCTCCGTGACGACGAACTGTGGCTGCGCAGGCTGGGCTTCCAGTTTTTGACGGAGCTGGCCGGCGTACACGCGCAGGTACTGGACATCAGCTGCGTGGGTCGGACCCCAAACCTCTTTCAGGATCTGCTGATGCGTCAGCACCTTTCCCGCGTGCTTGACGAGAAAGGCCAGCATCTTGAACTCGGTCGGGGTGAGCCGCACATCGTGAACTCCGCCGTGGGCGGAGAGCGTCACCGTTCGCGCCTCGGCATCGACCCGGAGCGTGCGTCCACCAATTGTCGCCTCGTAGACTAACCCCGCCGACGATGCAGGGCGTGCCGCGTGGCGGAGCGCAACGCGCATTCGCGCCGTCAGCTCGGCAACACCAAAGGGCTTGGTCAGATAATCATCGGCGCCCGCGTCGAGCGCCGCGACCTTGTCGAGTTCCTGCCCGCGCGCGGACAACACCACGATCGGCACGCTCGAATCGACGCGCAGTTCTCGTGTGACGCTCAGCCCGTCCATATCGGGAAGCCCGAGATCCAGCAGGATTAGGTCCGGCCGATGACTGCGTGCCTGCACCAGCCCGTCGCCCGCCGTTCCCGACTCCTTCACGCGATACCCGAGAGTCTCGAGCGTTGCGCGCAGGAACCGCCTGATTGGCTCTTCGTCGTCAATGACCAATACCAGCGGACTGTGCAGCGCCGGCTTCATTCGGCGGACTCCACGGCCTCTGCCAGCACTGTCGGCTGAGGCCTCTCAATCGGGAGCGAGAAGTAGAACGCCACGCCGCGCGGCGTGTTCGCCTCGGCCCAGATGCGGCCGACGTGCGCCTTGACGATCCCTTCGCAGATCGTCAGCCCAAGCCCGATTCCGCCGCGGGTGTGCGCACCCCGCGCGGCCGCCCCGCGATAGAACCGTTGAAAGACCTTCGCCGTCTCCTCTTGCGCCAGCCCGGGCCCTTCATCGCTCACCTTCACGACCACGCTCGTGTCCGTGGCCCACGCGGCGATGTCTAGCGGGCTCTGCGCCGGCGAATAGCGGAGCGAGTTGTCCACCAGGTTATGCACAACCTGGGGCAACATCGCGTTATCCACGCGCACCAATGGGAGATCGGTCGGAACGCTAATCCGCAAGGGACGCGCCGCGAGCGCTTCGCGATGCCGCGCGAGGCCCGCGCCGACGATCTCCTCGATCGTGGTCCATTCGCGGTCCAGGTCGATCCCGCCGGCCTCGAGTCGCGTGGCGAACATCAGGTTGGCGATCAGGTCGTTGAGCCGCGCGGCCTCGCGAACGATGCTCTCGATGAGCTCGTCTCGGGTATCGATCTCCATCGGAGGGCCGGGCTGTTGTAGAGCGCTCGCCGCTCCCGCGATGGTGGCTAGCGGGGTTCGCAGATCGTGGGATACGGAGCTGAGCAGCGCGCTGCGGAGCCGCTCTGTCTCGGCCTCGATGCGAGCCGACTGCTGACCCTCGATCAGCGCCACACGCTCGAGGGCAAGGGCAATCTGGTTGGCGAATGTGTCGAGCAGGAGCAACTGCGCTGGCGCGAGCAGCGAGGCAGGGGCGCGCGGCCGGATCGCCAGCACCCCGATCCTGCCTTGCGATGTTGAGAGCGGCAGATGCCTTCCGGCCGCGGCCGGGAGGGCGGTCGTGCCGAGGCCGGCCGCCTTCCCATGGTCGAACACCCAACGTGCCACGCCGCGCTCGCGCTCGGTCAGCCAGTCCGGCGAGCCCGCAACCGCGACCGCTTCGACGCCCGCGGCGCCGTCCGCAATCGCGGGGGCCAGCATGACAGCGTCGGAATCGAAGGTGTCGTGCAGGTGCCGCACCGCGACGGCCGCGACCTCCCGGCGATCGCGGGCGCCGGCCAGCTCACGAGAGACGCCGTACAGAAGCGAGGTGCGGTTCTCCCGGATCCGTGCCGCGCGTGCCAAGTCGCGCAGGCGTGCGGTGAGGCTGGCGATCAGCAGGCCGACCACAAGCATGACCGAGAATGTCACCAGGTACTGCACGTCCGATACGGCAAACGTCAGTCTCGGAGGTACGAAGAAGAAATCGAACGCGCCCACACCAGCTACGACGGCGACAACCGCCGGCCCGCGCCCGAGCCACACCGCCGCGGCCACGACACCGGCCAGGTACACCATGACGATGTTCGCGAGATCCAGCTTGTGAAGGACGAGCGTTCCGAGCAGCGTGCAGAGGAGCACGATCGCGAGCGACGCGACGTACTGGATGGGCCCGGAGGGGGGGCGGCGCAACCTCCTCCGTGGCGTCTCCGATGACCGGGGCTCGGTGGGAGCCGCGTCGCCCCGGATGACGTACACGTCGATATCCCCGCTCAGCCGGATCAGGTTGCTGACGAACGAGCCGGCGAACAACTCTTTGAAGCGAGAGCGCCCGGCTTTGCCGACGACGATCTTGTTAATGTTTCGGGAGCGGGCGAACGCGATGAGCTCCGCCGCGGCGTTCTCGGAGGTCAGCGTGGTGGTGCGTGCGCCGAGGCTTTCGGCGAGTCGCAATGTCTGCATGGCGCGATCGCGGTCCGATTGCGGGAGGTGGGCCGTCCTTGGGGTCTCAACATAGACGGCTGTCAGGTCGGCGTGGAGCCCCGCCGCCATGCGCTTGGCGGCGCGCACGATCCTGCCCGAGGACGGGCTGGGGCTCACGGCGACAAGGATGCGCTCGGCCGCCGGCCAGATGGCCCGGATGCCCTTGCCCTCCTTGTACTGGTTCATCTGGCGGTCCACCCACTCGGCGGTGCGGCGGAGCGCCAGCTCGCGGAGTGCAGCCAGGTTCCCGGTGCGGAAGAACCCTCCCTCCGAGTCCATCGCGGCGTTGATGCTTTCCGGCACATAGACCTTGCCGGCCCTGAGCCGCTCGAGGAGAACCTCGGCCGGTAGATCCACGAGCTCGATCTCGTCGGCGTCTTCGACTACGGCGTCAGGCACTGTCTCACGAACTAGCACGCCCGTGATCTGCGACACCACATCGTTGAGACTCTCGATGTGCTGCACATTGAGTGTGGAATAGACGCTGATCCCGGCTTGCAGGAGCTCCCGAACATCCTGCCAGCGCTTCTCGAAGCGAGACCCGGGAGCGTTGGTGTGCGCGAGTTCGTCAACGACAAGGATCTCGGGTCTGCGCGCCAAGGCCGCATCAAGGTCGAACTCTCGCAGCATCACCGGCGCCGAGGCCCCGTCCGGGCCCCGATATTCGACGCATCGGCGCGGCAGGATGTCCAGCCCCAGGAGCTGCTGCTCGGTCTCGGTGCGCCCGTGCGTCTCAACCAGGCCGATGACGACGTCCACACCGTCGCGCGTCAAGCGCTGGCTCGCCGCGAGCATCGCATAGGTCTTGCCGACGCCCGGGGCAGCCCCGAAAAAAATCTTGAGGCGTCCTCGACCGATCCGGAGTTCCTCCTGCAGGGCGCGGGCTAGAAACGCCTCGGGGTTCGGTCGGGATGAGGTGGCGAGTTCGGCCATATTCGACGCGCATCGTACGCGCACGGGTTTTTTCGACGACTATGCCGGACAGATGCGGGTAGCGGGCAACCCTCCTCCTGCACGGCTCTTCTGGAACAAGCAGATCTCGATGAGGCGCGGCCAGATGTCGATGCATGCCTTGATCTGGTTGACAACATCGTCGACGATGCGTGCCACGTTCTGTTGAAAGAAGTCCGGCTCGAAGCCGTAGAAGGCGCGCTCGAGCGTCGTGGCGAACTGCGTGAGGGCCGAGGCACGCCCGGGGCTCGACGTCGCGCCCGCCTCGGCCAGCGCGCGGTGATACACCCGCCGCACCCGTGCGAGGATCTCCTCGCAGTCTGCGAGCGTTACTTCCCCGTCATAGTCGAACGTGACAGTAAGGGCGTCCGCCCTCCAGGGGTTGCCCTTGAACTTGCGCTTGAGAAGGTTAGCGATCTCCTCGTTGAAGACCTCCGATGCGAGCGGGCTTCGCATGTAGTTGCTCTTGAGGTGCGTTTGAGCCGCGTCAACATGTGCGGCGGCAACGCCCGGCTGCTGGATCCACAGCCGGTAGATGTAATCCTCGAAGCGGAGGCGCGTGGGGAAGAAAGGCGGGAGGCCGTCCCGGTTGTCGTATCCAGCGACACCGCAGTCGATGCGCCAGTTGTTCTTAGTGACCACAGGCCGCCAGTTGACGAGGACATAGGTCTCGTTGAGGGCATCCAGGTCCGTTTCGGTTGGATCGCCAAGGAACAACTCGACATAGTCGAGGGCGTCGATGTCGTTGGTGCCGGAGCGGAAGGTCTGCGCGACCTTTGCGACGCCATCGGCCGGGAGAGATCCCCGCCGGAGCAGGAGCGAGTTTGCTCGCATCAGGCCCATGCTGGTGTTGGTCTCCAGGTCCATCGCCGTGTCGGCGACATGATCGCCCTGAAGATAGTTGGCGGGAACCTCGGATACCGGCTTTCCCAGTGCGTCGAGGAACGCGGTGAGCAGGTCGAAGCTCTTGCGCGTGAAGCCCCCATCGCTGGCGCGGACGATCTTGCCGCGGGCGACCTCGTCGAGCTCGAGCGACTCGGGGCTATCCTCGACCAGGGCCCGGGGGCGCATGTCGTCGTCGGAGCTCACCAGGAGGGAGCCCAGTGTATACATCAACGCCACGTTGCGATTGCCGCCGTAGCTGGGTCGGAAGAGGTCGCGGACGAGCGAACCGAGCGCGCGATCCTTCAGACGAGAGTTGATGTACGCGATGAACTGCTCTTTCTCGCGGGGCCCGACGTAGAGCAGGTCGTTGTGGGTCTTCACCTCTTGCAGCGAGGCAAAGTACTTCTCGTGAGCGCCGATGCTCGAATCATCGAAGACCACCATCCGTACGTCGTGCCCGTTGCGCCGAAAGTTCTCGTCGTACACACGTACCGTCTCTCCGACGTCCTTAAGGCGGTAGGTTGGGATGACGAAGTACACCGGGTCGTTCACCAATGCATCTCCCAGTTCAGCGAGCTGCGGCGGCGTCGAGCGCCAAGTCTAACTCCAGCACATTGACGCATGGCTCACCCAATACTCCCAAGGTGCGTCCCTCAGTGCATCGATGCACTAATTCCCGTACCGACTCTTCGCTCATGCCACGCGCTCTGGCTACACGGGGCAACTGGTACTCGGCGGCGGCGGGGCTGATGTGCGGATCGAGGCCGCTCCCGGATGCGGTCACGAGATCGACGGGCACCAACTGACCGGCGGGGCGCTGGTATCCGGCGGCGGCATCGGCGGCACGGAGTGCCTGGAGGCGGACCGAGGCGTTGTCGAGCAGGGCTGGGTTCGTCGGCGCCAGATTACTGCCCGATGAGCCTGTGAGCGTCTCGGCGTTGAATGCCGTGTAGGGCACGGGCCCGGTAGCCGAGAGCCTTCCCCAGAAGTACTTCCCGGAGTTCAGCCCCTGCGAGAAATCCTGCCCGACGAGCCTCGAACCAATCGCTTCACCGTCGCGAGTGATGATCGAACCGTTGGCCCGGTCCCGGAACGCGACCTGGGCGATCCCGGTCACGACAAGGGGGTAGATCATACCCGTGGTGAGGGAGAGCAGCCCGAAGAGGACCAGCGCTGGGCGGAGGAGGCCGGCGGCTGGAGATGCTGCCTGGGAGGCGGAAACAGCCATGACGCGAACTCCTTAGACAAAGAGGCCCAGGACGAGATCCAGGGCCTTGATGCCGATGAAAGGCACGATGAGGCCGCCGAGGCCGTAGATCAAGAGGTTGTTCCGAAGAAGAACCGAGGCCTCGACCGGCCGGTACTTCACGCCGCGCAGCGCCAGGGGGATCAGCGCGACGATGATGAGCGCGTTGAAGATCACGGCGGAGAGGATGGCGGTCGCGGGGTTGAGGCGCATGATATTGAGACCGCCGAGCTGGGGATAGGTGGCGGCGAACGCCACCGGGATGATGGCGAAGTACTTTGCGACGTCGTTCGCAATCGAGAACGTGGTGAGCGAGCCACGAGTCATCAGGAGCTGCTTGCCGATCTGCACGACCTCGATGAGCTTGGTGGGATTCGAGTCGAGGTCCACCATGTTGCCCGCTTCCTTGGCGGCTTGCGTGCCCGTGTTCATCGCGACGGCGACGTCGGCCTGGGCCAGGGCGGGGGCGTCGTTCGTGCCGTCACCCGTCATGGCAACCAGGCGTCCGCCCTGCTGATACTCGCGGATGAGCTTCAGCTTGGCCTCTGGGGTCGCCTGAGCAAGGAAGTCATCTACCCCGGCCTCAGCCGCGATGGCCGCGGCGGTCACGGGGTTGTCGCCGGTGATCATCACGGTCTTGATGCCCATGCGGCGCAGCTCGGCGAAGCGGTCGGCGATGCCTCCCTTGACGATGTCCTTGAGCTCGATCACGCCGAGGGTGCGGCCCTTCCCGTCGGCGACGACCAG
Source organism: Phycisphaerales bacterium (assembly GCA_014379385.1). Classification (GTDB taxonomy): domain Bacteria; phylum Planctomycetota; class Phycisphaerae; order Phycisphaerales; family UBA1924; genus JACMLW01. The sequence goes on from JACMLW010000072.1 coordinate 13,595, forward strand.
GGGTGTGGAGCCGCGCTTGGATACTTCATCCACCACCCTGCGGGCGCCGTCGCTCGGGCGGCCGCCCATACGACTCACGTAGGCGTCGATCGCGTCGGCCGCGCCCTTGCGGATCTCGCGCCCGCCCGTGGCGGCCGATCCGTGCAGGGTGACTCCGCTCATGCGAGTCTGTGCCGAGAAGGGGGTGAACGTGGCGCCAAGCTCATGAATGTTTCGCTCACGCAGGCCGTGCTTCTTGGCGAGCACAACGATGCTGCGGCCCTCGGGGGTTTCGTCGGCCAACGATGCCAGCTGGGCCGCGTCGGCAAGTTCCTCGATGCTCACGCCGTCCACCGGGACGAACTGGGCAGCCTGGCGGTTGCCAAGGGTGATCGTGCCCGTCTTGTCGAGCAGGAGAACGTCAACATCGCCGGCGGCTTCCACGGCACGCCCGCTTGTGGCGATGACGTTGGCCTGGACGAGGCGGTCCATTCCGGCGATGCGGATAGCCGAGAGCAGCCCGCCGATGGTGGTGGGGATCAGGCAGACGAGCAGCGCCGCCAGCACGGTCACGGTGACCGGCGCGCCACTCCCCGTGGCGTTCACCGAATAGATCGAAAAAGGCAGCAGCGTGACGCACGCAAGCAGGAAGATGATCGTGAGCTTGGCGAGCAGGATGTCGAGGGCGATTTCGTTCGGGGTCTTCTGGCGTTTGGCGCCCTCGACGAGCGCGATCATGCGGTCAAGGAATGTCTCGCCCGGATCGGCGGCGATGCGGACGACGATCCAGTCAGAGAGCACGGTTGTGCCGCCGGTCACGGCGGAGCGGTCGCCGCCGGCCTCGCGGATGACGGGCGCCGATTCGCCCGTGATAGCAGACTCGTTGACGGAGGCGACCCCCTCGATGATCTCACCGTCGCCGGGGATGGCGTCGCCGGCTTCGACCAGAACGATATCGCCCTTGCGAAGTGTGGCTCCGGAGGCGGTGGTGGAGGGCGCGTCGCGTCGCGGCGCCGAGAGCTTCTTGGCCGTCACGTCGCGCCGCGACCTGCGGAGGCTCGCGGCCTGGGCCTTGCCCCGCCCCTCGGCCATGGCCTCGGCGAAGTTGGCGAACAGCAGGGTGAACCAGAGCCAGAGCGCGATCGCCAGGATGAAGCCGGCGGGCTCCTCGGCGGCTCCGCCGCCGAACAGGGCCTGGATCCACAGGCCCGTCGTCAGGAAGCTCCCCACGTAGACCACGAACATCACGGGGTTACGAAGCATGAGCCGCGGATCGAGCTTGCGGAAAGAGTCGACCGCCGCCTGGCGGACGATCTTGGGATCGAACAG
>JACMLW010000073.1 GCA_014379385.1 Phycisphaerales bacterium
AGCGCGGTGCGGCCGTCCTCAGCGCGGGCATCGGCCTTGGCGCCGGCCTTGAGTAAGGCGCGGACAGTCTCAACGTGGTTGCCCATAGCCGCGCACATCAGCGGCGTCATGCCGGTGCGGCCGGGCTCATCAACAATCGGTTCGTCGATGCCGGCGCCGGCCTGCACGGCACCGGTGACGGCCGCGGTGTCACCCTTGGTAGCAGCGGCGTGGAGGTCGCGCGCGGTGGCGGGGCTTCCCTGGGCGGCGGTGGTGCCGCGTGAGTGCGAGGCGAGTTGGCTGACGCCATAGACCAGGGCGCCGCCGACAATCACCATGAGCAGGAGCAGCGCGGGGCGGGACGAATGAGCCGTGCTTGCGGTGGTCATGGCCCCAGTATACCAGCGCGGCCGGCCTTCCCAATAGATCTGCTACCGGCCGGTCTCCGGGTGGAAGGTCGTTCCATCCATCACGTCGCAGGAGACGAGTTGGCCCAGCGCAAACTGCGCCCCCTTCTGGCGGGCGTCGGTCAGCGTGAGGTGGATCGGCATGCCGGCGTCTACCACAATAACGTTCGTGGCGTCGTTGGTTGAGACAATGGTCCCCTGCACGCGGCGCGGGTTCCCGTAGACCGGCTCGACGTACCGGCCGCCGGTCATTACAACATCCACGCGGCGGGCAGCGCCGGCGATCCTGCCGACGATTCGCTTGCCCTTTTCGCAGGTGATGTCGGTCGCGGGCACGAGGTGCAGTTCGTAGCTGGTCCCCGGGAAGAGCATCTTGACCATCTCGGGCTTGGTGGCGGTCTGGGCGACCCACTCGCCAAGGAGGCCGCGTGCGAGGGTGCGATCGATGGGTGTGGTGGGCGTAGGGGTGATCATGCGGGACAAGGGTACGTCGGTGCCGCTGGCTGAGGAGGGCGGGCGCGGTCGAGTCGAGCCCCGGAGCCCGGGTATCTTGCGGGCTCACTGGCGGGGCGCGGCCGGTCGGAAGAAGGTAGTACGAATCGGACTATTGACGGGTTGCGGGGTCCGAAACCTCGAACGCGGCTGGGCAATGAAAAAAGCCGCTGCAACCCGGCTGGAGGCTGCAGCGGCCGCGAAGGTGGCTGAGTTCGGGCGTCGGGGCGGAACAGGAGAATCCGCCCGAGTACCCGGTCAGCGCTGGCCCGGCGCGCGAGACGCCAAGGGCCCAGTGCCGTCTTCTACCGGGGCGCCATCGGTCGGCTGCGGGTGGATTTCAAGAATGTGTTTCGTGGGTTTTACGGCGGGAAGTTTGGTGCGAGAAACGCCTTCCATGGCCTTGCGGCCGATCTGGATTTTGGCCTGCTGCTCGTAGTCGGACTGCTGGTCCGTGCTGGCGAGGGTCTCGAGCCTGGACTCCTGGGTGGCGATGCGCTCGGCGAGTTTGCTCTTGACACCGTCGAGGCTCGAGGCGCGATAGCGCTCCTGCTCGTCGAGGACGACCTGGCGGCGCTCCATGATCTTGATAGTTCGCTCGTTGCGGGCGACGGCATCGACCTTGCGCTCGAGCTGCCAAAGCTCGGCCTGGAAGGCGGTGCGCTCGGTCTCGAGCTTGTTGTGCAGGTTGGCAAGGCGCTGCTCCTGCTGGACGAGGTACCCTAGGTCGCGTTCCATGTCGGTGGCACGCTCGGTGTAGGCCGATTCGGCGGCCATGATCTGCTCGGCGCGGACGCCCGCCGCCTCAGGGGTGAGCCGTTCATTTCGATGCACGATCATGATCTGGGTGTGGGAGTTGCCGTCAACGTCGGCCGCAGCGGTCTGAATAATGGCTTCGCTGGCGCGGTCGAGCTGGCTGAGGAGGCGCTCGCGATCCTGGGTGGCGATCTGGGCGGCGAGTTCGCTGACGGCCTGCTCCTCGCGGAGCTGGGCGATCTGCTGGCGGATCTGGGCGAGGTCGGCGACGACGACGCTGATGCGCTTGGGGTACTGGGCTTCGAGGTCGCGGAGCTGGGCCCGGAGCGCCACCGGGTCACCGACGGCGCTGTCGATGGTGCTATTGATGCCCTCGCGGCATTGGCCTACGACCGCGCTGAGGCGGTGCGGCCCGGCCACCGCGACGGCGGCGACGGTGACGATCCCGCCGACCACGCCCACGCGGATGATGTGCTTGGTGAGAGACATATTGAAACCTCCTTGGGCGGCGAGACTCGCCGTCGGCCCATTGCATCCCGTGTGTGCGGCCGGGCCGTGGCCGTGGGAAGGGGGGCGAGCCGCCCGAAACGATCGGGGGCCCCCGACAGAAAGAGGTGTTGGGGAACGGCGGCGCGGACTTTCAGGGAAGAAAGATCGCAAATGGCAGATGGCAAATCGCAACTAGGAGGAGGTAGACCCCAAACGGGAAACCCACTCGGCTGGACCCATAAGCCGGCTTGGCCGCGATATGGGCCCCACGACGGCGCTGGGGCAACTTGATGTGGATCGGTGGATTACCCTAATGGGGGAGCCCAAGCTCCGTCCAACGTCCGACATTACAGGCATCCCCGCATTCGCACCTCGCGCTCGGATCAACCGTGCTCAACTCGATGACCACCAGCTTTATCTCGCGACTCCGCAGCAACGACCAGGCCGCGTGGTTTGAGTTGTGGGAGATTTTCGGGCCGGTGCTGCGGGCGCAGCTCACGAAATGGGGTCGGGGACGGATCGGGCCGGAGACGGTGCGGGATCTGTCACAGGAGACGCTGGCGGCGCTGTCGGACTCGATCGAGCGGTATGACCCTGGGCGGGGGGCCCGTTTTTCTACGTGGTTGCTGGCAATTGCCAAGCATGTGCTGGGGGACGAACTCGACCGGCGATCGGCACAGAAGCGCGGCGGGAACCGGCGGAACGCGGAGCTGGACGAGACATGGATGAAGGCGGCGCCGGGGGCGACGGCGGACGGCGAGTATGAAGCGGCGGTGTTCCGTGCGAAGGTGGAGGCGGCGCTCAAACTGGTGGAGCGCGAGTCGGATTTCACGGATTTCTCGATCTACCGGATGCGCGTGCTGGACGGAAAGCCGGGTAAGGACGTGGGCCTTGCGCTCGGGATGTCCGAACCGACGGTGAGCAGGCGACTGGCAAAGGTTCGGGAACTGCTGCGGACACGGCTGGGCGAGGTGATCTCGACGTACAGCTTCACGGACGAGGAACTGGCCGAGGCGCCGCGAAACGGCCTTGAGCTGAATCCCACCAAGTCCGACGACGCGTTGTTCGACGACGCGATTGCGGATATTTACCACCGTCAACTCGAGCTTCGGCGCGGCGACAACCCATCTAACGCCTAGACGCCGAACCCGAAGCCTTGTAGCGGCGGTATCACCAGGGGCCATGCCATGAATCTGGGGCTGCTCGTCATCATTCTTGGGCTGCTGGTCGCGATCCCTCTCGGGGTGGTCGCGGTCATCTATCTTATCGTCCCCGCGTTCAAGGCGATCGCCTGGGTTGTGCGCCAGATCGCCCGTTTCGTGTTCGGCACGGTCTCCGACGCGCTGCGGCTTGTGGGCGCGATCATCACTTCGGTCGTTTTTATCCCGCTCACGATCGGCTCGATCGTCATCGGGCGCTGGTCGGCCTCGGCGCATTACGGGCGGGCGCTGCAGGGCGAGTTGAAGGCGATGGGTGCTTCGGTCTATCGCCTGGTGATCGGGCACCCGGCACGGCTGCTGTGCCTGCACTCACTCACGGAGGGCATCGAGCAGCGGATCCCGCGGGCGATCGCGGCGGCGCCGGCGACGGACCGGCCGCGAGGGCGCACGAACCAGTTTGATGGCTACAAGATTGTCGGGTCGCTGGCGGGCGGGGGCTCCGGGGGCCGGCTGTACGTGGCCGAGCCATCGCACGCGAAGCTCGCGGCGTTCTCACGCTCGGGCGCGGGGCCGGTGGAGCGGGTGGTCATCAAGAGCTTCTCGCTGAACGATGGGAGCAGCCTGCCGCAGATCGTGCGAGAGAGCCGCTCCCTGGACGCGGCGAAACGCCTCGGGCTGATCCTCGAGCACGAGCTTGAGCCGGACCGGTTCCATTATGTGATGCGGTACGTGCCGGGCGACTCGCTGTCGCTGGTGACGCAGCGGTTGCACGCTACGACTGGGGGCGCGGGACTGGGCGGCGGCGAGCTCTCGCAGGTGCTGGAGTTCCAGGGCGACCTGCTGCGCACGCTCTGCCACTACCACACGGGCGGGCTGTGGCACAAGGACGTGAAGCCGGACAACATCATCGTGTGCAACGGGCAGGCGCACCTGGTTGACTTCGGGCTGGTATCGCACCTGCGATCCGCGATGACGCTGACCACCCACGGGACCGAGTACTTCCGCGACCCGGAGATGGTGCGGCTGGCGCTCAAGGGCGTAAAGGTGCACGAGGTGGACGGGGCAAAGTTTGATGTGTACGCCGCGGGCGCGGTGTTGTACTCGATGATCGAGAACTCGTTCCCGGCGCACGGGGGGCTGTCGCAGATCACGCGGCGCTGCCCTGAGGCGCTGCGGTGGGTGGTGCGGCGCGCGATGACGGACTACGACAAGCGGTACCAGAGCGCTGCGGACATGCTGGCGGACATCGATGCGATCGGGTCGTCGAAGGATGCGTTTGCGCTGCGGCTGGCGGACCTTCCCTCGATGCGCGGGGCGGACGCCGATTCGGCGGGGACGGGCGCTGCTGATCACCCTGAGCACAACCACGCCTATGGACCGGTCGCGAGCGTTCACGCGGCGGCCTGGGCGCCGAGCGTTTCGCCGGTGGCTGCCCATGCATCGGCAGTAGGCGCGGCGAGTATCAACGAATCGGCGGCGGGCACCGACGGGCGCTTTGCAGGTTCGCCCGTGCCGCCAACGCCGGCCGCGGAGGGTGCGAAGCCGTCGCGCCAGCGCCCGGTGCTGCGCGTGAACTGCTGGTGGTCGGGCAGGTACCAGCCGGCCCCTGGTAAGAACGCGTACACAGCGGCGGGGCCCA
>JACMLW010000074.1 GCA_014379385.1 Phycisphaerales bacterium
CTCGATGCTCAGCGGCACCCGATCGCTCGCCGCTGGAACCGCGACGGCGGCCGCGGGCCGCCCGCCCACGCTGGTCCGCACAGCCATGGCCGCGGCACGCTCAATGGCCAGCTTGTCCATCAGCATCACCCACGTCTCGCGCTCGTACTCGAGCAGCTTGATCGCCTCGTCCGCCGCGCCGAAGTTCTTCTCCATGCTGGCGGTGAGGATGCGCGAATAGATGAACGTGTAGAGGCTTGTCACCCGCTTGGCAAGATCCGGGTCGATCTCCGGACGCACCGAGTTGATGAGCTCCATCACGATGTTGCGGCACTGGGAGAAGCCGCTAAAGGTGCCTTGGATGTCCTTGGCTTCCATCGCGGCACGCCCCTGTCGCGCGAACTTCATCGCGCCGTCCAGCAGGAGCAAGCGGAGCTCCTCGGGGGTGGACGTGAGAACCTTGGTGCGGAGATACGTGTTGACGTTTGCGGTGTCCTGCGTCATGGCCTCAGCCATATCGGACCGCCCCGGAGGCGACTTTATCGGCAGGGCCGCCATGGCTAGCGGATCCCAATCTGGCCGATCGCCCCCTGCTGCGACTGGAGCTGCCCGATCGCCCGCTCCATCGCCAGGAACTGGCGCTCCAGCACGCCGCGACGCTGCTGAAGGCGGTCATCGAAGTCCTCGATCCGCTGGTTCTGGAACTTAATCTGCCCGTCGATGGTGTCGCGCCGCGTCTTGAAGACGCCTGTCGTGGAGTTAACGTACTTGTCCAGGATCTGGACGAGCTGCTCGGCGACCCCAAGGGAGCTGAAGCTGTCGGGGTCGGTGTTGTTTACGGTGATACCCGGCGCGAGCTCGATCGGCTCGCGTGAGTTCTGCACCTTGGCCGCGAAGACATCGGCGACGCCCTGCGGATCCTGGTTGAGGGCCTCGCGCAGCCGCTCGGCGTTGAGCTCGACCTTGCCGCCGGCCGCGAACTTGATGCCGACCTCGGTGAGCGTCTCGAACGAGCCCGAGATGCCAACGGCCTTCCTCTGCATGGTGGAGAAGAGGTTGGAGCGGAGCTGCTGGACGCTGGAGTCGCCGAAGAGGGCGCCCTTGCGCTGAGTCTCCGAGTTGTAGTCGGTGAGCAGGTCGATGCGTGACACGATGTCGTTAAACCCCGTCACCATGTCGGTGATAGCCTTCTCGATGGTCGCGGTGTCGCGCCCCACCGTAACCGTTACGGGCTCGTCGCTCGGGCTCTTGGCGTCGATGCTCAGGCCGTCGATCACACCGTCGAACGTGTTCGTAGTGCTCGTCAGCAGCACCGCGGTCGCCGGGTTCGTCGAGCCGTAGAACAGCCTCGCGTCGCGACCCGACGAGAGCGTCTGCACGCCCATGTCCACGCCCCCGGAATCAAACGTGAACGCGCCCCCCGTGCCCGTCTTGCGGCTCGTCAGGCTCAGGCGGAACGGGCTCGCGCCCGACCCATCATTGATGATCGTCGCCGACACCCCCACCGCCGCGTCGTTGATCTTCTGCGCCACCTCCGAGAGCGTGTCCGCCGCGTCGAACGTCACCTTCTTCTCGAACGACCCGTTGATCGTGCCCGCGGCCCCGGCCTCCGCGGCTTCCCCCACCAGGTTAAGGTTCTTCCCCGCGGTGCCCGAGGTGTCTCGCACCGTGATCTTCAGGCTCCCGGCGTCGAGGGCCTCCTCAAAGAGCTCGACCCCGTCGCCGTTCTCATTGATCCGCGCCTTGATGCGCGATGGGCGTGAGTTGATCAGCTCGAGCAGGTCACCGATGGTCTTCTGGTCATCGCCCAGGGTGATGGTCGAGACCGTGCCGCGCGAATCGACCATCTCGATCGTACCCTTCCCCACACCGGCCCCCCCACTAAGAGTCGCCAACCGGGTGGACGCGGCGATATAGCGATGCTGGAGCCGCTCGCCGCCCATGGTGGTGGCGTCAACCCCCGCGGGAACCGTGCTAACGCCCAGCGCCGTGGCGCCGGCGCCCGACACGATCAGATTGCTCGCCGTTGACCCGGTCGAATCGGTGAGCCTGAGCCCGGTGCCCGTATCATCGAGCGACGCCGTCACCCGCCCCCCGGTCGCGGCGCCGATCGCCTCCATGATGTCGGTCACCGATCCCGAGGTCGGCACCGTGAAGTTGTAGCTCGTGCCGTCGCGCGCCGTGACGCTCATCGCGCCGCTGCCCAGGCCATCGCCCCCCAGCAGGTTGCTCGCGAGCGTCGAGTTCAGCCCGGCCATCACGCGGCCGCCGGTGATGGTGCCGCCCGGGACCGCCGTCGCGATCCCGAGATCGGTGGCGGTGCTGCTCGTGCCTATATTCGCAACCACGAAACTGCCCGCGCCCGCGGTGTTGTCAACCAGGCGCAGGCTCACGCCGTCGGGCGCGACCGACGCCGTGACGGAGCCGCCCGACTGCGTGTTGATCCGCTCGATCACACCCTGGATCGTCGAGACGGCGCCCGCGGTCTGCGTGAGCACGCCGTCCACCAGCTCGTGCGTGCTACCGATGTCGATGTTGAATGAAGCGCCGTCGCGCGCCGTGATCACGAGGTCGGGCGTGCTCGTGCCGCTCGCCTCGCTGATACGCACCCCGTTGCCGTCGTTGAGGCTCTGGAGAGTCGTTGCGCCACCGATGTAGTACAGGTTCCCGCCCGTCAACCGCCCCGCCCCCGCGGCTGCCGCGCTCCCGGTGATGCCCAGCGACGTCGCCGTCGTCGAGCCCGTGTCGTTAGCGATCGCCATAGTGCCCGCCCCGCCCGCGCGGTCGTCGATCACCAGCCGCCCCCCGCTCACGCTCGCCGTCACACGCACGTCCGAGCTCGTGTTGATAAGGTCGAGCACCTCCGAGACGCTCGCAACGCGCGAAAGGTCAATGACCCCGCTCGCCCCCGTCGAGTCCGTGATCCGGATCTTGCCGCGCACCAGCCCGGCCCCGCCGTTGATCTCTGAGAGCGACGTGTCCCGGTCCAGGCGCCCGTGCGTCGGCTCGAACGTGAACGAGGTCGCGTCCATCCCCGAACTGGTCGAATCCGCAAAGCCGCGGCTCAGGAGTTGCTGGGTGCTGACCACCCGGTCCACGATGAAGGCGTACGCGCCCGGGGCCGCGCCCGGCCGCGCCGTCGCCGTCAGTGCATCGGCATCGGACGTACTCGCCGTGGCCGCCTGGAAAATCTTAGCGACATTGAACTTCGCCGCCGCGGTCTTGAGCGCCCCCAGCCGCGAGTTGAGGTCCATCAGCGCCGTCTGCTGCGTCTGGAGCTGAACGACCCGCTGCTGAGCCAAGACCTTGGGTCGAGATTGCGCGGCCAGTAACTGCGAGATGAGCGACCCGGTGTCGATGCCGCTGAATAGCCCGATTCCACTGCTCAGTCCGCTCATGTCATCCTCCGGCCAAGCCTCGATCCGGGCGAACCCAACGGCCGAGCCGAGAGTCAGTAGAGCCACTCGCTACCGCTGGGCCAGCCGGCCGAGGCGCAGCGGCTGCCGCCCGGGCTCTCGCAATCCGCGTGCCCCGGGCCGATCCAGCCCCTGACGGCGAATGCTCAGCAGATCAACCACCCAGGCCCGCATCACACGGTTGAATATTTCGTGGGCCTGCTCGCGGGCAAGCTCGGCTTGGGCAATTGATTCCTGCATGGTTGCCTCCAAAGCATCTTGGGTTGGGGCGACGGAAGAGAAGAGATCGGCTGACCGAATCGATCGGCTGCTCTTGCTTGACGTCGCGGATGGACAGGAAAAAACTGCGCACCGGGGGTCGGGGGGGCTGAACTGGAATCGACCGGCTTCGACCTCGAGTTGAGCGCTGGTTCCAATAAGTGATTGCCGGCCCAGCCCGACGGGGGTTCTGGTCCGAAAGAACCCCAGGCCCTCGCGTTTGTTATGCTCCCCGCTCGGGGGCGTGCATAAGGAACGGCCATGGTTTCTCCGCTTGTCGGCGCCGCTTTGGGTGGGCTTCTGGCGGGATGGCACCCGATGGGGGCGATTCCCCAGACGGCCAGCCAGCCGAGCACCATCCAACTTGGCAAGTCGGGCCAAGGCGCACCGATCGAGATGTTTCGGATCAACCAGCCGGGCGTGAGCGCGGAAGCCGCCGACCGGCTTCCGGCCCTAGTGGTGGTTGCCGGTGTTGACCCGCGCCACATCGTCGGGATCGAGGTGGCCCGGCGGGTCGGGGCAGTGCTGCAAGAAAAACACGCTGATGCCCTGAAGGACCGGACGGTCTATGTGCTCCCGGTGCTCAATCCCGACGGGGCCGCCGCCCTCGCCAAGGCCGGTGCCCCTTGGATCGGGCTCACCTCTGGACACGACGATTCAGATCGGGACCGCCGCCTGGATGAGGACGGCCCGGCCGACCTCGACGGTGATGGTGCGATCGCGATGATGCGGGTGCCTAACCCGCCGCGGGGTCACGCGGCCTGGGGACTCGCGCGCACCCACGTGATCGACAGCGCCGACCCGCGCCTCATGCGTGAGCCCGATAAGGAAAAAGGGGAGATCGCCACCCACGCATTGCTTATTGAAGGATCGGACCAGGACGGCGACGGCCGCATCGCAGAGGACGGCCCGGGCGGTGCGGACCTCGACAAGAACTTCCCGTACCGCTGGCCCGAGTTCACCGATGGCGCGGGTCGCCATCCGCTGAGCGAGGCCGAGAGCCTGGCGTTCGTGCAGTGGATGCTTCAACGACCAAATATTCAGGCCGTCGTCGTGCTTGGCCCCACTGATAACTTGGTGAACCTGCCGCAGGTCGGCCGCAACGACGCCGCCCGGGTGCCCTTGGGAATCGAAGAGGGCGACAAGGCCTCGTGGGAGGCGGTCGCCAAATCGTACAAGGAACTGACACGCATCAACGCGGCCCCCTCGGCCGATCCGGCCGGGTCGCTCCGTGGATGGACGTACGGCAACATGGGGTTGCTCTCGTTCAGCACTCCGGTGTGGGTTAGGCCGGACCAGCTCAAACCCGAGGATAAAAAGGATGAGGGATATAAAGAAGGGGAGCCGGGTATCGCCGCGCCTGCCTCCCCCGCTGATCCGGACGCGGCTGCCCAGCCGACGGAAGCCAAGCCAATCGAGGCTCCACCAGCCAACCCCCCTCCTCCGATCCCCCCTTCCCCCACCCAAGCGCCAACGCCGGCCACGCAACCCGAGCCTGCTCCAACCGTTGGCGGTCCGGGTGGACCCGGCGGTCCGGGTGGACGGGGAGGACGGGGCGGTCGAGGCGGACCTGGTGGATTTGGCGGTCGGGGCGGAGGTGGCGAAGGCGGGCGCGGGGAGGGAGGCGGCGGCGCTGCGACCACGGATGATGCTGCGTGGCTGAAGTACTACGACGAGCGTGTGAAGGCGGGGGACACATCGGGGTTCATTGAGTGGAAGCGGTTTGATCACCCGCAACTCGGCGAGGTTGAGATCGGCGGGTTCCGGCCCGGCTTCAAGATGAACCCGCCGGCCGAAGAGGTCGAGCGCCTCGTAGGAGAGCAGGCCGCGTTCCTTGCGGATGTGCTGGGTCGGTTCGCGAAGCCCGAACTGGAGACGGCGGTGTTTCAGGAGGGGCCGGGGGTGTACCGCGTGACGTCGAGAGTGACGAACAAGGGCGCATTCCCGACGCGCAGCGAGATGGGGAACCGGGCGGATATGCCCGCCGTTTCGCTGCTCTCGCTCGATGGCGAGGGCGTCACCGTGCTCTCGGGCAGCAAGCTGTTCCGAATCGGGCGCATCGAGGGCGGCGGCGGTGAGTACGTGTGCGAGTGGCTGGTCACGGGCCCAGCCGGGGGCAAGGCGGCGGTCGTGTTCAAGCAACCGGGGGTCATCGAACAACGGGCGGAGTTCGAGCTCTCCAAGAGCACGGGGCCCAAAGAACAACCTGCGTCCGAGTTGACGCCGGCGCCCACAGGGCGCGGCCGCGGAGGTGCGCGATGAAGCTCCTGCTCACAATCCTTCTGATCGCCGGGGCGAGCCTGATAGGCGCGGGGCGTGCCGCGGCCCAGCCCGACATGCCCGGCAAGGTCGAGATCCCGTTCAACCGGTATTACACGCCGGATGAACTGAATGACTGGATCCGCAAGATCGGCGCGGCGTATCCGGGGCTCGTCGAGATCAAGTCGATCGGCAAGAGCCTGCAAGGTCGCGAGATACTGCTGGCGATCGTCAATAATCCTGAGACGGGCGCGCACGACACCAAGCCTGCGATGTGGATCGACGGGAACATCCACGGCAACGAGGTGCAGGCCGCGGAGGTGGTGCTGTACACGCTGTGGTATCTGACGAAGAACGCGGGGCAGCACGAGGGGGTGGATGCGCTGCTGAAGGACTATAGCTTCTATCTGCTGGTGTGCGTGAACCCGGACGGCCGGGCGCACTGGTTCGACGGCCCGAACAACTCGAGTAGCTCGCGCCACAACGCGCGACCGATCGACGATGACCGAGATGGACAGACGGGCGAGGATCCGGACGACGACCTTGACGGAGACGGATCGATCACCAGCATGTGGAAGGAAGACCCCAGCGGTGGGTGGCTCCGTTCGCAGACCGATCCGCGTGTGTTCACCCGGGTGAAGCCGGGCGAGCGCGGCAACTGGACCAACCTGGGCGAGGAGGGCCTCGACAACGACGGCGACGGCCGCATCAACGAGGATGGGCCCGGCGGCGATGACATGAACCGCAACTACCCGGGGGATTGGCAGCCCGAGTACGTGCAGTTCGGCGCGGGTCCGTACCCCTTCAGCGCGCCCGAGACGCGCGCGATCGGCGACTGGATACTTGCCCACCCGAACATCGCCGCGGCCCAGAGTTATCACAACTCAGGGGGCATGATCCTGCGGGGGCCGGGGACGGAGCAGCGCCAGGATGTGTACAGCGGCGAGGACCGGCGCGTGTACGACGAGCTGGCGCAGACGGGCGAGAAGCTGCTGCCATTCTACCGCTATCTGCAGACGTTCAAGGATCTGTACCCGGTGCATGGCGGGTTCACGAACTGGACGTTCGAGAGCCTGGGGATCTTCAGTTTCGTCAACGAGATGTGGACGCCGCTGAAGTACTTCCAGCGCGACGATACCGACCAACCGGACGACGAGCGAACGTGGATCATCCGCGACAAGCTGATGCTGGGTCAGATTTTCAAGGACTACGCGGAGTTCGATCATCCTCGCTACGGCAAGGTGCTCATCGGCGGGCCCAACAAGTGGTCGAGCCGGAACACGCCGACGTTCATGCTGGAGGAAGAGTGCCACCGGAACTTCGCGTTCACGATGTACCACGCCTCGCAGATGCCGGTGCTGGAGTTCCAGCGAGTTCAGGTGAAACCGCTGGGTGATCCGCCGGCGGGCACCGCGTCACCACTCTGGGAGGTGACGGTCGGCATCCGAAACCTCAAGCTGATCCCCACGCGCAGCGGTCGTCAGCAGTCGGGGCGTATCGGGCTCAATGACCTGCTCACCGCCACGGGTGGGAAGGGCGTGTCGGTCGCCGCGGCCGGACGCCTGCGGCGCGGGTGGTACGACGTGGCGATGGACCCGGTGCGCCACGAGCCCGAACGCATCGGGGTGGCCGAGGGGATCGGGCCGCGCGAAGAGCGGATTTTCCGGTTCATCGTGCATGGGCCGCAGGGGGGCACGCTGCGGGTTCGCTACGAGGCCCAGAAGGCTAAGCCGGTCACGCGGGAGATCGAGCTGCGCGTGACGGAGTAGTCCGCCGGGCTGATTTCGTTCCCGGCCGGCTCGGCTTCCTCATTGAGCCACAACCCCCGACCTTCGCCTCCCCGCTACCCTCAGCACGTATGCCTCTCACACGCGAACAGATCACGCAGCGCGCGGCCCGGGAACTGCGCGACGGCTTCATCGTCAACCTCGGCATCGGTATGCCGACCTTGGTCGCCAACTGCATCCCCCCCGGGATGGATGTGTGGCTGCAGTCGGAGAATGGCCTGCTGGGGATCGGCCCCTTCCCGACCGACGACAATGTTGACCCTGACCTCATCAACGCGGGGAAGCAGACCATCACGGCCCGCCCCGGCGCCAGCTGCTTCAGCTCGGCCGACTCCTTCGGGATGATCCGCGGCGGTCACATCGACATGTGCATCCTGGGCGCCATGCAGGTGAGCCAGGAGGGCGACATCGCCAACTGGATGATCCCCGGCAAGATGGTCAAGGGGATGGGCGGCGCGATGGACCTGGTGGCGGGCGTGAAGCGGGTGGTCGTGACGATGGAGCACAACTCCAAGGATGGCGGCGCCAAGCTGGTGAAGCAGTGCTCGCTGCCGCTGACGGGTCAGCGCTGCGTCCACATGGTGATCACGGAACTGGCTGTGCTTGAGTTGGACGAGGCGCGCCGGCGGTTCGTGCTCACGGAAGTCGCGCCGGGCATCGGCGCGGACGAGGTCAAGGCGAAGACCGAGGCCGAGATCATCATCGGGCCGGGCGTCAAGACGATCGAGGTGTGAGTGAGAACCGACCCGTCTCTCCGGTTCGCAGAACGGGAGCGCTCGCTTCTCTACGTCGCGTACAGCGGATGGAGCTCTCTCCGAACCATCTCGATCGGCGGCGCGGGCGCCGGGTGGGGTTCGTACCTGCTCTGGACCAACCCGCGGGTTGCCGCCTTTATTTTCATAGTGCCGCTCGGGCTGCTCGGCCTCGTGTATGTCGCGACCGGGATCGCGGCTCTGCGACGGCGTGGCCCCATACTCACCGCTGACGAACAGGGCGTCGTGGCGAGTGTCGGCGGCATCGGCATCGCCCAGATCGACTGGGACGACCTCGTGGGAGCGGCCGTTGTGGGGCGGGGTTCGATGCAAGCCCTCGCGCTGGTGCTGCGCGACGAGCAGGCCGCCGCCGCCGTGAGCTACCCCGGCACGAAGGGGCTGTTCCAGCGACTGCGGAACAAGCATGGCCTCCCCGCGGCGTTCTATGTTCTCGCGCGGTACATGGCGGAACCGCCCGAACCTATCGCCGAGCGGCTCGACGCGCTCATTCGGGAGCGATCTCTGCCCATCGATCACGAGCCCACCCAGCGTGACTCGGTCGGTCAGGACGCGGATCGGGTCACGCGGTAATCAATCCCGCTTCTGAGGAGCCGGTCATGCCCATCTACAGAGTCACAGGGACCGACGGCTATTCGGGCGAGCCCCGAGAGCTGTACGTCGATGCGCCGGACGAACCGCAGGCGGTGGCGTTCGCGGCCGGACGCGCTGTGGTCGGCGGCCGAGCCGAGCAGTCCGCTCCGCAGGTGATCCCGTCGGGAACACCGGTTCTCAAGGCCGGCGGATGGCGGCCGAGGGACCAGTCTCATCATGGCGCACGGGAAGACGCCGCGTTGGTGCAGCCGCACAGCGACCTGCTGACGCGGCCCGTCGCGACGATCGCCAAGGGGGTCTTCCTCGGGATCGTCTTCGCGTGGCTCACAGGGACGGCGCTCTTGCTGCTGCTGAGTCTTCTCGGAATCGGCCTGCAACTGCTGCGGTAGCTGCACGGGCGTTGAAGGGCTGGGTCGCGGTGCATGGCCGCCCGTCTCGATACCCTCTAGCCATGTGGCGCGGGATCTCGCTCGCCAACAAGTGTCTGCTGCTGTTCGGCGCCGCCGTGGTGCTCATCATTGTGGCCGCGCTCGCGGTGCCCTGGGTGCGGATGACCGCGATCGTTGACGAGAACGGCCGCGAGAGCGCCAGGCAACTGGTGTTGGCATGGGAGCGGTTGGTGGCGGAGCGCGCCGCGGCGGGAACCGAGGCCGTCCCCGGCCAGGAGGACAGGGTCGGCGACGCGAGAATCGCTCTGTGGCGGCTGGACGACGCCAGGCTCAGCAGCGACGAGTTCGTGCAGACCGCGGCGGCGTACCTGGGCGCGGCCGACGAACGGGCCGAGTATTACGAATCGGACTGGCTGCGGGCGGTGCGCGAGGAGCGGTACGCCAAGGCGGTGCGCGACGGCGGGGGCCGGCTCACGGGGATCATCTCGCTTCGGCGCGCCACGCCCGGTGCCGTGGCGCAGCTGCTTGTCAACACGGTCTACCTGCTCAGCGCGGGGCTGATCGCGCTTGGGCTGGCGGTGCTCGTGTTCTATCTAATCACCAACCGCCTGATCCTTAGCCCCGTCCGGAGGCTGCGTGACACGGCCGAGCAGGTGCGGCGCGGGAACTTGCACACGCGGTCGGCCATCTCGACCGGCGACGAGTTCGAGGAGCTGTCCGACGCGTTCAACCAGATGCTCGAGGCGCTCGGCGGGAATCAGGAGCAGCTCAGGCAGATCAACAAGAGCCTGGACCTGCGGCTCAACGAGCTAGCCGACCGAAACGCCGCGCTGTACGAGGCGAACAAGATGAAGGGCGAGTTCCTGGCGAGCGTGAGCCACGAGCTGCGCACGCCGCTGAACTCCATCATCGGGTTCACGGAGCTGCTGATGGAGGCGGCGGACCGCGAGGCGGCGTCGGGCGACGACTCATCGCGCCTCTCCAAGCGGCGGCGCTACCTGGACCACATCATCACGTCGGGACGCGGGCTGCTGCGGATGATCAACGGCCTCCTGGAGATGGCCAAGCTCGAGGCTGGGAAGATGGAGCTGGAGGTGCAGCCCCTCAACG
Source organism: Phycisphaerales bacterium (assembly GCA_014379385.1). Taxonomy (GTDB): domain Bacteria; phylum Planctomycetota; class Phycisphaerae; order Phycisphaerales; family UBA1924; genus JACMLW01. The sequence continues at coordinate 10,563 of JACMLW010000074.1, forward strand.
TGCGCGACGCCTGCGAGGGGCTGGTGGCGCTGATGCGGCCGCAGGCCGACAAGAACGGAGTGACGCTGCGGCTCGAGGTCGCGGACGATCTGCCGCCGGTGGAGACCGATCCTAAGAAGTTC
>JACMLW010000075.1 GCA_014379385.1 Phycisphaerales bacterium
CTTGGACCGCGAGGTACAGGTCGGAGACACGCTCGCCAAAGGGACCGTGATCGCAGAGCTGGATGAGGGCGACCTGCGCCGCGCCAAGATCGGCGCCGAGGCGAGGGTCGCACAGCTTGTGGCACGGGTCGCGACCGCCAAGGAAACGCTCGCGATCGCCACGCGGAACCTTGAGCGGTTCGACAACTCCGCAGGCTCCGTTTCAAAGGTCGCGAGGGACGAAGTCGAAACCCGGCGCGTCGCCGCCGCCGGCGAACTCGAATCCGCTGAGCACGGCCTCGCCGACGCCCGCGTGCAACTCGACCAGGCAACCGACGATTATGAGAACCGCCGGCTCATCGTTCCCTTCGACCACGCGACTGTCGCCGAGAAGAGCATCGAGCCCGGCGAACGCAAGACCGCGCACGAAGTCGCCTTCCGCCTAATCGACATCTCTACGGTCCACTTGAATTTCGGTGTTCCGGACACGATGATCGGTTCACCCGCAATCGGAACCTCCATCGTGGAGGGCGTTTCACTCGGCCAGGAACTGGTCGTCACGGCGGATGCGTTCGAGGGGCGGGCTCTCAAGGGCGCCGTCACCAAGATCGCGCCCGAAGCCGACCCGGTCACTCGCACCTTCCTGACCCAACTGACGCTGACCAATCCGGGGGCGGAGACCGGTCAACCCCTGCTCCGTCCCGGCATGATCGTTTCCGTGCTCGTCGGGGCAAGCCTCGACCGTGAAGCGCTGCTGCTCCCGATGACGGCCATCCACCAGAGCGGCTCGGGCAACACGCTGATGGTGTACGAGGTCGTCTCCGACCGCAGTCGCGACGCGGTCAAGACTCGCAGGGTTTCGCTCGGCGGTGTCTTTAACAACCAGGTCGAAGTCTTGACGGCGGGGAGCGACGTGCGTCCCGGCTCCAGGATCGCCATCACCACCAGCGAGCGACTGAGTGACGGCATGCAAGTCCAGGTGATCCCCGAGAGCGCGGCGCCAACGGCCGCCGCGCCCTCCCACACGGAGTCCAAGTGATGAACATCTCCCAGTTCTTCGTGGTCAAGCGCCCCATCGCCTGGACCGCCATGGTCGCCGTTCTGGCGTGGGGCATCTACGCTTACACGGCCATGCCGCAGCGGCAGGACCCGATCATTCCTGTCGTCACGGGCGTCATCACCACGCCATATCCCGGCGCGGAGGCCGAGAAGGTCGAGCAGGAGGTCACCCGCAAGATCGAGCGCAAGGTCGCCGAGAATCCCGCGGTCGAGCACGTCAAGTCGATCAGCCGCCCCGGCATGTCGATCGTTTACGTCGAACTCTTCGAGACGGAGCGGCACGCGGAACTCGTCTGGCAGGACATCCGCGGCAAGCTCGGCGAGATCAGGGACCTGCCCGAGGCCGCGGGGCGGCCGACGCAGTCGACCCTGAACAAGGATTTCGGCGACTCCGTGGCGGTGATGCTGACGATCAGCTCGCCGCCGGTGACGGACCTTGAGATCGGGCTGCGGGCCAAGAGCATCCGAGAGGCGATTGAATCGCACCGGGCGCAAGCCCCGGCGGGTACCCCAGGCGATCGCTGGACCGGCGTGCTTGTGTATCCAAGCACCGTCGCTCGCTCCCACGTGCTCCGCATCGGCCGGACGCTCGCGCAGCGCCTGACCGAGTCGGGCATCGCGGCCGAGGCGTCGATCATCGAGGCGCCAAGCGCCGGGATGCTGGATATCACTCTGAGCCCGGGCAAGAACGAGGTCGACCTCCACGCGGCTACAGCGCAGTGGGAGAGCGAAGCGGGCGGGCCTGACCAGTACCAGCCCGACATCTGGCGGCCGTTCTGGATCCAGGACCTTGGCAGCCTGGAGAGAGAACTCCGGGCCAACGCGCAGGACAAATACTCGTACCGCGAGTTGCGCACCTTCGCCGACCAGATCCGCGACCGGCTCAAGCAATCGCCCTTCGTCGCCCAGATCGACATCGTCGGTGTGCAGGACGAGCGGGTGTGGCTCTCCTACTCGGGGCCGCGCCTCAATCAGTTCGGTATTGCACCGCAGACCATCGTGGACCGCGTCCACGACCGCAACATCAACATGCCCGGCGGAACCGTCGAACTCCCCGACCAGCGCGTCGTCGTCCGGCCCACAGGCGAGTACACCTCCGCGTCCGAGATCGGTGGGACGGTTCTGGCTGTTTCGCACGAGGGCTACCCGCTCTACCTGAACGACCTGGTCGAGGTCACCCGCGGCTACGTCGATCCCCCCGACGTGCTCAACTACCGCACGATCAAGGTCGCGCCGGACGGCGCGCCGTCGGCCGAGTCGCACACCGACCGCAAGGGCTCCGCGCCCGCCGATCTCCGGCTCCAGACAGGCCGCGCCATCACGATCTCCGTGCGCCAGGTCAAGGGCACGCACATCGCCAAGTACGACCACGACATCACCACGGCCATGAACGACCTCAAGCTCCGCCTGCCCTCGGACCTGCGGGTCGAGCGGACGAGCAACGAGCCGGAGGAGGTCCGGCACAAGATTTCTTCGTTCAACAAGAACCTCATCGAGGCCGTGTTGATCGTCGTTCTGGTGGCGCTGGTGTTCATGGAGTGGCGCAGCGCCCTCCTGGTCGCGATCTGCATCCCGATCACCGTCGCCATGACGCTGGGGCTGTCGCAGCTCTTCAGGATCGATCTCCAGCAGGTGTCCATCGCCGCGCTCATCATCGCGCTGGGCCTGTTGGTAGACGCCCCGGTCGTCGCCGCGGACGCCATCAACCGCGAGCTGGCCAACGGGCAGCCGAGGGGTATGGCCGCGTGGCTTGGCCCCAAGCGGCTGTCCCGCGCCGTCTTTTTCGCGACGCTCACCAACGTCGTGGCGTTCCTGCCCCTGCTCCTGGTGAAGGGCAAGACCGGCGACTTCATCTACTCGCTCCCGATCGTGGTCTCCTTCTCGCTGCTTGCGTCGATGCTCGTCGCGTGGACCTTCGCCCCGCTGCTGGGCTTCTACATGCTCAAGGGACAAAAGGGGTTCGAGGGCTCGCATGGCAAGCCGGCCCGTGGGTTCCCCCACCTCTACAAGAGGTTCGTCGAGTGGTGCATCGCGCACCGGTACCGCACTGTGGCAGTTGCTGTGGCCATCCTGGCGGGCGGCGCCCTGCTGTGCCGGTCCATCGGCACCTCCTTCTTCCCCAAAGACATGCACGAAGTCTTCACCGTCAACCTCGACCTTCCGGAGGGCTCTCCCATCCGCGAAACGCGGGAAGTTGCGATGGACGCCATTCGGCAGATCGACGCCCTGGAGGGCGAGCACATCCGGAGCTACACCACGTTCGTCGGCGCTGGCGGGCCGCGCTTCTGGCTCTCGATCGAGCCCGAGCAGCGTGCCGACAACTACGCCCAGATCCTCGTGCACACGACCTCGAAGGAAGAGACCGCGGCCATCGCGGCACGCCTGAAGGAGCAGCTCCCACTCCATATCGCCAAGGCGCGCGTCCGTTGCCAGTTGCTCGAGACCGGACCGCCCATCGGGGTGCCCGTGCAGCTGCGCATCTACGGTCCGGACGTCTCGACGCTCCGCGGGGTGGCTTCAGAGGTCAAAGCGCACCTGCGCTCAATCCCGGGCACCATCGACATCCACGACGATTGGGGCGACCCCGTCTTCCAGATGGCCCTCAAGATCGATGCCGATCGGACCGCCATGAGCGGCCTGACCCACCACGATGTTGCGACCGCGATCGACGCCGGACTCTCGGGGTACTCGCTCGGCGCCATCCGTGAGCAGGACAGGCTCATCGACATCGCGCTGCGCCTGCGGCCGTCCGAACGCACGCGTCTGGACGACCTCTACAGCCTGACAACGGTGAACACAAAGTCCAACGCGCGGATGCCCCTCAGCCAGCTCGCCAGGTTCGAGCCGCAGGTGGTGACGCCCAAGATCCGCCGGCGCGGCCACGAGCGGTGCATCACGGTCCGCTGCGACACCGTCCCCGGCGTGCTCCCCAGCCAGATTGTCGACCAGCTCCAGCGGGTCCTCCCGTCTTCGCGCAGCGTCACGACCGCGGAGCTCGCCGGAACACACGCAGTTGCCTTTCCCCCCGGCTACCGCTGGGAGTTCGGCGGCGAGAAGTTCGAGCAGGAGAAGGGTTTCAAGTCCCTCACGCTCGCCCTCATCGTCTCGTTCATCGCGATCTACCTGGCGCTAGTGCTCCAGTTCAACTCGGCCACACAGCCGTTGCTCGTCTATGCGGCCGTGCCCTTCGGCATCGTCGGCGGGCTCATCGGCCTGCTCATCTTCCGCTCCACCTTCGGGTTCATGGCCTTTCTGGGCGTGGCCTCTCTAGCCGGGCTGATCATCTCGCACGTCATCGTGCTCTTCGACTTCATCGATGAGATGCGCCACAAGGGCGAACCGCTGCGCAAGGCCGTTGTAGACGCCGGCCTGGCCCGTCTGCGGCCGGTGCTCGTGACGGTGCTGGCCACAGTCGGCGGCCTGATTCCTCTTGCGATGGAGGGCGGACCGCTCTGGGAGCCAATGTGCTACGTGCAGATCGTGGGCATGCTCGTGGCCACCGTCGTCACCCTCGTGCTCGTGCCCGTGCTCTACGTGGTCTTCGTCGAGGACCTGCACCTGGTCCGGTGGGAGCAGGATGCGTCTGAGCATGCCCCCCCCTCCCCGGCGAGCGACCCTCAGCCGGCACACAACTCGACGCCACAGCCCGTGCTCGTCCATTGATGCCGTACAGCCCGTCCCGCGCGGCCGCCTTATCCGGGAGCAACGCCATGCTCGACACCACACTCATCACGGCTACTGCGGCGGGCATCGGCTCGCTGCTCGGGGCGACGGCATCGATCACGACGACGTGGATCACGCACCGTAACCAGAGCAAGCGGGCTTCGGCCGAATGGCGCCGGCACGAACGCGAGGCACTCTACAAGGAGTTCATCACGGAAGCCTCCTGCCTCGCGATCGACGCGCTCTTGCACTCGATGGAGCGTCCGGACCCCATCATCAAGCTCTATGGCGTGATGAGCCGCATCCGGTTGGTATCCGAGGAGGAGGTGGTGCGGCACGGCGAAGCCTGCTGTCGCCGCATCATCGAGATGTACGGCCAGCCGAACCTGACGACGGACGACCTTCGCCAAGTGGTGGCCGCCGATCGCGCGTCGGAGCTCGATCCCCTCAAGGCGTTCAGCAACGCCTGCCGCAGCGAACTGTTGGCGTTTGAGAGGTGACGTGACCACGCGTTGCGCCAATCCCGCACACCGGACCTTGGAAGGAGAACCGATGAACAAGAACAATGCCAATGATGGTGGCGCGAACGCTTCGGGCGGCCGCCGCAAGCGAGTGCTCATCCTCGGCGGTGGGTTCGGCGGCCTGTATGCGGCACGCCGCCTCGGGCAGACGCTCGGCCGCCGGGCCGATGTCGAGGTCGCCCTCATCGCCCGAGAGAACTACCTCCTCTTCACGCCCATGCTCCACGAAGTCGCGGCGGGTGACCTCAATCCTGCCGACATCGTCGCGCCCGTACGGAAGATGGTCCGGAACGCGCGGCTGATCCAGGGCGAGGTGACCGGCATCGACGTCCAGGCACACGTGGTCTGCTACCGCGTGGGGGCCCTGCGCCAGCCGCGCGAGATCACCTACGACCATCTGCTCATCGCTCTTGGCTCCGAGACGCACTACTTCGGCATGAGCGACGTGGAGGCCGTGGCCGCCACGATGAAGTCCCTTGCGGACGCGGCGTTGCTCCACACCCGCATGGTCGCCGCGCTGGAGGAGGCGGCGCAGGATACCGACGCAGAGCGGCGCCGGCACTTGCTGACTTTCGTCGTGGCCGGAGGCGGCTTCGCGGGTGTCGAGACCGTGGGGGCCGTCAACGACTTCCTCCGCGACGCGATCCGGCATTACCCGGAGCTCCACTCATCCATGCTGCGGGTGGTGCTGGTGCACTCCGGCGAGCTCGTGCTCCCCGAACTAAACGAACGCTTGAGCCGCTACACGATGCAGAAGCTTTCGGGACGTGGCGTTGAACTCCGACTCGGAGCACGCGTATCCGGCTACCGCGCGGGCATGGTGCTGGTCACCCCCGGAGAGCCCATCGGGTCGATGTCCCTGATCTGGACGGCGGGGGCCACGCCCGCGCCAGTCCTTTCTTCGTTGAACGTCGAGAAGGTCAAGGGACGCCTCAAGGTCAACGAGTTCCTCGAGGTTGCGGGGCAGGAGGGTGTCGGGTGGGCGGTGGGCGACTGCGCCGCCGTGCCCGATGGAGATGGCTTCCACCCTCCGACAGCGCAGCACGGGATGCGAGAGGGCGTCGCGGCCGCGCGCAATATCGAAGCCGCGGTGACGGGCGGCCAGCGCGTGCCATTCCGGTTTTCGACGATCGGTCAACTGGCCTCGATCGGTCACCGCGTCGGCGTCGCCCAGGTCCTCGGGATGCGCTTCTCGGGGCTGGCGGCGTGGTGGCTCTGGCGAACGGTCTATCTCGCTAAGCTGCCCGGGTTCTCGAAGAAGCTGAGGGTGGCGATCAAGTGGTCTCTGGAGCTGCTGTTTCCCCGAGAGATCGAGCAGCTGGTGACTTTCCGTGATCTGGATCGCGTCGAGAAGCTCGGCGCCTTGCTGCGGGCAACTCGGAGCGAGGCCGAGGTTCAGGCATCGCAGGGCCTCCGATGGCAGGAGGACTCGTCGCGGCGTGGCTCTGTGTCACGACCTTCAGGAGTAGAGAACCATGTGGGACATTGAATCGACGGCCTCGCTTCTGCGCGGTATGAGCAACACCTCGGACCCGCGTGAGCTGCTCCGGCTCTTCCTGGCCCATGCGCAGAGTCTCTTCAACGTGCAGCGGGCAATCGTGCTCAGCCGGGATGGGCTGGAGCATCCGCAGTTCCGGGTCGTTCTTTCCGCCGAGTGCGGTGAGCGGCGAAGCAGCACGATCACTGATGGTTCCGAGATCGCTGCAGCGGGAGGGCTCCTGGCCGACCTGCTGTATGCCGGGCAGTTCCGCAGAGTAGCGCCGCTCGTCGTCAGCAGTGAGGAGCCATCGCGTGCTCTCCTCCGGGATTACCGCTCGCTCGTTGCCTTTCCCTTGTTCGACCACGGGGAGTGTACCAGCATGGTCGTTCTGCTCGGCCCGTCCGATCACGACTGCAGCGCCCAAGAGCTCTGCGGACTAGCCATCATGGGATCGCTCCTGCAGCGGGCCGACCGCGCCGAATCGCTCGCGAAGCAGCTCGAGGCCACGTGCCGAACTCTCAATACCGAACTCGCCGCGGCCGCGAACGTGCAGCGCTGGTTGCTGCCGCCTCCATCGCCGCCTAGCTCCGGCGTCAGCATCGCCTCGTCATACCGGACGGCCCAACACTCGGGCGGAGACTACTACGACGCCGGGGAACTGCCCGACGGCCACTTCGGCGTCATGATCGCCGATGTGCGGCCGCGGCTGTGTTGATGGCCATACTCCGGACGATCGTTCATGATGAGGTGGACCTTTCGCGAGTCGTGGGGCCGGCGGCGCTGCTGGACCACGCCGACGAACGTCTCTGTGCACTAGGTGTGGCGAGCCGTGGTTGGTTCGTCACCGCGTTCTCGGGATCCCTGAACACGGCCCCCGGCCAATTCAATTACTCCTGCGCCGGGCACCCTTCCCCACTAGTCGTGCGGGCACGAAACCAGACCATCACCCCGCTGGCCGGAGCGAACGCGCTCCCTCTGGGTGTTCTCGACGAGCGGCCAACGCGAACAGAAGAAACCGTCATGCTGGAACGCGGCGATCTCATTCTGTTCTACAGCGATGGGATCACCGAAGCTCGATCGCCGACGGGCGAGTTCTTCGGAACGGGCCGCTTGGACTGCCTGCTTCGGGAGCTGCCCAAGGACGCCACCCCAAGCATGGCCGTCCATGCGATCGAGCAGGCGATCCAGCGCTTTGCCGGCGTGGGTGCACCGTCCGATGACCAGACGCTGCTAGTCGTGCGCTGGCGCGAATGAACCACCGCATTGCAACCGGGGCCTCTTCAGGAGGCCGCCAGACCACCGGATCAGTTCTCCGGTGGTCACCCGCTCGAATCCCCGGAAATCAGCGTGTTTTTCCGGTCGAAACGCGCTGGGACACCCTCCCTTGCCGTCGCATTGCGCTCCGACTGAGGGCACGGTGGACCCCCCACCGGCAGGACTCGCTGAATGTTCGCATAAGAAAAGCCCTGGAAAACAGGGCTTTGAAGCGAGGCGGACGGGACTCGAACCCGCAACCACCGGATCGACAGTCCGGTACTCTAACCAATTGAGCTACCGCCCCAAACTGCGTACGTGATCTTCGACTGGACGCCGTCTGCGTCTTTGCCACCCTCGGGTTTTCCCCGCTGGTGGACTGGAAATGTAGGCTCCACGCCACGTCTGTCAAGCTCGTTCGCTCACGCCCGCCCCTGCAATCGGGCCGAGCCTTTCCGAAGACGAACCGGCCTCGCTCACTTCGCCGCGGCCGCGACAGGCAGCTCGATCTGGTTCGGGGTCTGCAGCCCGAACGGCCGCCCGAACCCCTCACCCTTGCCCACGCGCCCGGCCTGCATCCACACGTAGACGCACGCCGCCCCCAGGGCCACCATCGCCACGAACAGCAGGGCCGTGTACACATTCATCGAGGCGCGGCGCTGCATCGCGCCCCCGGGCATGTTCATGCCGAACTGACTCATGGGAAGCATCCTCGAGAAGGCTCTGAAAGTCGGTGGGCGTTGCACGCCGCGGATTCACGCCAATCAATCATTCGGTGCGACCGGCCCGCTTACTGAAGGCGGCTGAGGATCGTGTCGTTGCTGCGGACCTCGACGCTCCGGCCGAGCTTGTCGATGCGGCCGACCGACTGCGTGGGATCGGCCTTGGTGATGATGATCGTGCCGATGAAGTCGCCGCCGCGCACGATGTTGAGCTTCATGTTCTCCTGCACGCCCGCGTTCGAGCCGGCGTCGATCACCGCGTACTCCTGGCCGGCCTCGGACTTGAACGTCTCGCGCACGGCCGCGCGGATCAGCGGGCCACGCGACTCGAAGGGCTGGCGCCCCTGAGCCGTCGCCCCGGGCCCGCTGCCGGCGCCGCCGGCACTGCTCAGCGCGGTCGAGAGCTGAAGCTGCGCCTCGGAGAGCTGCTCGCGAAGGGCCCGCGCCGTGCGGTCAAGCACCTCGCGCTGGCTCTCAAGGTCATTGAGCCGGTCCACCAGCTCGATCTCCCGCTGGCTGGAAGAAAGCTGATCCGACCGAAGGGTGCGGAGCTCGTCGGCCTGCGCCTTGATCATCCCGGCGTTGGCCTCGGCGGTCGCCGCAAGCTGGTCGATCCGGTTGCGGATCGCCTGGGCCTGCGCCTCGGCCTTCTCCTTATCCGCACGCAGTGTGGTGCGCTCGGACTGCAGGGTGTTGATCGTAGCCTCGCGCTCCCGGATCGTCGCCAGGTGCGACTCGATCGACAGGCGAAGGTTATTGCGCTCCTCGCCCGACTGGGCGAGCGCCGCGGCCTCGTTGGCCCGGGCCTCCTGGGCAGTGGCGCGCTCCTGGGCGATGCTGTCGGTGATCGCGCCGGCATTGCTGGTGTACGCCATGGTGAGGGCGGCGAGCAAGAGGCTCAGAACGGCGCAGGCAACGATGAGAAACTTTGTGACGGTGTGCACGCGAAAGACTCCTCGAACGACCGGATCGGCGGCAGCATATCCGCATCAAGGGCGGACCGGTTGCCGCCCCCCCACCCAACTCAGTCCCCCACCCCTTCCCGTCCCGCCCAACCGCACCATCTCGTTCCCCGCTCCCATCAAAGACACCACTCAAGCGCCCAAACTCATGGGGCGGCCCAGGATAGGGTGACCCTGAGGGGGAAACCGTATCATGCCTCCAACCCATGGGCTGTGTCAAATCGGTGGTGGCTGATCGACCGACGGCCTGCCGGCGGTAGGGAATCGGGGGGCCCCGCCCCCCCCCCCCCGCCGGGGGGGGGGCCCCCCCCCCCCCCCCGGGGGGGGGGGGGGGGAGAGGGGAGGGCGCCCCAAAAACCCACCCCCCCCCAAAAAACCACCCCCCCCCAAACCCAAC
>JACMLW010000076.1 GCA_014379385.1 Phycisphaerales bacterium
ACGAGCTGGGGGTGCTGTTCTCCTCGCGAGGGGCCGAGGACGATGCGGAGCGGATGTATCGACTGTCGCTCGAGTACAGCCCGCGTCACGCGATGTCGGCCAACAACCTGGGCTTTCATCTGCTCGAGCGGGAAGGCGGATTGGCGGAGGCCGCGAGGCTTATTGAGGTCGCGGCGGCCGAGCGGTCGGACGAGCCGAGCGTGCTGGATTCGTTGGGGTGGCTGCGGTATCGGCAGGGGGTGATCGAGGACCAGCGAGCGGCCGACGGCGCGGTGGTGCGGCGCGGCGCGGTGTCGCTCATACAGGATTCAATCAAGCTCGATCAGGACGGTGGACTGAATCCGACGCGCTATGACCATCTGGGTGATGCGCTTTGGTTGCGGGCGACGCCTGAGTCGCGGGCGGAGGCGGCGTTTGCATGGAATCTGGCGGAACAGGGTATCCGAGCGGTGCTCGAGGGCGTGCCGATCTCCGGGCAGGGCGACGCGGAGCTGCGAGCGCGGCTCGGTCGGCTGGAGCGGCTTGTGCGAGCAAAACAGCTTGCGGCCCTCCGAGGTGAAGAGCCAGAGGTGGCGCCGCACGGTCCCATCAACACTGCGGAGCCTCATGAGCCGCCGGCGCGAGCGACCGATGAGCAGCCGCCGCCGGGCAAACTGCTGCACGAGTAAGGGGCCGTATCGTTGTGGGACGGGGGGTGCATGGAGTGGGTAAGTCTCGGACAGGAGATCGCTTCTTGGCAGGGCACAATAAGTGGAGCAAGATCAAGCACCGCAAGGCCGTGGTGGACAAGCGCCGCGGCAAGGTGTGGACGAAGTGCGCCAAGGCGATCATGGTCGCGGCGAAGCATGGCGGGGGTGATCCGGACAGCAATCTGTCGCTGCGGTACGCGATCGATGAAGCGCGATACGCGAACATGCCGCGAGACACGATTGAGCGCGCCGTGAAGAAGGGGGCGGGGGAGCTGGGCGGGGAAGACTGGGAGACGCTCCGCTACGAGGGGTATGGCCCGCGCGGCGTGGCGGTGGTGGTGGAGGCACTCACAAACAACCGCACTCGTACGGCGACGGACGTGCGCAACGCGTTCACGAAGTATGGCGGCAACCTTGGTTTAGCGGGGTGCGTGGGGTTCTTGTTCGAGAGCAAGGGCGTCATCGAGGTTGATGCGAGTGGCAAGAGCGAGGACGAGATGGTGGAACTGGCGATCAACGCCGGCGCGAGCGACGCCACCAAGTCGGACGACGATGACGACGGCGCGGGGAGTGGTGGTGGGGCGAATCGGTGGACGGTGTCCACAGCGCCCCTGGACTTTCACGCGGTGAAGACGGCGATCGAGCGGGCGGGGCTCATCATCAGTGACGCGAGGATCGATATGATCCCCTCCACGGCGGTGACGATCACTGGCGACGACGCCCGCACGGCGATGAAGCTCATCGACACGCTCGAGGACAACGACGACGTGCAGAAGGTTTACTGCAACATGGACATCCCCGAGGGCGATCTGGCCGGGCTGGAGGATTGAACATGCGAGCCTGGCGACCACTCCTTGAGACCGTTCACATCGTGATGATGGGCATCTGGCTGGGCGGGCTGCTCGCGGCGACCGCGGTCGCCGCGATCATCTTCCCCGCTATGAAGCAGCTCGAGCCCGCGCTCCCCGGGTACGCGGCGTACACAGGTGACCATTCGAAGCTCGCGGCGGGGCACGTGGGCGCCAAGCTGTTCCTGGCGGTTGATCTGCTGCAGCTTGTGTGCGCGGTGGCCGGGGGGGCCGCGCTCGGCGTGCTCGTGCTCGGGAAGTCGCTCGAGCGGCGGGCCGCGACAACCGTTCGCCTCGTCGCGTTCGCGCTGGCCGCGGCGCTGTTGACGTTCGGGCTGGCGATCTTTACACCGAGCATGACACGGCCGATGCGCGAGTACTGGGCCGCGGCCGAGCGGGGGGACAATGAGGTCGCGCTGGCGCACCGCGCGAAGTTCGCCCCGCGCCACACGACAGCGGCGGGCCTTCTGTTCGCGACCACCGGCTGTGTGGGTCTTTCGCTGACGGCGGGGGCCTGGTCGCTGGCTCGGCGGCGAGTTGCAATCGGCCAGGAGCCCAGGCCGTGAGCGACAGCGGTGACTTGGCGTTCGAGCTGCCGAGCGTGAAGGCGGCGGAAAAACAGCGCGCCGCGGAGGTTCTCGCGGCGCTCGAGAAGGCCTATCCGGATGCTCACTGCGAACTCACGCATGCGAATCCGTACGAGCTGCTGGTGGCCACGATCCTTTCGGCGCAGAGCACCGATGCGGGCGTGAACAAGGTGACGCCGGAGTTGTTCAAGCGATTCCCGTCGCCCGCCGCGTATGTGGCTTCCACACCGGAGGTGATCGAGACGTACATCAACCGGATCGGCCTGTTTCGCAACAAAGCCAGGGCGATTCACGCGGCGATGCGGGATATCGTGGAGAAGTTTGGCGGCCAGGTGCCGCGAACGATGGAGGAACTGCTGACGCTGCGCGGTGTGGCCCGTAAGACCGCGAATGTTGTGCTCGGCAACGCCTACCGGATCAACGTGGGATTCGTGGTGGACACCCACATCGAGCGTGTGAGCAAGCGGTTCGGGCTGGTCGATCACGGCGCGTCGGTCGCGATGACCGAACGCCGCCTGATGGCCCTTTTCCCCCGCAACCATTGGTGCGACGCCTCGCACGTGCTGATCTTCCACGGGCGATATTCGTGCAAGGCCCGCGGCGTGAACTGCAACATGAACTCCATCTGCGATGCCTACGGCACAGCGTGCGAGTGCCGACCGGGCAAGGTGGCGAATAAGCGGGTCGCAAGGAAGCCCGTGGCAAAGGTCACAACAAAGCCCATCGCGCGGGCGGCCAAAGGCAAGAACCTCGACGGTGCTTGCCGGAACGAACGACCCACCGAGCCAGCCATCGCGGCGCGGCCTCCGATGACGGCGTGATTGACCCGCCAGCCAAGCCCGCGCGGCGGACAGCAAACGCAACCAAACCGAACCCTCTCGGTTCCAATAAGACCCGGCCATGCGCGTCTGGGACGCGCCTGCCGCAGAATCTCCCACGGGAGATGGCGGTGTCGGGTGGTTCCCTTATTCGCGGCCCTTTGGTCGCCGATCCGCTTGAGTTGAGGCACGGTTGGCAGGGGCTGAACGAACACGCCCGAGAATACGTAGTCTGTATCGTGTCCCCGCTAGGCGGGCACCATAGGAGTTGCCATGGCATTGGGATCGACCGCTTCTCCATCGCGGCGGTTTGCCGCCCGTCTTCTGGCTGCATCTCTCTTCCTTGTTCCCGTCACGGCTCCGGCGGCCCTCGCCGCGTACCAGCCGGAGAACCGTCAGGTTGCAACGGTCGGCGAGCTCTCGAGCCTGGTCTGGAACAAGGCCAAGGCCGGGGAGGGCGATGCGGCGCTGCTTCCGCTGAAGTCGCTCCCCGAGAGCGATGTGGTCATCTCCAAACTCCGGGCCAGCTCCGAGCTGTTGGCGACTTCGATCGCGAAGCGAGAGACGCAGCGTGCGGAGAAGCTCGCCGAGCTCAACAAGGAGTTTGCCGAAGCGCTTGCAAAGCCTCGAACCGCCCGAACGCTGAGCGATGCTCTTAAAGCGGCGCTCGAGATGCACATCGTCTCCGCGGAGAAGGACGCCGTGCTGGCCGACCCCAAGATCATTGAGCTTGTCGCAGAGGCCGAGGCCGCGGCTCGCGATTCCGAGTCGAAGCATCAGTGGCTGATGGCCAACGAGTTGTTCTATCGGTTGAGCCTTCTTAAGGAAGAGGAGGGGACGTTTCGCGACGACGTCAAGCGGCTCAGCCACCGGTTGAACCTGATGCGGCTCTACGTGCCGGAGCGGTTCTGGGAGTTGCGGAACGAGGCCGTGCTGGCAGAGGGCAAGAAGGCCCTCCCCCCCTACAACGCCCTTGGCGAAGGGATTGAGACGCGCCTTCGCGGCATCCGGCGTGACCTGGTGCGCCGCGCCGTTGCTCGGGCGCTCGCCGCGCACGTTGACAGGGAGAAAGACTCTCGTGACCTGGCGAAGAGCGCGATCGAGTATGTTCGGTCGTTGGTCACAACGGTCGACCTGCAGGCTGCATTCCCCGGCATCGTCGAGGCGACGGCCCGCGCCGCGATGGAGGCCGCCCTCCAGGCGGAGATGGACCGGCTCGCCGGAGCAACCGGCAAGCCGGAGTCGGGCGAGTTTGACTCGATGCTCGACCGGATCCTCGAAGCCAATAAGATGAGTGTGATGCTGCCCGAGGCCGCGGTGCTCCGCGAGTTCGGCGACGGCGTGATGGCCGAGCTGGACGAGTTCTCGGGCGTGATCTGGCCCGACGAGTTCGCCCGCTTCAAGAAGATGATCGAGAGCGACTTTGTGGGCGTGGGCGTGCAGATCCAGATGGACGAGGAAACGCAGCTCATCAAGGTGGTGACGCCGCTCGAAGGGACACCGGCCCAGCGGGCGGGTATCCGCCAGGGCGACCTGATCAAGAAGATCAACGGGATCAGCGCCGTGGGTGTATCGCTGAACCAGGCGGTCGATCAGATCACCGGCGAGAAGGGCACGAAGGTCCGGATCACCATCGAGCGCGAGGGCCAGGACATCGAGTACGAGCTCGAGCGCGCCAAGATCGCCAAGCACAGCGTTAAGGGGTGGAAGCGCCTCGGCGCCAAGGAAGACGAGTGGGATTGGTTCATCGATCCCGAGAACAAGGTCGGGTACATCCGGCTGACCGACTTCACGCCCGAGACCACCATCGAGCTGCACCGCGCGATCGAGCAGATGAAGGGCCAGGGCCTGGCCGGGCTCATCCTCGACCTCCGTTTCAATCCCGGCGGCTTGCTCACAGAGGCCGTCAGTGTCTCGAACACCTTCATCCCCAGCGGCGTGATCGTCAGCACCACTGGCGGCGGACAGCCCGAGCGTGCCCGTCCCGAGGGCGCGCTGATCCGCGGCGTCCCGGTGGCCGTGCTTGTGAACGAGGGCTCGGCCTCCGCGAGCGAGATCGTCTCGGGCGCCATCAAGCACTACGCCGACAACGGGATGATCCGCGCGATCGTGGTGGGCGAGCGCAGCTTCGGCAAGGGGAGTGTGCAGAATGTGTGGGATCTGAGCGGCACCTCGATGCTTAAGCTGACCACGCAGTACTACCGTCTGCCCGACGGGCGGATCCTGCACCGCAAGCCGGGCGCCAAGACCTGGGGTGTTGATCCGCACGTGAAGGTCGAGATGCTCCCGGAGCAGATCACCGGCGCGCTCAAGCTGCGTCAGGACGCCGACGTGCTGCCGATCGACCAGAGCGGAAACATTGTGTGGGGCGACAAGGAACAGCCGAACCCCGACAAGCTCATCGCCGACGGACTGGACCTCCAGCTCCAGTACGCGCTGCTGCTGATGCAAAGCCAGACCCTCGACGCCGAGGCTAAGCACGTGCGGCTGAACTGAACCCTGTACTTATTGAATCAAGCGATCCGACTCGCGGCTACATCAGCCGGCACCGCCTGTGAGCGGGCCGGGCTATTTTTGCCGCGGGAGTATCAAGCGGGGCGCGGGCCCCAGCGGATGACTACCTTGCCGAACTGCTCGGCGGACTCGAGCCGCTCGTAGGCGGCGTCGGCGTCGGCCGGCTCAAAGACCTTGTCAACAACCGGCTTGAGGACACCCGCCCGATAGAGCGATGTCACCTCGGCGAACTCCTCGTTGGTGCCCATAGTCGAGCCCAGGATGCGGAGCTGGTTCCAGAAAATGCGTGCGAGGTCGGTGACGGCGTCCGGCCCGGAGGTGCAGCCGGGCGTGACGTAGGCCCCGCCGCGCGCGAGCGACTTGATGCATTTGATGTGCGTCGCCTTGCCGGAGGAGTCAACGGCGAGATCAACGCCGCGCTTGCCGCTCCAGTCGCGCACCTGTCTCGACCAGTCCTGGGCGGAGTCGAGCACGAGGTGGTCGGCGCCCAGCGACTTGGCGCGGTCGAGCTTCCACTTGTGGCGGCTCGTGACGCATACCGGGCACCCGAGGTGCTTCGCGATCGCCATGGCCGCGAGGGCGACACCGCCGCCGATGCCCGTGATGAGCACCGATTGGCCGGGGCGCAGGCCGGCCTTGGTCACGATCATCGAGTACGCGGTGAGGAACGTGAGCCCGAACGCCGCGGCCTCGATGGGGTCGGCGTCGTCATTCACGGCGGCGAGATTCGCGACGGGCGCGATGAAGAGCTCAGCGTGCGCGCCCCCGCGATGCTCGCCTATGAGCTCATAGAGCGGGGCGAGCGAAGACCCGGGCGGATCCTCGGGACGCGGCCCTGAATCGACATTGATCGCTGCATTCATGATGACCCGCTTGCCCACCCAGTTGGCGTCAACCTCAGGCCCGACGGTCTCAACCACGCCGCAGACATCAGAGCCCGACACGCGCGGGTACACGAGATCGAGCCCCGGCACGCCCATGCCCACCCAGATGTCGAGATGGTTGAGCGACGAGGCCAGGGTCCGCACCAGCACCTGGCCGGCGCTCGGCTGGCCGGGGTCCGGGAAGTCGTCGACAAGCCGAATGTTCGGAGCGACGGGGTTTCCGGGTCGGGTGATGACGGCGGCGCGCATGGGTGTCAGGGTACCCGGGCCGAGGCTCGCGCGCGAGCAGATACTTGTTGACTAGCTCTGGGAGAGTGGCGATCGGCGCGAGCGCGTGACCGCCCGGGTCAGCTCGCCCATCCCAACTCCGGCAAGCTGCAGAGCCTCGGCGAACGCGTGCAGGCGTAGCTTGAGTCGGAGCCGACGCACGGCCGCGTCGTCCGGATCGATCTCCAGTGCCTGGCGCGTCCAGTACCGGGCGGTCGTCCAGTCGCGCCCGCGCACGGCTGCCACGGCGATGTTGTGCATCGCCGGCACGAATGAGGGATCGATCCGCAGCACGTCGCGGCTGGCCTCAATGCCCGCGGCGGGGTCGCCCATCTCGAAGCAGGCAACGGCGAGCAGGTGCGTCGTCGCCGCGTCGCCGTGGCGATGGCGGGCAAGATCGCTGAAAACCGCGCGGGCCTCTGACGCCATGCGGGCGTCGAGCAGCAGGCGGCCAAGGTCTTCGAGATCCTCGGGCGTGAACGAATCGGCGTCCTGCCGGTAGAGCACGAGGTCCGCCCCGAGCAGGTTGCGTGACTCTGGAACGTAATCGGGAGACCGCTGATCGATCAGCAAGCGCGCCATGCGGCGGCGAGCGCCGGGAAAGTCGGGATCGAGCCGCAGCACCACGTCGAACTGGCGACGGGCTTCCTCGGGGTCGCCCTGATCGAGCGCAAGGTCGCCGAGAAGACAGTGCGCATCAGGATTGTCCGGCTCGAGCTCGAGCACCCGTCGGAACTTCTCGCCGGCTTCCACATGACGATTCATCCGCACCAGCAGTTCCCCGAGGTCCAGGAGCGTCTCGGTGTCACCGGGCTCCTGGCGCAGCTCGAGCAAAAAGAGCTGACGGGCCCGCTCCAGCCGCTCGGTAGCCGCGTACGCCTGCGCCAGGCGAGAATGAACGCGAGGAAGGTGCGGGTCGAGCTGCGCGGCCTCGCGCAGGCACCAGATGGCCTTGTCGTTCTTGCCGCGCTGCAGCAGCGAGTCGGCGAGGTTCGCGTACGCCTCGGCGTCGTCGTGCTTGAGCTGCTGAGCGAGGTAGAACATCACCTCCGCCTGGTCGTGCTCACCGAGCGCCGCGTGCGCGGCGATTCGGTGTACGAACGATGTGGCGCTCTGCGGATCGAGCTTCTCGGCGCGCTGAAACCACGCGAGCGATTCGCGGTACTTCCCCGCGTTCATGCAGGCGACGCCCATCATCAGGACAATCTGCGGGTCGTCGGGCTCGAGCTCGTGGGCGGCGCGGAAGGCGTCGGACGCATCGGTGTGGCGTCCGGCGGCATCGAGCGTCAGGCCGAGATTGAAGTGCCACTCCGCCCGGTACGGGTTGAGCGCAAGGGCCTCGCGCAGCTCGGACTCGGCCTCGTCCCAGCGGCCCAGCTCATACAGCTCGTGGGCACGTTCGACGTGGCGCTCGGCATCGATCCATTCTTCCACGGCGCACCCTCTTGGCCGCTGCGCCCAACCGGGGTACGAAAGCCGGTGGGGCCGCAGGCGGACGCTGGATAGGGTACGCGATGGCGGGGGCTCCGCCAACCGCGAACCACAATGGCCGGGGATCACCCCGAGGGCCATTTGGGGGACCATGTGGACCGTCCTTTCGGATGACGCCGCCCCGAAGCATCGGTCTAAGTTTGTTCCGCCCCTTCTTGCGATCCGGGGGCAGGTCAGCCGACGTAAGTGCCACGCATGTTCAAGGCGGCGCTCATCCTGGTCATGGTGTCGAGCCTTGCGGCCGGGGTTTCGCCATGCCTAGGGCAAGCGTTTCGGACTGGTGGCCCCCCGCCCGCGAGCCGGCGCACGCAGCCCGCTACCGAGCCGTCCAACTGGGAGGCCGACTTGGCAATGCTCAAGGATGTGCAGGCTCCCCGGTCGGAGCGGGTGGCCGCCGCGCAGCGAATGCTCGGGTCCAGCGAGGAGGGGTCGAGAGTGGCTGCGATCGCGCTGCTGGGGGCCGGAGAGATGGCGGGGGGGCCCGAGGCTGATGGCACGCAGTTGATCGCACTCGAGGGGGTCGCCCAGTTCGCCGCCGCGCCAGAATGGGTGCTGCCGCTCCTGCAAAAACTCGCGGCGTCGGACGACACCGACCGGCGGATCGCCGCGATAGCCGCGATGGGATCGGTCCGCACCCGGGAGTCGGTCGCTGCGCTGATCGCGTTGGCGGGGGCGGACTCCGAGCCGGTGCGGCAGGGCGCGCTCGCGTCGCTGACCCGATTAACCGGCCGGGCGGAGCCGGGCGGGAACGTGCTCGCGTGGCGGACGTGGTTTGATGCGGTGCAGTGGCTTCCCGAGGCCGAATGGCGCAGCGTGCTGGCGGAGGGAGTCGCGGGTCGTGCCGACAGGCTGTCGCGCCAGCGTGACCAGGCGGTGGCACGCCTAGTCGAGCTGACCCGCAAGGCGTATCTGGAAGTCCCGGCTGAAGGGCGCGAGACCATGATGCGGGCCCTGCTCGCGGACGAGCTCGAGGCCCTGCGCCGGCTCGGGCTCGATCTGGCGCGACGCGAGCTCGCCAACGCGAGGTCGTTAGGGCCCGCGATTGCGCTGGCCGCGCTCAAACTCCTGGCCGACCCGATCGCGAGCGTGCGGCTCGACGCAGCGGAGATCGTGCATTCGCTGGCCCCCGCCGACATCGAGCAGGCCGTGACAACCGCGATCTTGCTGGAGCGCGAGCCCGCCGTCGCGTCGGCGCTCCTCAGGATTCTATCGAGATCGCCATCGGCCACGGTGCGGCCCGTGGTCCTGCACTGGCTCGCGCTCCCGGGGCCCGCCCAGCCGGCGGCGATGGCCGCCGCTGCGGCGATGCTCGAGCAGGGATTGTTCAGCGAGCAGGCGGATCGTGACCGCGTGCTCGAGATACTTCACGATTCGCGGCAAGGCCCGCTGGCGACGCTGCCCGAGCCAGCGCTCCGATTGCTCGCCGGCCTTGGAAGTGAGGAGGATCGTGCCGCCGTCATGGCTCTGCTCAGCGCACCGGATGTCGCGGTTCGATTGAAATCGGCCGAGGCGCTCTCACGTCTCCCAGCCTCGCTCGACTCGATCCTGAGCGCCGCGGCAGGCGATCCCGGGTTGTTTGCGATCGCCGCCAGCGCCACCGCGATGCACCGGCCGACGCTCGCAGGGTTTCTGGGGCTGTACCGACTTGCCGCGTCGACGCCGGAGGATCGGCGCGCGGGCTTGGCGGCTATGGCGGAGAAGCTGGAGCCCGACGATCTGCTGTCCGCCGCGAGGGTGACGGTCGATGTGCCCCTCAGGCAAGCCCTGCTGGTGCGAGCCGCCTCGCTGCAGCCGGCGGTTAACGTCGGCGGGCCGACGATCCCGAGCGCGGCGTCGGTCGAGGCCGTGGTGCTGCTCGCGGAGATGCGCCTTCGGGGCTCGAAGCCCGAGCCTTTCGGCGCCGCTCACGAGCTCGACGCGCTCGCCGCCGAGCGTGGAGCGGATGCCGCCGAGCACTTTGTAATTCAGTGCCTTCTGTGGCTGGGCCGCCTCGAAGACGCGGCGCTCATGCAGGCCCCGGCTGGCGTGTGGCTTGACGGTCTCGAGCGGTGTATCGGGCTTGAGCATGCCCCAGCGATCGCCGCTGCTATCAACGTGAAGTTCAACGGCTCGCTTTCGAGCCCGGACCAAACCCGCCTGGATGAACTGATGCGCCGGTACGAGAGAGCTCTCAGCGAGATCCCGCCGCGATAGTCGCCAGAAACTTTCAGTGACCCGTGGCGTGCCGACGGTCGGTCGCTTTAAGTTCATCGCGATGCCGAGCCGAAGCGGCCGAGCACGTTGCGAACCTGCACGATCGGTCCGCGGGTTTCCGTGCGCACCACACGCGAGGGGAGCGCGCCGAGCGCCTCAGAGGGACTATCAAATCCCGAGAGCGGATCGAGTCCGCGCCGGAGCCAAGCATCCCAGGCCGGATCGAGTTTCTTGACCAGCCGAGCGGGGGGGATGACCGGCGATTCGGCCCGCAGGCCGGTGATGAGCTGGTAGCCGATCTCGACAACCGATCGAACCTCATCGCGCAGGAACTCGGCCCGGGCTGATGGGTCGCTCGGGATCAGCCCGAGCATGCCGCGGCCGACGCCGTAGAGCTCGATAAGTAGGCTGCCGTGCCGATCGACCAAAACCTCGTCCATTCCAACAGGGCCGTGCGACCGGCCAGTGCTCCAGGCTTGCTCAACAGCTTCGAGCACCTGCAGCACCGCTCGCTCCGCCTCGGGTGCGGACATCTGCCCTCCCTTATCGCGAAGGAGCCGACCGAGTGTCAGGAGGCCCGTCACATCGCCCGGATAGGCACCCACAACCCACATATATCCCGCATCGTCGTAACCGAAGCGGGCGATTTCCCAAATATGGCTGTGGCGAAGCGACGCCGCAGCCTTGACGGCGCCCAGCAGCGCCGAGCGGGCGTACTTATCCTGTGAGGGAGGGGGCGGCGTGAAGCGGTAGATCAGATGGCTGGACTGCTCGGTCTCGTGCAGCGCAACCCAGCGCAGCGCGGCGTGGCCTCCTGGGAGGACGCAGTCGGGCAGTTCCCGAGTGAGAACATATGGTCCGATTGCTGGGCGGTCTGTCGGATCAACCATCAAGCCGATGTCCTTCTCTTCTGGCCCGGTCCGCCTCGATCGTAAGTGGCAGGGGGTTTCAACGCGTCCTGCGCAACACCCGGCTCATCGTGTCCGGGCCCAGCATTTACCGAATCCGTCGGTTGGGGAGACTTTATCCGACGGGAGGGGGCCGGGGCAAGTAGAACCAATCTGTATTATCGGAACTTGGCCGGGCCGGTCGTCATATGCGGTTGGATACCGCGGCATGAGTATATGACCCCACCGGGTTCCCGGCTCAAACCGAGCGCGAACCGTCCGGTGGCGCGCTAACTTAGTAGGAAAGGGCGGTGCCCTATGGCCCGACCCAGGCCTTGCCTATGCGCCCCACCCCATGGAGTTCCCTCCCATGAGCACCGCCTCCACCCGCCCCCCCTCCTCGGCCACCAGCGCGGCGGCCATGAACGGGCCTCAGACCGATCCGCTGCAGCTCATCGATGTTGACCACGTCCGGTTCTATGTGGGCAATGCGCGGCAGGCCGCCATCTTCTATGCCTACGCCTTCGGGTTCCAGATCGAGCAGGTCTGCGACCTGACGACCGGTAGCCGCGACGAGGCCTCGTGGCTGCTCACGCAGGGGAACATCCGGTTCGTGCTGACCAGCGCGCTGAGCAAGGATCACGCGGCCGCGCGCGAGGTGGCGCTCTATGGGGACGGCGTGAAGGACGTGGCGTTTACCGTGTTCGACGCCGCGAAGGCGTGGGAGCGGGCGATCAAGAATGGCGGCACCAGTGCGCAGGAGCCGGTGACGGTTACTGACGACAAAGGCTCGATCACCACGGCCTCGATCAAAACGTACGGCAGGTGCGTTCACTCGTTCGTATCCCGCAGCGGCGGGTACGACCTGGTGAAGGTGAAGCAGGGGGGGGTGTTCGCGCCGCGCTTCAAGCGGGCCGATGCGCCCTTGATCAACGAGCACAACCGCGCCAACCCGTGCGGGCTAAAGTACGTGGACCACCTCGTCGGCAACGTCGAGATGGGCAAGATGAACCACTGGGTCGCGTTCTACGAGAACGTTCTCGAGTTCACCATGTTCAAGCACTTCGACGACAAGGACATCTCGACCGAGTATTCGGCCCTCATGTCCAAGGTCATGGCGAGCGGCAACAACCTCATCAAGATGCCGATCAACGAGCCCGCCGACGGCAAGAAGAAATCGCAGGTCCAGGAATACCTCGACTGGCACGACAACGCCCCCGGCGTGCAGCACCTCGCGCTCCGCACCGACGACGAGCTGCACTCGATCGCGGAGTTGCGCCGCCGCGGCGTGGATTTCCTGACGCTACCCGACGCCTACTACGAGAAGGTGTGGGAGCGCGTGAACACGATGCTGACGCAGCACGGGCACGCCGCGGTGCGCGAGGACCACAAGCGGGTGCGCGACCTTGGCATCCTGGTGGATGCGGACGACGAGGGGTACCTGCTCCAGCTCTTCACCCGCCCGCTGCAGGACCGGCCGACCCTGTTCTTCGAGATCATCTGTCGGCGCGGGAGCCAGTCGTTCGGCAAGGGGAACTTCAAGGCGCTGTTCGAGGCGCTGGAGAACGAGCAGGAGCGGCGGGGGAATCTGTAAGATGCCGGATCCTGCGAGGTGGCAATGCCGAAGGTCTTTCAGCACGGGGCGCTGGTATTCTTTTGGGTCATGACTACCTGAGCCTTGCCGGAAGCATCCGGATAGGCTGATTTCCCGTGAAGAACCGCTATGTCGTGCGTTCTCGAATCTCGGAGGCCGCTTTCCGCCGGTTCCTGCGGCACGTGGCGGCCGATCTCACGGCCGTGCAGATCACGCAACTCACCGGGCTCAACCGCAGCACCGCGTTTGCGGCGGTTGCAGAGTTGGGAGCACCGGAGCAATAGTCCGGTGGTTGGGGCACCTGAACCCTGATAGAGATTAGGGGCTTCCGTCCTGGCGGGAAACATCGGCACCGCGCGCCGATGGATGAGGGCCGGGGACGTGATTCCCTTGGCCGCACTGCGGATCGCCATCGGTCGCGCAGAAGAAGCTCAAGGAGTATCGCGAGACGCTGGATACATGCCGTGGGGCGATGGGTGAAGTAGCGGAGCATGGGCGAAGCAACGGGCCGGTCGGCTGTGCTCCATGGCGGATCGCTCGTGCCCGCATATTCTCCGCTTGTGTTTTTGTTGGTGGGGCACCGGCCTGGTGCATCTATCACGGCTCGTCGATCAGCAGGCCGTGAACGCCCGCGGCGGGCGCATCGTGGCGGGCTCGAACGGTGACCACGGCTTCCTGGTCCGGCAGCGCAACCGGGAGCAGGTGCTTGGAGTGCCACGTTGGCGGTCGCATCTGGCGCAGCTCTGATGTCCGTGCGGTTGTCACGGCTTGCCCATCGAGGAGCAGGTCGATCGCGCTTGCGGGATCATCACCCTCGAGTATCAGGTAGCCGACCCGCGGCCCGACGCGGGCCGAGCGACCTGGAACCTCGAAGATCATGGTGCGATCCGGGGCGCGATCGGGAGTGTATCGATCGAGCTGCCAGAACTTCATCAGACACTCGGGGGGCATGCCGACCGGCGGAAGCAGGCGGATCGACTTTGCCGCAACGGCCGGAGCATCCTTCCAGAGCATGAAGTCGAGCCACGCGCGGGAGAAGCCGCGCGGGACCGCGAGCTCGTTGTTCTGTAAATAAGCCAGCACGTCCAGTTCCGCGCGGACGGGCGCCTGCATCGCGAGAAGCGGCGCGGCGTAACCGTCCGCGGCGATTCTCATTCGATCAAGGTCCATGAAGTGGACCTCGAAGTCGTGATAGCTGAGCGCACGCCCGGATCGGTAGAGCTGCGTTCGTGCCTCCGCCGGGTCCTGTGATCGGGCGAACGCGTGCATGGATTCGTTCGGCGAGCGCTTCAGATACTGCCGCGCGAGGTCATCGGGCAGCATCTGCACGAAGTGCATGTGCGTGGAATGGTGATCGAAGGGATAGAGCCGGTTGGGTGACTCCGCGACGAGCACGATCTTGCCGCGGGCGTACATCTCGCGGGCCAATCGGAAAATCTCGATTCGCTCCTCGGGCGTGAGGTGCTCGAGGATCGCGTAGAGCACGAGGACGTCGACGCCCTCGATCCCGAAGCCGCCGGGGCGGCCGATGACATCGACCGCGTTCCCGAGGATGAGGTCATCGGGGCTCCGGCAGGTGGGCCGGAGCAGGGCTCGCCCGCGGTCGATCTCTGTGGCATCGAGATCGACGCCGATGTACCGGTCGAAGAGACCGGCCCAGGCGAGGCCCTTGAGGCCGCGGCCGCAGCCGATTTCGAGCGCGGTGAGCTTGCGAAGGTCGATCCCGAGGCTGAGCCAGACGGGGACGAAGTTGAAGGCAGCAGTGCGGAACCGCCCCAGGCTGTACTCGTCGGTGCCGGCGGCCCGCAGCACGCCCTCGTGCCGGGAGAGGATGTCGCGAACCGTGGCGTCCATGTCGCCTGATACGTACGGCGCGCCAAAGAACGCCGAGGGCTTGAGTTTCGCGATGTCGAGTTCGGACATGGGCGGCAGTGTACGCGGACGACCTGCGCCCGCGCACGATGCCGCCGCGTCAGTGGGCAGTGGCTCGCCGCCGCCGCGCGGTCAGCGCTGCCGCGCCGCAGAGCAGCGGGAGGGATGCGGCGGGCGCGGGAACGACCTCGAGGAGCAGGGTGGGGGGCGTGAACATCCCGGAACCCGGCATGTCGGTAAACGCGAACACCAGTTCGTCGAGCACCATCGGGCGCGAGGGGTCGAGCGAGGTGAGACGCCCGCCCATTACGATCGAGCCGGGCCCCGCGCCGTTCAGACCGATAACTGCCAGTGCGGTCAGCGGGATGTGGAGGTACGTCCCCATGTCAGTCGGGAAGACCTCGATCGCGCCCGCGAGCGGTCCGGTGCCGAGGCTGGCCCAGATGGGGATAGATTCGCCGGGTGAGTTGGTCGGGTCGCCGACCTCCGCCGCGGAGAACGGGGTGGCGGAGAGGCGGTATGCCTCGGAGGGATCGGGGCTGATATAGCCGTCGCCCGGGTCGGTGGTCATGCCTGGCGCAAAGTGCGGGAGGTAGAGGACCAGCTCGGCGCTCAGGATCGTCAGCGGCTCGAAAGCGGCGGTGGGAAAGATGAAAAAATTACGGCGCTCCGCCACGGCCGAGGGTGATGAGTACCCGACGAAGTAGTTCTGGAAGCCCAGCGAGTTGATATTGCCGATACCATCGGCGGCGTAGTTGCCCGACTGCGAAGCGGCGACGGAGATGACGTCGGCGTGGGCTCCGGGGAGGGCGGCGAACACGGTGTACGAGATCGCCGCGATTCCGCAAAACGATTGGAGTTTCGTGGTCATGGGCGGGCTCCGATGATCCGTTGAATGTACCACGGGCGCGGCGAACTACCAAAGAGAATCAGGGATTGGGGGAAACCGGCGCGGGAAGCGACGCATGGTTCGGCATGGGCGCCGTCGGGCTGCGCATGAAGAGGTCGAGGTGCGAGTCACCGGTGATGAGGCGGGCGTCGCGCGCGTTGAGGAGCCAGCTCCAGAACCAACTGAAGAGCACCTGAAGGCGGTTGCGGAACCCGATGAGGAAGGCGATGTGGATGCCGCCCCAGATGAGCCAGGCGATGAACCCGGCGATCTTGAAGGAGCCGATCTCTACAACGGCCTTGGCCTTGCCGATGACGGCCATGGACCCCCTGTCGCGGTAGACGAAGGGTGGGCGCTGGATAGCCGCTTGGCGCGCTGATGCGGGTGCC
>JACMLW010000077.1 GCA_014379385.1 Phycisphaerales bacterium
CCGCCAGGCGAAGGCCGCCAATCGCTCCCGCTCCGCGCCGCCGACAACCGCTCCCTCCAGTTCAGCACTCGAATCCGTGCTCGAGGCTGCGCCCGAACCATCCGCCGACGCGCCCTCAGAACCCGCCCCGGCTGAACACCAGGGCGCCAGGCCCCGCACCAGCCGCGTGGTCTCCGACGCCCCCGTCCTCTGGCGAGAGTTTCGCCAGGCCTCGTTCGGATCTCGCCGCAACCTGATCATCCTGCTCATCGCCCTCGCCATCGGGCTCTTCTTCCTCTACCGCAACGCCGCCATCGATGACCACGCCGTCCACCTGATCATCGGCGTTGTGACACTCCTCATGATCGGCCTCCACTCCGCCGTCGTCCCCAGCGGCGCCATCGCCGGCGAGCGCGATGCCAGAACCCTTGAGGCCCTCCTCACCACCCTCCTCACCCCCGCCGAGATCATCCGCGGCAAGCTCCTCGGGATCCTCCGCCGCCAATGGCTCGCCTTCGCCATTCTCGCCGCGCACTTCTCCTATGCCACGATCGCCGGCATCACCCGCCCCATCACCATCGCTCATGTGCTGCTGATCGCCGCGTACACCAGCGTTTTCCTGCACAGCACCTGCATGTTCTGGAGCCTGCTGTTCAAGCGAGCCACCACCGCGGCCGCGGCCAACGTGCTCCTCGCGCTCTCTCTGTGGATGGGCGCGCCGATCCTCACCGCGCTGCTGATGGAGGCCTTCGGGTATTATGGGCCGCCGAACGATGTTTTCACCAACGGCGTCTTCACGCTGAATCCGATGGTGATGCTCGTTTCGAGCATCGAAGGGGGCATGTCCACGCCCTCGTACGGAGGCCAATCCGGATCCTACAGCCTGCCGGGGTACAGCGTCGGTCTCTGGGGGTTCAATGCCCGCGTGGCGGTCAACGGCGCGCTCTACGTCGGGGCCGCGCTGCTCGCACTCCTGGCCACCCGCCGGCTGTTTACCCGGCTCGCCCGCCGCTGACTCGTGCCTCTGCCCTCATGGAACAGTCACTCCGGAGGCGCTCGTCGTCGATCTATAACGCGAAGTCGGCAATGCCACGTGCGATTGACCGTCCGTTCCGAGCCGTCAGCCTCGAGTTGCTTTCATGGATCGTATCTTCGCGCTCTTCGTGTCCTTCGCGTTCAATAATCCTGCTGCTTGCCCTACCTCGCCCGCGTCGCCTCGATGCTCCGCGCCGCGATCCCGTCCTTCGGCCCGCCCAGCAGATCCTCCGCGTAGTTTGTGGCCGCGCGGCGCTTTGTGATCGGACCCTCCGCATCCCCCCGCAAAAACTGCCGGATCAACTGCCGGTCCTCGTCAAGCTCCTCGCACTGCTCGCGGCCCAGCCCCCGCAGTTTGTCGAACCACTCGCGCGTGTCGATCGCCAGCATCCGCCCCTTGTCCAGCATCGCCATCCGGTCCGCGATCGTGAATGCCGAGTCCATCTCGTGCGTCACTACCACGCTCGTCACGCCCAGCTTCCGCGTGAGGTCCACGATCAGCCGGTCGATCTCCGCGCTGGTCACCGGGTCGAGCCCCGCTGACGGCTCGTCGTAGAAAAGAATCCGCGGGTCGAGCGAGAGCGCGCGAGCGAGCCCTGCCCGCTTCTTCATCCCGCCCGAGACTTGGGCCGGGTACTTGTCCGCGTGCTCGCGCAGCCCCACCAGCTCCAGCTTGATCTTGACCTGGATGTCGATGATCTCGCGTCCCAGCTCCGTGTGCTCCTCCAACGGGAGCGCCACGTTCTCGGCAACGGTCATCGAGTTGAAGAGCGCCCCGGACTGGAAGAGGATGCCGAATTTTTTGCGCACCTCGTCGAGCTCGCGCTCGCCCAGCGTCACCACGTTCTGACCGAACAGGCAAACCTCGCCCTCCTCCGGCTTGATCGAGCCGATCATGCACCGCAGCAGCGTGCTCTTGCCGCACCCCGAGCCCCCCATGATGACCATGGTCTCGCCCGGGTAGACATCGAGGTTGATCCCGCTGAGGACGGTGCGCCCGTCAAACTTCTTGACGAGGTTACGGACGCTGATCAGCGGCTTGCGCCCCTCCGCTTGGACGGCCGCGGCTTGGCCGTTCTTCGCTGGTGTGCCTGCTTCCGCCACGCACCAAATATACGTCAATAACGCCCTATGTGCTGGGAGGCACGCTCGCTCGTGTTTCCAGATGGCACGGGCGTCGCGATCATGGCCCTTGCATTACTTCGGCTCCTCCGGGACAGCCGGCTCGGTCGGCTCGCTCTCGGGTTCGCCGGGAGCCTCGGCCGGCGCTGGCTTGCTCGGCGCCGGTGGCAGAGCCGGCGCTGGCTTCAACTCCGGCAGCAGCCAGATCTCGACGCCCGATCCCGTGAGCACCCCGATGTTCTGGAGCGGCCACGGGAACGCGTCCGGATCGGTCGTCCGCGGCTTGCTCCCATCCCATGCGTTGTCGGGAGCCTCAAACAGCAGCAGCGTCTTGATGTTCTGGAACTCGCCCGTTAGCGGCACGATTTCTTCATCGCGCTTCTGAATCACCCCGAACTCCTCGAACCGCGCCGCCACGTTGCTGTCGAAGTACGACCGGAACATCGAGACCGCTGAATCGGGGGAGCCCACGTACGCCCCGAGTTCCGTTGTGTAGGCCGTGCGGAAGGCCTCAACGTGCTCCGGCGTCAGGCGCGC
>JACMLW010000078.1 GCA_014379385.1 Phycisphaerales bacterium
GCCGGCCGCGGTCGCGACCTCGTACCCCTCGCCGGTCAGGAACTCGGCGAGCGAGTCGGCCGCGATGGGGTCGGCGTCGACGACGAGGAGCCGCGCGTGGGGGGGGCGGGGCGAGGATGCGCCGTGGCCCGCCGCGGCGGGGTCTGGTTTGGTGAGGCCGAGTGTGTGCATATCGCATCACCCGGATCGGCAGGATCGAGCCGCGGGTCAAGCGATCGTGTGGCTTTCGTGCAACACCGGTTCGGGCTGTGATGCCGACGATCCACGGCGCGGTGCGGGATTTATGCCACGTCCACGCCCACCGCCTCGGCGTCGCGATCGGTCAGCATCCCTCCGTCGCTCCGGCGCTTCACGGTGCCGTCGCGCTTCCACGACCGCTCGCAGCGAGCCTCGGATCGCAGGTCGAGGATACGGACCTCGGTGGCGCCCCTTTCCAGCACGACGCGGCTGGCGCCGAGCAAGTCCGCCAGGTCGCGCGGGTCGAACCGCGCGAGCACGCCCTCCGGGTCGGGGAGCACCACGCCCGCATCGAGCGGGTTCTCGACGCCCAGCTCACCCTTGGCTTTCTCGATGGCCTGGAGCGCCGCCTCGCGCGCCCTGAGCACGCTTGCCCATCCTGCATCGGCCGCCGTGCCCAAGCTGGTGACAAACTTCTCGACGTGGACGCAGCGCGTCGCGGCCTGCGCATCCTTCGCGCCGCCGTGCAGCTCGCGGTACGCCTCGTCGGCGGTGTGAGGCATGATCGGGGCCAGCAACCGGCAGAGGCCGTCTGTGAGCGCGAAGAGCGTCGTCTGCGTGCCGCGCCGGCGCGCCGAATCGGCCCGGTCGCAATAGAGCCGGTCCTTCACCGCGGCGAGGTACGTCGCCGAGAGCGTGTCGTTGCAGAAGTCGTAGAGCCTGCTGGTGGCGGCGCGGAAGTCGTACGCCTCGTACGCGCCGGTTACTTCCTGCGCGAGCTTCTGGTACTCGGAGAGCACCCAGGCGTCGAGGGCAGTGGAGTTCGATGCACTGGTCTGGAGACCAGTTCCCCCAGGACCGGCGCCGTCACCCCCCCCAAAGTCATACAGGTTGCTGAGCATGAAGCGCAGCGTGTTGCGCACCTTGCGGTAGCTTTCGCCCGAGACCGTGAAGAACGCGGTGTCGGCCTTCACGTCGTTCTCGTACGAGAGCGTGGCGACCCACCAGCGCATCACATCGGCGCCAAAGTTCGCGAGCAGGTTGTCGACCTCGTAGTCCTTCGCATCCGGCCGGCTCTTGGAGAGCTTCTTGCCGTCGCGGTCGTTGATGAAGCCGTGCGTGAGGAGCGTCTTGAATGGCGACTCGCCCGTGACGCCGAGGGCCGGGAGGAGCGAGAGCTGGAACCAGCCGCGGTGCTGATCGGAGCCCTCGAGGTACAGGTCCGCGGGGTATGGAAGGCCGCGCTCGCGCAGCACGGCGTTCCACGATGAGCCCGACTCGAACCATACATCCAGAATGTCGCCGCCCTTGCGCGACTGCACCAGCGTGGCCTTCACGGCGCTCGCCTTCGCGGGGCCGACCTCCGGATCGCTCGCGGCGTCGTAGTGCTTGAGCAGTTCTTCCGGCGTGCCGGTGAACCAGACGTCCGACCCCTTCTCGCGCACGGCCCTGGCAACGGCGAGCACGCTCGCGGCGGTCATGAACATGCTCCCGTCGGGGAGCATGAAGGCCGGGATCGGAAGGCCCCAGGCGCGCTGGCGCGAGATGCACCAGTCGGGGCGCGACTCGAGCATGCCGCGCATGCGGTTGCGGCCCCACTCGGGAACGAACGTGACGCCGGACGCTGTCTTTGCGAGCGCGGCGGCTCGCAGCGTCGTGTTGTGGGCGCCGGTCATGGGCTTGTCAACACCAACGAACCACTGCTCGGTCGAGCGGAAGATCGTGGGCGTCTTGCTGCGCCAGTCGTGCGGGTACGAGTGCGTGAACTTGTGGTCGTAGAAGAGGTGACCCGAGTCGCGCAGGTGGCGCGTGACAAGCTCGTTCGCGGCCCAGACGTCCTTGCCGCGCAGCCACTGGGGAACGGTGTCGTCGTACGTGCCATTGCCGCGAACGGGGCAATAGATGGGCAGGCCGATGCGCAGGCCCGTCTGATAGTCCTCAACACCGTGCCCCGGTGCGGTATGCACCAAGCCGGTGCCGTCTTCAAGTGTGACATAGTCGGCCGCGACGACGGTGAAGACAGCGGGTGCGGTGTGTGCCGGGCCGGTGTGATCCACGAATGGATGCCTGTACTTCAGTCCGACCAGTTTTTCCCCCTTTACTGTCGCCAGCACGCGCGCGCTCTCGGCCCTCGCGGCCTTGGTGACCCGCTCAACGGCGGCCTCGGCCATGACGGTGATGTTGCCGTCGATGCGCACCAGCGCGTACGTGAACTCCGGGTTCACCGCGATCGCAAGGTTTGCGGGGAGCGTCCAGGGTGTCGTGGTCCAGATCATGAACGTGGGGCGCTGCGTGGGGCGGCCGCGGAGCTCGCGCGGCTCGCCCGCACTCTCTGCATCCGGCTGGGCGCTCTCATCGTCATCGTCATCGCCATCGTCCTCCTCGGTCTCGGGCTCATCCACGAGGCCGAAGGCGTCGTACACGGCCTCGCCGTCCGCGGCCTCGAAGTCCACGTACACGGAGTGGTCCTCGCGGTCGTAGTACTCGAGCTCGGCCTCGGCGAGCGCGGTCTCGTTGGCGATCGACCAGTGGACCGGCTTGAGGGCTCGGTAGACGAGGCCGCGCTCCATGAGGCCCGCGAGGACCTCGAGCACGGCGCCCTCGTACTCGGGGTTCATCGTCAGGTACGGGTGCTCGTAGTCGGCGAGGGTGAGCAGGCGCATCATCTGCTGCGTGTGCAGCTTGTGGTACTTCTCGGCGTACTTACGGCACTCGCGCCGCACGGCCATGCGGCGCTGATCGTCGGTGAGTGTGGCAAGCTTGTCCGCCTTGCCGCTCTCCACCAGCTCCGTCATCACCTTGTGCTCGATGGGGAGGCCGTGGCAGTCCCACCCGGGGATGTATGGCGTGTCGAGCCCGGCCATGGTGCGAGTGCGCACCACGAGATCCTTGAGGACCTTGTTCATCAGGTGGCCGAGGTGGATCGAGCCGTTGGCGTAGGGCGGCCCGTCGTGGAAGGTGAAGGGTGAAGCGCCCGCGCGGGCCTTGCGGACGGCCGCGTACAGCCCCTCGCCGTTATTGAGCGACGCCCAGCGCTTGAGGGTAGCGGGCTCGTTCTGCACCAGGTTGGCCTTCATCGGGAAGGCGGTCTTGGGGAGGTTGAGCGTGTCCTTGTAGGTCTTGGCCGCGCCGGTGTCGGCGGGGGAGGGCAGGGACGTGGGGGTCGGGGCGGTCATCGGGAGTTCTCGCGGCGTAAAGGTCAGGAAGGGCGGAATAGTAGTTCGTGCGGGTTGAGAGGTGCGGGAGTGGAAAGGAGTGGCGAAGTGTCACGTGACAAAGTGGCAGAGGTGTCTGGCGGAGCCATCACCCACGGCGGCGTGGGTGATGCTCCGGTCCGCTATGGCCGCTCACTTCCCGCGCACAGGCGCGCACCACCGGTGGCCCCAATCTGGCAGATTCTGGAATGTTCGTTATCCCAGTCTCCCCAGTCACTACGCATTTCGACGCGTTCCGATAACCACCCCATCGCTCGCTCCTGTGCGCTGCGGCGCGGCGAAAATCCTCCACTACAGTAATCGCGATGCCCAACCTGCTCACCATGCCGCGCGATCGATCGACGCCGCCCCTGATTGCCCCGTCGATTCTTTCGGCGGACTTTGCGGCGATGGGTGAAGAGTGCCGCGGCGTGCTGGAGCACGCCGACGCGGCGGGGCGGGCCGACCTGCTGCACCTGGACGTGATGGATGGACACTTCGCCCCCAACCTCACGATGGGGCCGGACATGTGCCGCGCCCTGCGGCGGGTGTTCCCCGCGGCGTTCCTGGATGTTCACCTGATGGTGCATGACCCGGCGATGTTCATTGAGCGCTTCGCGGATGCGGGCGCGAACAACCTGACGTTTCATATCGAAGCGGTGGACGAGGTCCAGGTTGGCCCGATGGCGGACAAGATCAGGTCGATCGGGGCGAGCGCGGGGCTGGCGATCAATCCGCCAACACCGGTCGAGCGGGTGATGCCCCACCTCGAGAAGATCGACATGCTGCTGGTGATGTCGGTGAACCCGGGGTACAGCGGGCAGGCGTTTATTCCGGAGGTGCTGGAGAAGGTGCGGGCGGTACGGAAGAAGCTGAAGCCGATCCAGCGGGTTCAGATGGATGGGGGGATCAATGTGGGGAACGCCGGGGCGGTGCGGGAGGCGGGGTGCGGCTGCATCGTGGCGGCGTCGGCGGTGTTCGGGGTTCCGGCATTGCAGCGGCCGGGCGTGATCCGAGCACTCCGGGGATTGTAGTTGGCGTTCGGATACAGGTAGGTATTGATGGGCCGGGGCTTGCCGTCTTGATAAACTCTGGACCTCCGCGGTGGTGCATCGACCGGGCCGGTCGTGCGGCCTCGCGCCGGTGGGATGTGTTCGGTCGCGCGACGCTTCGCCGATGAACCCTTGCGAGCGTCTTGGCAGTGGCAGATTGCCTGATCTTCGGTAGCACCGGCCCACGCAGAAACCATGAACATGACATCGATCCCAGCCGGGCCTTCGCCCTCTTCCACCCCGCCCGACCAGACGGGCATTGAGGCCGCGCTGGAGGCGGTGAAGGATGGGGCGGCGTCGAGCGAGCGGCAGCTCGCGATCGCCGCGGCGGCCCCGACGGCCAAGGGGGAATCGGCCCGTACCTGGACCGAGGTGAAGCCGCAACGCAAGTCAGTCATCCCCGAGGGATTGTGGCTGCGTTGCCCGGGCTGCGAGCAGATGATCTACCGGAAGCAGATGGAGGCGAACGCCCACGTCTGCCCGGAGTGCGGCCATCACTTCCGCATCAGCGCGGCCGAGCGGGTGCGGCAACTCACCGACCCGGGCTCGTTCGAGCCGCTGTTTACGGGGCTCTCCCCGACGGATCCGCTGAAGTTCCGCGACCTCAAGCCATATCCGGACCGGATTCTGGCCGAGCAACTGCGGACGGGGGCGACCGAGGCGGTGAAGGCTGGGACAGGGTTCATCAAGGGCCGCGCGGTGCTGGTCTGCTGCATGGACCTGACGTTCATGATGGGGTCGATGGGGTCGGTGGTGGGGGAGGCGATCACCCGGTCGATCGAGATGGCGACGGAGCGCGAGCTCGCGCTGGTGATCGTGTCGTGCTCGGGCGGGGCGCGGATGCAGGAGGCGGGGCTCTCGCTGATGCAAATGGCCAAGACCAGCGCGGCGCTGGCGCGTCATGATGACGCCGGCGGGTTGTACATCTCGGTGCTGACGGACCCGACGACGGGCGGCGTGACCGCCTCATTCGCGATGCTGGGCGACGTGATCTTTGCGGAGCCCAGGGCGCTGATCGGGTTCGCCGGGCCGCGAGTGATCCAGCAGACGATCCGCCAGGAGTTGCCCGAGGGGTTCCAGCGGTCGGAGTATCTGCTCAAGGGCGGGATGGTGGACCGCGTGGTCCCGCGGCACGAACTGCGGAACGAGATCGCACGGGTGATTGACTTCTCGGGGCGGTGAGTGGCCGCTCGCCGAGGCAAATGATCAACGGGTTATGAGCTCATCGGGATCCCGGCGCTGAGGGCAGGGAGGGGCCGGATGCCGCGTGCGAGCACACAGGGTGGGCGGGACGCCGGCGGCGAGCCGGCGGCCAGCCACTCGTAGGTGGAGCGCATGTCGCGCATCACGGCATCCCATGCGTAGCGGTCCTCAACGAGGGCGCGGGCGCGCTGGGCCATCTGCGCGAGTTCGGGCTCGGGTGTGGCAAGGGCGGCGCGGAGTGCCGCGATGAGCGGGCCGACGCCCACATCGATCCACCAGCCGCACTGATGGTCGCGCAGCTCGTGCCACGGCGTGGCCGTGGTGGTGATGACGGGCAGCCCCGAGGCGAGCGCCTCGGTAATCACGATCGCGAAGTTCTCGCTGAAGGTGGGGAGGACGAAGAGCCGGCTGGTTCCGAGGAGTGCGAACTTTTGTTCGTCGGTCACGGGGCCGGTGAAGGTTGTGGAGGCGGTGGCGCCGGCGGCCTCGATGGCGCGGGCGACCTCGCCGCGGTGATTGCCGCTGTCGAGGCCGGAGATCACCAGGTGCCAATCCGGGTGATCGCGGCAGACCTGGCCCCAGGCGGGGGCGAGGTTGAGCAGGCCCTTCTTGCTGTCCACTCGAGAGAGGAAGAGCAGGACGTTCTTGTGAGAGAGATGAGGCCAGTGGCGCGCGATGACCTCGGCGCCCCAGCCCTGTTGATGGACCGAGGGGTCGATGCCGATGGGGACGATGGAGACGGGGTTGTCGTGCCCGGCGGCGCGGATGCTGAGGGCCTCGAGGCCGGCGGTGGCGTGGAAGCAGGTAACGCGGGCGAGGTTGCGGTCAAGCCAAAGAGCGTTGATGAGGCGCTTGCGGGCGGTTCGTTGGCGCAGAACCCAGGGCTCGAGCTGCCCATGCGGGGAGAGGATGAAGGGGAGTGCGCGTCGGCGGGCGAAGCGGCCCGCGCCCCACTCGGTGAAGGACCGGATGCCGTGGCAGTGCACGATGTCAATGGGTCCGAGTGAATCGAGCACCGGGCGGAGGCGGTGCGAGAGTCCGATCGAGCGCGGCCCGAGGCGGCGGACCGTGTGGATGTCGCAGGCCCCGTAGGGCGCGAGGTCGTCGTCCACGGCGTCGTCCGCAACGCCGACCAGCGTGGCGCGGAGGTCGAACTCGGCGTGGCGACGGATGAACTCGGTGAGAAAGGTGTAGACCCCGCCCGCGAGGTGCGAGATGGTCTGCGCGACGTGCAGGATGTGCAGGGGCTGTGCTGGCGGCGACATCTCAGACTCTGGAGCCATGGGACCGCGGGGGACTCGGGTGCGTGTTCAGACGGCGAGATCGAATCGGTCGATGGCGATGGGGCGGCGCATCTCGGCGTCGATCCGCATGATACAGCCTTGGGCCCGGACGTCGTCGCTGGCGACATCCAGCGGGGTCGGGGTCTGGTTCACCATGGCCTCCAGGGTCGCGCTGATGGACCGCCCGATCACGCTGCGGTGCGGGCCGCACATCCCGAGATCGGTCATCGCGGCCATTTGGCGGTCGAGGATGCGGGCGTCGGCGGTCTGCGTGTGGGTGTGGGTGCCGACGACGGCGACCACGCGCGGTCCGGACGGGGACGACCACTTGTCGAGGCAGTGCCAGGCGAGGGCCTGCTTCTCGCTCGTGGCCTCGGCGTGGGCCTCGACGATGACGATGGCGTTCGGCTCGGGAATGGCCGAGAGCTCGCGGTCGATGGCGGCGAAGGGACTGTCGGCGGGGATAGGCATGAAGAGGCGGCCGAGCACGGTGAGGATGTAGAGCGGCGGGGATTCCCCCCCGGGGGGCATCAGCCGGATGATGCGCTTGCCGGGGGCCGTGAGCGAGAGGTTCGCGGGTCGGGCAACTGGTTCAGCGGGGTCTTTCAAGATCGGCAGGATGGCCCGTTCGCGGAAGGCGTGGTCGCCGAGCGTGACGGCATCGACACCGGTGTCACGGACGGCGCCGCGGCGCTGGATCAGCGAGCGGTAGTTGTCGGGGGAGAGTCCGGAGCCGTGCCGGGCATTCTCGCCGTTGACGATGATGAGCTGGCACTTGTGCTGCTGGCGTAGCACGGGCACGGCGGCCTCGATCGCGCTGCGCCCCGGGCCGCCGACCACGTCGCCGAGGAACGCGATGACCAGCTCAGGCATTGACGACCGCCGATCTGGTCGATGGTGACGGGGCATCGACGCGTCGCGACGTGATGAGGCCGGGGATGTGGGGTGTAATGAGGCGCTCATCGCGCGGGATGACCCGGATCGTTGAGGCCGATTCGCCTACTAACATAGGCCCGGGCACGCAGGCCGCGAAGCGGTGACGGCCGAGGCCGTGCGAGCGGTCGAGGGGAAGGTTGGTTGCGGGGGGCGGATCCTCGCCGGGCGAGTTGGTCACGAGCTGCACACGGACCTCGGATGGGTCGAGCGCGCCGAGATGCACATCCGCGACGGCACGCAGGCCGGAACGGGCCGAGCCGGCCTGCGTGGCGGGCTCGATCCAGGCGTTATCGATGGTGAGCGTGGGCCAGAGGGCGCGGTAGCGGTCGATGTGGTCGGCGAGGTCGCGCGCGGCGGCGAGGTTGCCCTGCGAGAGCGCGAGGCCGGCGCGGTGCGCGGGGTAATAGAGGTCGCGAGCGTACTGCAGGACCATGCGGTGCGTGTTGAAGCGCGGGCCGAGCTCGCGCAGCGAGGCTTTCATGCGGGCGAGCCACGCCGCGGAGAGGCCGTTGCTGCCACGAGCGAAGAACTCGGGCAGAACGCGCGTCTCAAGCACCTCGTAGAGCGACCGAGCATCGGAGTCGTCGCGGGCCTCCGGATCGGGGTCGGGGTCGGTCTCGCGCGAGCCGAACGCGAAGCCGATGTCCGGGCGATAGGCCTCGTCCCACCACCCGTCGAGGATGGAGCAGTTGATGACGCCGTTGAGCGCCGCCTTCATGCCGGAGGTGCCGGAGGCCTCAAGGCCGCGGACGGGGCTGTTGAGCCAGAGGTCGCACCCCTGGACAACCGCGGTGGCGACCTCGATGTCGTAGTCCTCGATGAAGATGATGCGGTCCTGGAGCCCCTCGCGCCGGGCGGTCTGGATGATCTCCTGGATGTATCGCTTGCCCCCGTGGTCGCCGGGGTGCGCCTTGCCGGCGAGGAGAACCTGCACGGGGCGGGTGGAGCTGATGATCAGTCTCTTGAGGCGCGGGAGGTCGCGGAAGAGGAGCGTGGCGCGCTTGTACTGCGCGAAGCGGCGGGCGAAGCCGATGGTCAGGGCGCCGGGGTCAAGGCGCCGGTGCGCACCGGTGCGGGCGGCGACAAACTCGAAGAGGCGCGCACGGGCCGCGTGGCGGGCCTTCCACAGCTCGGCGTCTGGGAGGTTCGGGGTGTTCTTCCACGCGGCCGGGTCGTCGGGGTGGTCGAGGAAGCGCGGGCCGAGGTGCTCGCGGTAGAGCGCCGCCATCTCAGGCGCGAGCCACGTATCCAGATGCACGCCGTTGGTCACGCTGCCGATGGGCACATCGCACTCGCGCACGCCGGGCCAGATCGGTCGCCACATGGCGCGCGACACGCGCCCGTGCAGCGCCGAGACGCCGTTGGCGAATCGGGAGGTGCGGATCGCGAGCACCGCCATTGAGAAGTGCTCGGAGCGATCAAAGACATTCTCGCGCCCGAGCGCCATCAGCCCCTCGGTGTCGAGGGCGACGCCGTCGCGCATGCCGGCGGCCGAGAGGTGGTCAACCACCAGATCGGGATGGAAGCGATCGATGCCGGCGGGGAGCGGCGTGTGGGTTGTGAAGACGTTCGCGGCGGCGGTGGCCTCGCGCACATGGTCGAACGAGAGCTGCGGGTGGAGGGCGCGCATCTCGCGGATGCGTTCGAGGGCGAGGAACGCCGCGTGGCCCTCGTTCATGTGGAAGACCGTGGGGTTCTCGCCGAGGGCGCGCAGCGCGCGGACGCCGCCGACGCCCAGTGCGATCTCCTGCTCGATGCGCCGGGTGTGGTCGCCGAGATAGAGGTTGCGCGTGATGTCGCGGTCGCGCTCGGAGTTGGCGTCGATGTCCGTGTCGAGAAGGTAGAGCGGGACGGACCCGACCCGGCAGCGCCAGATCGCCATGTGGATGCGCCGCCCCGGGTAATCAACGAAGATGCGGAGCTGGTCGCCGGTCCGGGGGTCGACCACGCGGGTGACCGGCTGGCGCGCGAAGTCGATCCGCGGCATCAACTCCTGCTGCATGTCCTGCTCGTCGAGCCGCTGGCGAAAATAACCGTGCGAGTAGAGCAGCCCGACCGCGACCAGCGGGAGCCCGAGCTGGGCCGCCGACTTGAGGTGGTCCCCCGCGAGCAGCCCGAGCCCGCCGCAGTAGATGGGGAGGCACTCGGTGAGGCCGAACTCGGCGCAGAAGTA
>JACMLW010000007.1 GCA_014379385.1 Phycisphaerales bacterium
ATGGCCGCCAAGCAAATCGCTTTCGACACCGACGCCCGCGAAAAAATCCTCCGCGGCATCCAGAAACTCGCCCGCGCCGTCAAGGTCACGCTCGGCCCCTCCGGCCGCGTCGTCGTCCTGGAAAAATCCTTCGGCGCCCCCACCGTCACCAAGGACGGCGTCACCGTCGCCAAGGAGATCGAGCTCGACGATCCCTTCGAGAACATGGGCGCCCAGATGGTCAAGGAAGTCGCCTCCAAGGCCTCCAAGGACGCCGGCGATGGAACCACCACCGCCACCATCTACGCCGAGGCCATCTTCCAGGAGGGCCTCAAGAACATCACCGCCGGCGCCAACGCCACCCAGGTGAAGCGCGGCATCGATTTGGCGGTCGCCGCCCTTGTCGAAGAGCTCAAGGCCATGTCCAAGCCCGTCTCCTCCTCCAAGGAGATCGCCCAGGTCGGCACCGTCTCCGCCAACCAGGACGAGCAGATCGGCAAGATCATCGCCGAAGCGATGGACAAGGTCGGCAAGGACGGCGTCATCACCGTCGAAGAGGGCAAGTCGCTCGATACCGAGGTCGACCTCGTCGAGGGCATGCAGTTCGATAAGGGCTACCTCTCCCCCCACTTTGTCACCAACCCGGCCACCATGGAGGCCGTCCTCGAGAAGCCCTACATCCTCATCTACGAGAAGAAGATCTCCTCCGCCAAGGACCTCCTCCCCATCCTCGGCAAGATCGCCGAGCAGGGCTCCTCCCTCCTCCTCATCGCCGAGGACATCGACAGCGAGGCCCTCGCAACACTCGTCGTGAACAAGCTCCGCGGCGTCCTCAAGGTCGTCGCCGTCAAGGCCCCCGGCTTCGGCGACCGCCGCAAGGCCATGCTCGAGGACATCGCCGTCCTCACCGGCGGGCGCGCCATCATGGAGGAGCTCGGCATCGAGCTCGAGAAGATCGATATCGCCGACCTCGGCCGCGCCAAGAAGGTCACGATCGATAAGGACAACACCACGATCGTCGAGGGCGCCGGCGCCCAGGCCGACATCAAGGGCCGCATCGACCAGCTCCGCCACCAGGCCGAGCAGACCACCAGCGACTACGACCGCGAGAAGATCGAGGAGCGCCTCGCTAAGCTCGCCGGCGGCGTCGCCCAGATCAACGTCGGCGCGGCCACCGAGGTCGAGATGAAAGAGAAGAAGGCCCGCGTCGAGGACGCCCTGCACGCCTGCCGCGCGGCCGTCGAAGAGGGCATCCTCCCCGGTGGCGGCGTCGCCATCCTCCGGGCCCGTCGCGCGCTCGACAAGCTCAAGAGCGGCAAGAACGGCGCCACCGGTGATATCCGCGTCGGCATCGACATCATCGATCGCGCCGTCGTCCACCCCATCCGCCAGATCGCGGCCAACGCCGGCCTCGAGGGCGCCCTCATCGCCAGCAAGGTCGAGGCTTCAAATGACGTCAACTTCGGCTACAACGCCATGACCCACGAGTACGGCGACATGATGAAGATGGGCGTCATCGTCCCCACCAAGGTCGAGCGCGTGGCGCTGCAGAACGCCGCCTCCATCGCCGGCCTCCTCCTCACGACCGACGCCGCCGTCGTCGAGCTCAAGGAGAAGAAGAAGGCCACCGCGGGCGCTGGCGCCGGCGGGATGGATGATATGGATTATTGAACTTTGCGACGACACCGGCGAGAGCCGGTGTTGTCGCTTCGAGGAAACGATGCCCCGACTCCCCAAACACAAAGCCGTCGCTCTGATAGAGCAGCTAATCAGCAGCGCCGACTCGGTGCGGTCGGAAGGGGAATCCACACCGGCTTTCAAGCGATGGCATCGTGACGGAGGCGCTGCCCTGCGAAATCTCTTTGGCGATGATTCCCATCAGTTCAAAGACTGGCAGGACACATCGTACTCTCCCATAATGTTCTGGGACAACACACCGGACCATGTATTCCGCGACTCGTTCCAACGTGGCTGCGACTCCGCATTGGCGATACTGAAGTCGGCTGTGACAGAGATCGAGACCTTCTGGGACGACGCTGAACCAACACTCTCAATTCCGAGCGGGGACGCTTCGATGCTCAAGGTGTTCTTCAGCCATTCCTCTCGTGATCTTCCTATCGTCGCGTGCTTGGTGGACCTCTTGAAGTCGGCACTTAGGCTTAAAGACTCGGATATCCGTTGCACGAGTCTCGACGGGTATCGACTTCCTGGAGGTACAAGCGTCTCTGACCAGTTGCGGCGTGAGGTTCACGACGCAGAAGTGCTAATCGCTGTCGTGTCTGCGGATAGCCTAAGGTCCACTTACACGGTCTTCGAGATGGGGGCACGTTGGGGCGCAAACAAGAAGCTCATTCCAGTACTTGATCCAACCTTTGCAGCTGCGAACCTAGAGGGGCCGCTCAGCGAGCTCAATGCGCTCAGTTGTGCGAGCCGCCCTCAGTTGCAGCAGCTTGTTGAGGATGTGGCGGCGGCACTCGGCGTTAGTGCCGATGCACCAAGTGCATACGACTCGAAGATCGAGAGTGTTCTTCAACTTAAGCACTCGGCCCCTATCGCGGCGACAACGGGACAGCGCGGCGGCGACGGAACTTTGGATGCCGACGGTGACCAGATTCTGCTTGCGATCAGCCAGTTGGGAGGCGGTCAGGAGGTCTTGTTGCGCGCCCTCGAATCCAAGTTTTCACACTTGGGTCATACTCGGTTGAGCTACTACATCGACATACTCGAGACGCGCCACTACATTGATGGCAATTACAATTTCCTTCACTCGAAGCAACCTCGCGCATACACACTCAAGGCCAAGGGACGAGCGCACCTTGTAGACAAGGGATTGGTGTGAATAGGCCTGTAGAACAGAGCTCTCGCATTCCAGCTAACACAAGGCCCCCGCGTGATACCTCGGCTATATCTTCAATCACTGACGGGGAATGATGGGACGACCCTTGAGTTTGGCCCCAACGACATTATCGTCGTGGTCGGGCCCAACAACGCCGGAAAGAGCGAGTTCATTCGAGGCGTCGGCGGGATCATTGCGAATGGTCTACATCCACCGCTATTTGTGAAGGGCCGTGGGGGCCGCCAAGGTACTAGCGACGATCTTCTGAACTGGTTATCCCGCATCTCGGACCCCGATCATCCAGGCAAGGATCCGATTCGCTATCTCAGTGCGTGGGGCGACACGAACTCCATGCATGCAAGACATACATGGGATGATCGGACTACTTACCCAGGTCTTATTGGTTTTTTCGTAAAGCAACTGACTACAGAACAGCGACTGCAGGGGGCCAATCCGGCAAACAATATTCCTCTGACTCGCGAGCGCCCGCAAGATCCCATTCATC
Source organism: Phycisphaerales bacterium (assembly GCA_014379385.1). Classification (GTDB taxonomy): domain Bacteria; phylum Planctomycetota; class Phycisphaerae; order Phycisphaerales; family UBA1924; genus JACMLW01. Next base: position 3,321 of record JACMLW010000007.1, read on the forward strand.
ACATGATGCGGGACGATCGGCTGGCTGCTCGTATCAACGGTTGGTTTCGCCAGGCATTTGACTGCGACTTGATTGTCCATCGCAATGCTGGCTCCGAAGTTCCTCTCTATACCGGTAATGATCCTCCGCGACTTCCTACAGAGGACCGAGTCTCTGTCTCTTACCTTCGGTCACTCGAGGCGCTTCCACGTCTCGAACAACAGGGTGACGGAATGAGGAGCTTTGCATCAATACTCCTCGCAACCAACTGCGGCTACTGGTCGTCGCTCGCAATCGATGAACCTGAGGCTTTCCTGCATCCACCCCAGATTCGAGTGCTGGCTCGCGCGTTGGCCAACGGAGCGACCGATCCGGTTGACGGCACACCTCTCGAACGGCAGCTCGCTCTCGCCACTCACTCCGGTGATCTCTTACGTGGACTTCTAGATGCGGCTCCGAAGCGAGTACGGGTTGTCCGAATCCGCCGCGAAGCAAATACGAACTACCTTGCCGAACTCAGCTCGTCCGATTTAGATCGACTCTGGTCCGATCCACTACTGCGACACTCAAATCTCCTCGACGCCGTCTTTCACGAGAAGGCCATCATCTGCGAAGGTGATCCCGATTGTCGCTTCTACTCCGCTGTCGCGGCGGCGATCGGCACTGATCGCGATGTGTTGTTCGGTCACTGTGGCGGCAAGCACAGATTGCATGTCGGAGTGGCCGCACTAAGGGCGCTGGCGGTGCCGGTGGCGGCGATAGCCGACATTGACGTTCTCAACGATGAGCAGGTGTTCAAGCGGCTCTACGAGGCATTTGGGGGATCATGGGACACGGTTAGCGCAAGTTGGCGCATTGTGAAGAGTCAGGTTGAGGCGGGTGTCCCTCAACGCTCCCTCAGCGAAGTGTTCGGCGAGATCAGAGGCGTCTTGGAGGCGGCGACCGGATCGTACTTGACTATGAAGGATCGGAACCGGATCGCAGAGTCGCTTCGGGCATCCTCTCCTTGGGCATCAATCAAGAAGGCCGGAAAGGCCGCAATACCTCGCGGTCATGCAACTGCAGCCTTTGAGTCGCTCACACGAGAGTGTCGGTCAGTAGGCCTGTACATCGTCGAAGTCGGTGAGCTCGAACAGTTCCTTCCATCGATTGGTAATCACGGGCCAGAGTGGTGCATTGAAGCACTCAGTCAGGACCTTGCTAGTCCAGCACTCAACAGCGCAAGAGAGTTTGTTCGCTCTGTCGTCTCGGGTGCCGCGTGATCGCAGGACTTTGCCTGCGACGCCGCGGCGCTCCAGCGGCGGCTCCGATCACCACCACTCATCCACTCACACTTCCCCCCTTACGAGCCGGCCGCGCCGGCGGGCGTCTGCCTACTCCGGCTCCCAGCCGAATATCTCGTCAAGGTCAGCGTCATCAAGCCCGGAGCCTGCCAGTTTCGTCATTAGGCGCCTGGCAGATTCGTACATCTCAGCTCGAACGTCGCTGGCCTTCTTCGTGTTGATGTGTTGCCAACCCGGGTCGACTTGGCTGTAGTCGTAAACTGCGTTCACGAGCGACTGGATCATAATGAGTGCTTGCTCGTGAGTCAGCACGGTCTCAAACCTCCTCGAGGGTTCACGCATCATCAAGTATCCCGGCCAGCCTTGCCCAAGTGATGCGCTTCGGCCGCTTGGCGTTTCGTGCGTACCAATCGAGACTGCCTTGGCTGATTCGGAGCTCACCAAGCTTCTCGCCCTTCACACGGATTACGAAGATTGCGTCGCTGTAGGCAAGCGGGCGCTCAGGTAGCGTCATCATCACTTCCGAAGCTTGCCTCGCGCGACTCGCCCTCTTTGCTTTCGCCATAGGTCCGTTCTCCTTAAGGGCCACGCTAACAAGCACAATGAGACTTGTCCAGTATCGAGAGAACGACAGGCGGCACCGGGCCCACGAAATTATTCGAGACGTGCTAGTGCGCGGTAGCTTGGGTAAGTGACACGAAGACGTGTCACCCGGATGGAACTGCGAGCGGCCGCGCCGCCCGGCCGTCCTCGGAACACGCAAGCACGAAGGACGCCAGCGTGCGACCCCGCCGCGCTCAGCGGCGGCGCGGACGCCGCGTGCCCTTCTTCATTCTGAAGGGATGATCGTCAGTAGCGGGGCGGTGGAGCGAGGCGCTTCGCCGAGCGACACCCCCCGAGAGTTCCGCCCCCCCACCACATCCGCGGCGGTGCCGCGCTGCCACGGAGCACGCAAGCACCAATGTGCGCCAGCGTGCGACCCCGCCGCCCCCCCCTCCCCCAGCGGCGGCTCCAATCACCCCCACCCATCCACTCGCACATCCCCCATCCAGACGGCCGCGCCGCGCGCGATTGCGGCAAGGGCTAGTAGGGCAAGCACGAACTCAACACACCGAATCATGAGGATCGTCGGATTGCGTAACTCCGGAGAACCCTGTAGATTCGGTCAGACACGTCGTGGAGGTGCCTATGCGAATTCGACGCTATGCCGCGCGCTGGTGGCTGAACGAGAATCAAGGCGAGTTCGTTGTCCAACTTGAATCCGATGAGGAGGTTGTGATCCCGGTGGACTCGGCAGGAGAACTACAGGCTTTAAAGGAGCTCCTTGACTCGGCACAGGCCGCCGATTATGACCCGGATACTGAGGTGCTCTCGACGGGATGGACTTCTGTTGGAGGCAGTTGAACTCGGGGCGGGTGCTTGGCTGCGCCCGCCGCGCCGCAAGCAGCCGGTCCGTCCTCCTAACCCACCCCCCACACCAGCCGCGAAGCCTCCGCAGCACATCCGCGGCGCAGCCGGGCCGCCTCGGAGGCCCCATCCCGAAAGGGATGGTCGTCGGGAGCCGGGGCGTAGAGCGCCGGCGCTTCGCCAAGCGACACCCCCGGAGAGCGTCGGTCCCATTCCCACACCGCGGCGAAGCCGCGCTTCCTCGGAGCACGCAAGCACGAAGTGCGCCGGCGTGCGACCCCACCGCACTTGCAGCGGCGGCTCCGATCACCACCACCATCCATTCACACTTCCCCCATCCAGCCGGCCGCGCCCGGCCGTGTCCTCGGAGCACGCCAGTACACCAGTGCGCGGCGTGCGACCCCGCCGAGCGCCCAGCAGTGGCTCCATTCGCGCCAAGCGCGACAGTACCGTCAGCCCACTCAGTCGCCCAAAGGTGCGGGAGTTGGGGAGGAACGCGGCGTCGGAGTTACTACGGGACCGCATCGGTCAGACTACGCAGGGCCTCCTCGGGCTCCTCGTACATCTCGAACAACTTATTCAGCTGCGTGGTCTTGAAGACCTCGTAAATCTCTGGATCGACGCCAGCAACTCGCAGCTGGCCCCCGGCCTGCCGAATCCGATTATTGATCGTAATGAGCGTTCCGAGAGCGGCACTCGACAAGTGCTCGACTTCGGAAAAATCGATGATCAACCGCGGTTTCGAATGACTACCGATGATGCGAACGATCTCATCGCCAACGTGCTGTATGTTCGCTTCATCCAGGATCTTACGGTCAATAAACCGAATAATGATGACGTTGCTGTTCGGCACATGACTAACTCGCAACCGAGAGTCTCGGTCCGGCGCGCTGATCGTCTGAGCGATAAACTCGTCGACGGCCTCTATCCGCTTTGGATCAACGTCACTAGGCATGAGTGTTCACCCCCGCGCCGTTCGATCGCGACTCTACCACAGATCGCAGTAGCTCCGTGAAAGCCTCCTCCTTGCTCCGGAGCGAATCCACCAACCGCTCGTTCTGCGTCATCAGCCGCTCGTTCACCGTGATCGCGTGAACAGTAGTGTCGACCCGTTGCCTCAGGGCCGCGACCTCCTCGAGCAGCTTGCTGTTCTGGCTCGCGAGCGCTCGGTTGGAGCGGAGAAAGAACAGGAGCAATACGGTGGCGAAGACAATCGGCACGCCGAGCGTCTCGATGGCTTTGAAGACCAACTCGGTATCCACGCACGGCTCCAGAAAGGTCCAGGGACTTCGACACGCTACCGCGGAGTCCTGACATCCGCAAGCGCTATCTGCGATTGATGCGTGACACAAATTCGTGGCGCGACTGTCACCGATTCCCGTGCCACAGCAGCAGGTCCACCATGCCGGGCACAACGCCCATCGCCAGCAGCATCAGCGCCACCAGCAGCGAGCCCCGCGCTTCCCCCTTCCATAAATCCAGTCGGCCGCGCCCAACGGCGGCTCCCGCGCCCACGAGTCCATGGCAGCACTCTCTTCCCTTGCCTCCACAGCCCGGAAGTGCCGGAGGGCCGGCGCCTGAGCCCCTCCGGCAATGCGCCCCTACAAGAGCTCGTGGTGTGCACCGCCCGCTCGGACGGGGCCCAAAGCAGCCCCATCCTCGCGGCCGCCTCCGACTTCGGACGGTTCCAACGAGGGAACCTTCGGACCCGATTCGATGGAAGCCGCGCTCCGCCGCGTGCTCGCCGAGCCGCACGAGTACTTCAGGGCCTGACTCAGCGCAACTCGCCGCGCTCGCCCGCGCCCGCCGCATTCCTCTATCATCCGCCATGCCCACCTCTCACCCGCGCCCGCCGTACGAATCGCGACTCCCGTACGACGAATCGCGCATCCATGCCGCGGCCATCTACTGCTCCGACGGCCGGCTCGGCGAGCATTTCGACGACTTCCTCCAGAACGGGCTGAACCTGCCGCGATACGACCGCGTCGCGCTGCCCGGGGGGCCGGCGTGCCTGGCGGGGCACCCGCAGGCGCACCTCGAGGAGCAGGGCGTCGTCGATGAGCTCAAGTTCCTGGTGGAGTTCCACGGGCTGACACGCATCGTGCTGGTGGCGCACCAGGGGTGCGCCTTCTACTCGGAGCGCCTGGAGCTCAAGGAGCGCCGCATGGAGCTGGTGCAGAAGGCCGACCTGGTGCGTGCCGCGGCGTTCGTGCAGCGGGTCACGTCGGTCTCGGCGATCGAGGCGCACTTCGCGCGGTTCGAGGAGGGTCGCATCCGGTTCGAGAGTGTCGAGGTGTAGCGGGACGGCATCGCGAGCGCACCAAGCGGAAGTGGCCCGATCAGCATCAGGCTCATTCTCAGGCGCAACTCGTGCCCGCTGGCCCCAACTCAACTCCGTTCGAGCTGAAGATGGTCTTCAACAACGGCGGCGAGCAACGCCGACCCCGCCTTGACTTCCTCGGTGTTCATCGCCTCTGCCTTTCCTGTTTCCCCCATTCCAGCGCGCGCCACACGCCGATCGCCACCCCCACGACGATCAGGCCGATCGACGGCCAGAACGTGAAGAACGTGAGAATCCCCGGCCCCACCGGGTTCGAGTTCGGCGATATCGCGATCCAGATCAGCAGCGGGCCGGTGCCGACCACGAGCAGCGCCAGGCCTGCCCAGAGCAGCCGCGAACTCACCAGCGCTCGCATTCGGCTCCGGTTCACCGACAGATCATCCCGCACGGGGCTCGGCTGAACAACCCCCTTGTTGTGCCTTCTGTCCGGCATTCTCTCTCCGTGAAACTACGATTTTCGTTGACCGAACCCATGTACATAAGTACGTTCGATCTCGGAGAGGCGCGGAATCCAGCCCCCGCGCCATTTGAGAGGAGACTGCCATGACTACGTCTGCATCAGGCGCGGTAATCGCGTGCGCTCTTGTCGCGTTCGCCGAGGGCTCGTCCGCTCACGCGAACCCTATCTTCGGAATCACCACCGACACGCCTCTGAACTATCTCTCGACGATCGGCGATGCGGCGCCGCCGCCCTACACAGGATCGCTGCTCCTGCCGAACGCCACGCTCTACACCTTCCCGTTCGCTCCCATCGGCGTGAACTGGACGGGGTCGATCACGGTCTCCTTCATCAACGGCAACAACCTTTTCGGAGTCGCCGACGTCGTGCGGTCGAGGGCAGCCTCACCCACACCATCTCGCACGGCGAGGCCCCCAATCCGACCCCCTTCAACTTCAACCTGATCATCAAACTCGTCGAATCTTCCCCCTGGCAACGTGCTCGCGGCCGCCGTGTTCTTTCCACATCCATCCGGTGGACACATGGATGATTTCAGCGCGCAGCTCTCCGTCGGAGTCGATGGCCTGACGATCACGAACTACAGCTTCTCGCTCACGGGCGCGCACATACCGGCGCCCGGCGCCGCTGGGCTGCTCGGGCTCGCTGCACTCGCAACGGTCCGTCGCCGACGCTGAATCCTGAACGCGGCGGCGCGATCCAACTCGCGCTGCCATCAGCGGTTGGGATGGATTGCCGCTCCCGTGCCCCTTTGTGGGGATTGAACGATCGCTTTGCGGATCGGTAGTCTCACTCTTGGCACCGCGCTCGCGCGTGTTCAACACCGCGCCCGCGGGTGCTCAAGGGAGAGACCAACATGCGCACCATCCGTTCGTCTCGGCGTCGCGGCGCGGCGCTCGTGC
>JACMLW010000079.1 GCA_014379385.1 Phycisphaerales bacterium
AATAAAGTTGCATCGACCTAGCCGGGTATGGGGGTCGTTGGAGCGGCACAGGAAGGAAGCGAGCTGGGCGGCGCGCTCAAGGAGCGGGCGACTCGCCTTCGAGCCGGGCGATCCATTCTGGCAACGAATCGTGGCGGGTGAGGTCGTACATCAGCGGGGTCACGGTGATGGCCCGCTTGAAGAGCCACTGCACATCGGACCCGGCGTCGGTCTCGCGGAAGTCGAGTCCGTGGCCGGAGGCCCAGTAGTACACGTCGCCGCCCGGGCTGACACGGCGTTCGTAACTATCGTTAAGGCCGTGGGTGTTCATGGGGCACACGCGGATTTCGAGCTCGTCCTCCAGCGGGCCGCCCTCTTCCATGCGGGGGATGTTCACGCTGAGGCAGGTGTGGGGCGCGAGGGAGCCGGCGGCAAGGATGGCCTCGATCGCTCGACGGCCGTGCCGGGCGGCGAGATCGAAACGGGTCGGGCGTGTGCCGCGATGGAGGCTGACTGCGATGGAGGGGACGCCGAGGAAGGCCGCTTCGAGGGCGGCAGCGACGGTGCCGGAGTAGATGACATTGATACCGACGTTGGCGCCGTCGTTCATCCCGCTGATGACGAGGTCGGGGCGGGTGAACTTGCCGAAGCGTTCGGGCCACAGTGAGGTGACGGCGAGCTTGACGCAGTCAGCGGGTCGGCCGTCAACGGCGATGCCGCGCATGAGCGGGCTGACCTGGATGTCGCTGATCATCAAGGGCTGGTGAAAGGTGACGCCGTGGCTGGTGGCGGACTGAACCGTGAGGGGGGCGATGGTGACGACGGTTTCGGCGAGCGGGCCGCCGAGCGTGCCCGCCTGGTCAAGAAGCGCGGCGTGGAGCGCCTCGATGCCCGGGGCACGCAGCCCATCGTCATTGGTCAGGAGCACTCGCATGGGAATCACTCGGGGACTGTTGGCCGGGATTCGGCAGGATCGCCGGCACCCATGCAGGGAGTGTCGGGGAGCGATGCTTGGGTCGTTCGCGTCCGGTCGATTCTAAACGCCGGCTCGCCGGGCACGGGGGATTCGGATGGTGCGGGGCACGGCGGTTGCTCGGTGACCGCACCCTGCATACCTTGTGAGATGGAAGCCAACGGTACCTTGCGACCCTACTCCGGCATCCCCTCAACATCTTCCTGCGGCCCCGCGGACGACGCTTGCAGCGGCAAGATCGTGGCCGACGGGATCACGTTTGATGACGTGCTGCTGCTGCCGCGCTATAGCGACGTGATGCCGTCAGACGCGGACACGGGGGCGAGGTTCAGCCGGAACATCACGCTGAAGATCCCCCTGGTGTCGGCGCCGATGGACACGGTAACGGAGTCGGCGCTGGCGATCGCGCTGGCGCAGGAGGGCGGGCTCGGGGTGATCCACCGGAACCTGCCGCCCGAGGCGCAGGCGCGCGAGGTGTCAAAAGTTAAGCGATCGGCGAATGGTGTGATTCTCGATCCGATCACGCTCGGGCCGGGGGACACGGTTGGGCACGCGCGCGAGCTGATGCGGACGCACCACGTGTCGGGGTTCCCGATCACCGAGGATGGGTCGAGGGTGTTCCGTTCCAAGGGGAAAGTGCTCGGGATCCTCACGCGGCGGGATCTGAAGTTCGTGGAGGATCAGACAACGCCGGTGAAGGACGTGATGACGTCCACGAATCTGATCACGGCGGCGCCGGGCACGACGCTTGAACAGGCGACGGCGGTGCTCAACCGCAACAAGGTCGAGAAGCTGCTGCTGGTGGATTCAAAGGGTAACTTAGCGGGGATGGTGACGCAGCGGGATATCGACCGGCTCAACGAGTTTCCGCGGGCGAACCTTGATTCGCGCGGGCGGCTGGTGTGCGGCGGCGCGTGCGGCGTGGACCAGTACGATCGGGTCGAGGCGCTTCGGGCGGCCGAGGTGGACGTGATCGTCGTGGATACGTCGCACGGACACAGCGAGAACGTGCTGCGGACGGTGCGGGCGATCAAGCAGAAGTACGGGATGGAGGTCGTTGCGGGCAACGTTGCGACGGCCGAGGCCGCGGTGGCGCTGATCGAGGCGGGGGTGGACGGCATCAAGGCGGGGATCGGGCCGGGCTCGATCTGCACCACACGTGTGGTGACTGGCGTGGGGGTGCCGCAGATCACGGCGATCTTCAACGCCGTTCGTGGCGTGCGCGAGGCGGGGGCCGCGGGCCAAGTGACGGTGGTTGCGGATGGTGGCATCCGTCAGTCGGGCGACATCGCCAAGGCGATGGCGGCGGGGGCCTCGTGCGTGATGATGGGCTCTCTGTTCGCGGGGCTGGACGAGTCGCCGGGCGAGCTGGTCATCAGCCAGGGGCGGCGGTACAAGTCGTACCGCGGCATGGGTTCTGAGGGGGCGATGAACGCGGGCTCCGCGGATCGGTACGGGCAGGGAATGGACGGGAAACGGAGCTTGAAGTTCGTGCCGGAGGGCGTTGAGGGGCTGGTGGCGTATCGGGGGCCGCTCGCGGAGTACGTGTACCAACTTGTCGGGGGATTGCGGGCGTCGATGGGGTACTGTGGGTGCCGGAATCTCGATGAGTTCCGGGAGCTGACGCGGTTCTGCCGAGTGTCGACCGCGACGGTGGTGGAGAACCACCCGCATGACATCCAGATCACGCGCGAGGCGCCGAACTACTCGGTGGATGGGGCGCGGGGGCGGTAGCGCAACGTGTTTGAGCGGGGTGGGAGCACGCGGGGGCGAGTGCCAGTACGTTGCAACCCGGCGCGCTCCCTACAGTTCAACGTACGGACAACCTCTTGAAAGGCTCTCGCATGCGCGCGTCGTTCCCCAGTGTCGTCGCCCTGCTCCTGGCAGTCGGCGCTTCGGTCCCTTGTGCGGTGGCCCAGCCGGCCGAGCCGGCCCCCACCAGCCGGCTCGCGGCACAGTCCAAGGCGGCGATCGAGCCCGCGGATCAGCACCCGCTTCTGAGCGTCAAGATGCCGGAGGAGGCGCGGAAGGTTATCCGCCGCGCGCTGGAGGCCTACGCCAAGGCGCAGAGCTACCAGGACACCGCGCTGAGCGGGTTCACGATCGCCGCCAAGGATGCCGCGGGCGAGGACGCGAGCCAGGACCACACGCAGGAGGTGTCTCTGGCGTACGAGCGGGGCGGGAAGATGGCGCTCAAGAGTAACGACCTGTCGGTATACCGCGACGGGAACAAGGCGACGATCCACGCGGCGTTCCTGGGTCAGTATGTCGAGCGCGATGCGGCGGCGGCGGCGGGGCTGGCGAGCCTGGATGACCAGATCGGGCCGGGCCTGGAGCAGCTTCACCCGGTGAGCCAGTTCCTGGCGGGCGCGACGGGGCTCGGCGGACCGCTGGGCATGATCACTGAGATCACGGCGGTGAAGCCCGACGAGCGCGACGGGAAGAAGGTGACGGTGCTGATGGGTTTGGCGGATGCGGGCATGATGATGCCCGGCGCCGCGCCGGCGCCGGTGACGCTCGCGTTCAGCGACGAGACGGGGCTGCTCACGGACGTTCGTATCGACTTCACACAGGCGTACGCGGGGATGATGAGCGAGATGGTGGAGCAGGCCAAGCAGATGGGCCAGGAAGCGCCCGAGGGCGTGCCGACCAAGATCGAGAAGGCCGAGATGTCGCTCCGCATGAAGGACATCAGGCTCGATCAGGCCATCGACGCTGCGGTGTTCGCGTTCAAGCCAGACGCTGCCGACAAGAGGGTGGACGAGTTCGATTTCGACACGATGGGGAGCGACACGGCGCAACAGGAACTGGTGGGCAAGCCGGCGCCGGAGATCTCGGGCGTGGCGCTGGATGGCGCGGAGTTCTCCCTCTCTGGCCTGAAGGGCAAGGTCGTGTTGCTGGACTTCTGGGCGACGTGGTGCGGCCCGTGCGTGCAGTCGATCCCATCGATCCAGGGGCTGTCGGACAAGTTCAAGGGCAAGGCGTTCGTGGTGGTGGGCATCAATCAGGACGGCAAAGGCACGGACAACAAGGTGAAGAAGTTCCTCGAGAAGAGGAGCATCACCTTCACGCAGTTCATGGACGAGAAGAACCAGGTGGGGCGGGCGTACCACGTCACCGGCATCCCGTGCAGCGTGCTGGTCGACCAGAAGGGCAACGTGCAGCGCGTGCATGTTGGCGCTTCGCCCACACTGGCGGAGGAACTGGGCGCGGACATCCAGGATCTGCTCGACGGCAAGCAGCTCTCGAAGGATGCCGGGCACGAGGGGCACGACCACGCGGAGCCCGCGATGAACGAGGATGAGACCATTGACGGTGGCGAGGCGGCGCCGCGTCGCTAAGCGGAGCACGCGAGCCCTGGCTTCGCACTCGGGTCCATTATGACAACGGCCGGGCCACACTTGCCCGGCCGTTTTTGCATCTGGACGCCGGGTGGGCCCAGAGCCTTTAGCGACCCTCGTGGCTCACGCGATACACCACGCCGTTCTCGTCGTCGCTCACGAGCAGCGAGCCGTCGGCTGCGAACACCAACCCCGCGGGCCGGCCAAACTGCGCCTTGCCATTCTCGGTGAGGAACCCGCTGAGGAAGGGCTCGGACTTCACGGGCTTGCCGCCCTCGAATCGGATGCGCAAGACCTCGTAACCATCGGGGGGCGTGCGGTTCCAAGATCCGTGCATTGCCACAAAGGCGTCCCCGCGGCAATCGGCGGGGAAGCCGAGCGGAGCGGCGGGGCCGCGTGTGGTATTGTCGGCGGTTGTGCCGCAGAAGACCATGGCGATGGGTGCGCTGTGCGCGGTAAACTCAAGCATGGGTGGTTCGCTCGCGGCGGCGTGGGCTTCTTTGGTCCCATTCGGCGGGTCTTGCACCGCGGGGTTTACGTGCTTGTTGCCCCAAGAATACGGCCATCCATAGTCCTTGCCATCCTTGAGAAGATTTAGCTCCTCGGGCGGGATGTCGTCGCCCAGGAAGTCAATCCCGTGGTCAGCGCCCCAGAGCTCGCCGGTCTCCGGGTGCCAACCGAAGCCGATGGTGTTGCGGAGTCCCTTGGCAAAGATGCGGCGCTGCGACCCATCCGGCTTGGCGACCAGCAGCGTGGCGCACTCAGGATTGGGCTCGGGGCAGGCGTTACATGTGCTCCCGACGGTGATGTAGAGCTGTCCATCGGGGCCGAAGGCGAGCGTGCGATTGGGGTGCTGGCCGCCGTCGGGAAGGTCGTCGATAAGGGTTTCCCAGTCCGGCTTGCCCTTGCCCGGCGCCAGCGGCGCGCGCATGACCTCCTTCACCGTCGCGACATAAAGCTCGCCGTCATAAATCGTGATGCCATGTACGTGCTTGAGGCCGCTGGCCATCACTTCGCGCTCCTCGGCATGGCCGTCGCCGTCGTGATCGCGGAGGCGCACGACTTCGCCGGCTTCGCGCCGGGTGAGGTAGATGGATCCGTCGGGGCCGACCGCCATCATGCGGGCGCCCTTCAGTCCGTCGGCGAAGACCGTCGCGCGAAAGCCGTCGGGCAACTCAAGGGAGTTGATGAGGCTCTGGGTTGCGTCGCGCCGCTCAGGACGAGCGACATGGGTGATAATCTGCGTAGATCCTGCCGGCTTTGGCGGCTCGGGCTTCTTGGCGTGCTGAGAGGAGAGCCCGGTTCCGGCGGCGCACAGGGTAGAGAGGAGGGTGAGCCGAGCGTGGTGCCTGGTCGTGCGCCACAACGTGGTGCGGGTCATGCGTCGTCTCCGTTTTAGGATGCGCCGGGCTGCGAGGCCACACTGCCACACACACTCTGCCGCCCAGCAGGGGGGAGTTCTACCGGCAACTCGCCCGAATCGCCCGGCTATTCTCGGGTATGTCCCATTCTCCATTCGCACCGCAGCACGCCCGGGACTTTGCCGATTCGTGGTACGCCGCATGGAATGCGCACGACCTTGACGCGATCATGTCGCACTACGATCCGGCGATCGAGCATTCATCGCCGTTCATCAAGCGGTACAACGGGACGGACGAGGTATCGCTGCGGGGCATCTACGTGGTGCGTGAGTACTTCGGGCGGGCGCTCGAGCGCAACCCAACGCTGCGGTTCGATCCGCTGCACGTGACCACGGGGCTGGAGAGCGTGCTGCTGGTGTACCGCCGGATGACGGGAGACCTGGCCGGCGAGGTGTTCTTTCTGAACGCGGCGGGGAAGGTCGTGCGGTCGGTCTCGCACTACGGGTGATGCGCGGCGAAGACGGGGCGGTGAAGGATGCACCGGCGCGATCTCAAGCGGGGACGAGCACCTTGAGCGCGCCCGGCGCGATCGAGATCCGGAGCGCGGCGATCCCGATCTCGGGCCCCGCCGCCTCGCCATCAAGCTGGTACGGCGCGGGGGAGCCGCAGTTGTTGATCGTCACCTCGCGCGCGTGCCGGTACACAACGTCGCGCCGCCTGGTCTGCTGGCGCATCATGGTGGTGAAGAGCCAGCCCAAAGCGCGGAAGCGAGTCCGACAGGGGTAGAACACCACGTCGAGCAGCCCGTCGGTCATGGAGGCGCGGTGCGCAGGGTCGAGCCGCATCGCGTACTGGCGCGAGTTGGAGACCACCACGATCCCCTTGCGTTTGCTCGCCACCTCCTCCCCGTCGATGGTGATGGTGAGCGGCACAAAGCCCGGCGAGCGCAGTTCGGCCAGGCCGGGACGCACGTACGACAGGTGCGTGATGGCGCCGCTGCGCACCTTGGCAAGCCGGTGGATGACGTTTGCATCCGGTCCCACGCTGCACATGATGACGAAGGGGCGGCCGTTGCAGAGGCCGACGTCGGTCAATACGACGCTGCCCCGGGCGAGCGCGCTGCGCAGCCTCTCGAGGCTGCGGTCCATGCCGTACTGGCGCGCGAAGAGATTCTCAGTGCCGAGGGGGACGTGGTAGATAGGGACCGAGGCGTCGATGGCGGCAGGGAGCGAGTGGTGTAGGGTTCCGTCGCCGCCGAAGATGATGAGCGCATCGGCGGGCCGTCCCTCACGCCGTCGGCCCTCCGCAAGCGCACCCGGAAGTTGGGATTCCTCGGCGCTCTTGGGAATGCTCACTACATGCACATGGTGTCCGTCGGCCCGGAGCGACTCGGCGAACTGCTGCGCCAGGCGGGCCCCCTTGCCCCGGCCAGACTTTGGATTGCAAAGAACCACAAGATTCACAGGATGAGAGGGTAGGCGGCGGGCGACAAGGCCCGGGGCATCTGGCTACGCGCACGGTGCGCGAGCGGCGCGGCCGGGGTATGCTCTGCCAAGGGCAGGAGACTAACGGAATGTCGATGCGCACCATTCAGGCTGTCGCAATGGCCGAGCGGGCGGAGCCGCGCGCCGAGCCCGCCGTGACGTCGCACAGGAACGAGAAGCCAGTGCCGACAGTCCTGAAACACCCGGCGACGGGCGTGGAGGCGAGGGTGTACGTGGGTGACTGCCGCGAGGTGATCCCGGAGATCGAGGAGTGCCGGCGCGGCGTGGTTGACCTGGTGTTCGCAGACCCGCCCTTCAACTGGAACCGCCCCTACGACCAGTGGGACGACGCGATGGCTCGCGGAGACTACTTGCATTTCACGGAGCAGTGGCTGAGCGAGTGCCATCGGGCGCTGCGGCCCGGCGGCGCGATGTGGGTGAACATCCCCGACGACACCGCCGCCGAGATCGTGGTGTACCTCAAGAGGCTCGGGATGGAGATGGTAAACTGGTGCGTCTGGCATTACCGTTTCGGCCAGAACACGGTGCGGCGGTTCATCAACTCAAAGGTGCACGCGCTCTACTTCGTGAAGCCCGGCGGTGCGGGGCACGGGGAGGACACGCAGGGCCGCACCTGGAACCCCGGCGAGGTGCTTGAGCTCTCGGATCGCGCCACCACCTACTTCGACCCGCGCACGCTCAGCAAGAAGGACGGAATGCCCCCCGGTCAGCGCGTGCCGATGGACGTGTGGTATGGACCATACTGGGGGCGCATCCAGGGGAACAACAAGGAACGGCGCGGCAACCACGACAACCAGTTGCCCGAGGTCTATCTTGAGCGAGTGATCCGAGCGTGCTCCAACAAGGGCGACTTGGTCCTCGATCCGTTCTTGGGCAGCGGGACGACCGGCCTCGCAGCGCACTGGCTGGAGCGGCGGTTCATCGGGTGCGAGTACTCGGCGGCCAATGCGGCGAGCGCGATCGAGCGGATCAAGAGCGAACCCCTGCGCATCGGGAAGTTGCAGCCCGCGGGCACGGCGATCCATGCGCCGCGCGGGGTGAAGGAGAGCCGTCGGCAGTTCGACGGGGTGCTGGGGCCCGCGCGGGCGGAGAAGCCGGCCAAAGTGGCGATCAAGAAGAGGGTGAAGCGTGCAACGGCCGGAGCCGGGGCCATCAGGCGGAAGAGGAGCGATGTCTAGCGAGGCCGAGGCAGCGAAGCGGGCTGTATCGATCCTGCGCGCCTCCACGTCGGCGGTGCTGGCGTTCGACGGCCGCGTTGCGCCGATCCGCTACGTGGTGGACCAGACCGGGACGCACGAGCCGGCGCTGATCGTCGCGATGGAGCCGCCGGCGCTGCGCGCCTCGGAGCATGTGCTGTTCGTGCCCGATGAGCGAGCCGAGGCGCTGCAGGTGCTGGGGCGCGTGGTGCCGATTGCTTCGCAGGGTGATGCCGGCACCGATCGTTGGCAGGCGTTTCACGGGAGCTGCGGCAAGCTCGTGTTCGGGCGGTTCTCCGCGCTGGGGGCCAAGCTCGGGGGCGAGGTCATTGACCACACGGACCTTGTCGTTTCAAACCCGTTCGGCCGGGTGCAGGGCAAGCTCTGCCGCGACGCGAACGCCGACCCCGGCGCGCTGCTGGCGTTACTGGGGCGGCGGGGCGCGGGCGATGTAGCGGAGCCGGTGGTGGTCGGGGTAGACCCCGAGGGCATCCACGTGCGGGCGCGCACGGGGGTCGTGCGCGTGCCGTTCGAGGCGTTGTGCCCGACAACCGAGCATGCTTCGGGCGCGATGCGCGGTCTGCTGTCGGATCGCGCGGCGGGCGAAGCGACGCGGGAAAGTGAGGGGGAGAAGAGGCGGAAGGAGAGCGCATGAGAGAGGCCCACGCCCACCTTGCCGGATACGGCGAGGCGCTCACCATCCCGAGCCTTTCCGGGTGCGCGTCGTTAGCGGAGTGCCTCGACCGGGTCCGGCAGGCCGCGGCCGACTCGGAGGCCAACCAATGGGTCCGTCTGACGAGCGCGCGGGTGGAATCGTGGCCGGAACGGCGTTGGCCAACGATGCGGGAGCTAAACGCGGCGTGCAGGGCACGATGCGTGATCATGTCGTTCGACCATCACTCGGCCATGGCCAACACCAGCGCTCTGGTGGCCGCGGGACTGCGCGCGGGCGTGTCGGTCAGCGAGAACGGACTGGTATGTATCGATCCGGGGGGCGAGCCAACAGGGGTATTGCTCGAAGACGCGGCGTACAAGGCCTGGCAGAGCGCGCCGGAGCCCGACGAGCGAGAGCGTGAGCGCCAGGTCGGGGTGGCGCTCGCGTCGCTGCGGTCGCTCGGATACACGGAGGCACACGATCTGAACAGCCAGCCGTGGCTCGGGCCGATCCTGTCGCGTCTGGAGCGCCGCGGCGAACTGGACTTGCGGGTGTGGCTCTATCCACCCGTGGCCGACATCGAGCGCTCGGTTCGCGGGAGGCACGCGTGGGAGAGCGAGTCGGTCCGAGTGGCCGGTGCCAAGATCTTCGCCGATGGGACGCTCAACAGCCGCACCGCCTTTATGCTTGAGCCGTACCTGGAACCGCTGCCGGGCATGGAGCGAGGCAAAGCGATGCTCTCGCCTTGGGAACTGGCGGCACACGTAGCGGCTACGGCGCGCCTGGGCTACCCGGTTGCCGTCCACGCGATCGGAGACGCCGCGGCGCGCATGGTGCTGGACGCGCTGGAGCACGAACTGGCGCACGGCGGGGGAGAGCGGGCACGCCAGGAGTTCCCGTACCGCGTCGAGCACTGTGAGCTGATCGACGAGGCCGATGTGGGGCGGTTCGCCCGGCTGGGTGTCGTCTGCGGCGTGCAGCCGTGCCACCTGCTCGCGGATGTCGAGGCCCTCCGCCGATTCGTCCCGGCCCCGCGCCTTGAGCGAGTGCTGCCGATGCGAGAACTGATCGCGACCGGTTGCCGGCCGGGGGAACTCATGTGGTTCGGGTCGGACGTTCCCATTGTCGGTGCTGACCCGGCGGACAGCGTGCAGGCCGCGACGCAGCGCCGGCGGCCGGGGATGTTGCAGGCCGCGGCGATCGGTTGGTCACAGCGCATCGGCGAGGCCGAGGCGTGGGCGGCCTTTGGGTTGGCCGATGGGGCTTCACCCGGTCATCGCCTACGCTGAGCCGATGCAGCCGAACAACGAGCGGCGGAACAATCAAGAGAGCAACAGCGAGCGGAATAAAGGGCCCCTGATCGTCGTCACGCGGCAAGTGCCCGGCACGATCGAAGCGGTGGGCGCCGAGGTCCGGATAGGGCCCGAGGGGAAGCTGACGCGAGCCGAGTTGCTGGAACTGGTGCGCGGCGCGGCCGTTGTAGTGACAATGTTTCACGACAAAGTGGACGAGGAGTTTCTCGAGGCCGCGGGGACCGGGCTGCGCGGGGTGTGCAACTTCGCGGTGGGGTACGACAACATCGATGTGAAGGCGTGCGCCAAGCGGGGTGTGACCGTGACCAACACCCCCGACGCGGTGACCGAGGGCACGGCAAACATTGCGTGGGGGCTGATCCTCGCGGTAGCGCGCCGGATCGTCGAGTCGGACGCGTACGTGCGGAGCGGGCGCTTCGAGATGGAGGGGCCGCTGCCGATCACAGGCTTCCTGGGCATGCACACCTGCGGGCAGAGCCTGCTGATCGTGGGCGCCGGCCGGATTGGATACGCGGTGGCGCAGCGGGCGTTGGCGTTCGGGATGCGGGTGCTGTACGCGGCGCGCTCGCGCCACGTGGAGTTTGAGCTCTCGCCGGTCGGGGCGCGTCGCGTCGAGCTCGATGAGGGGCTTGCGATCGCCGACGTGGTGAGCGTCCACACGCCCCTCACGCCGCAGACGCGACACCTGATCGATGCGCGCCGGCTGCGGCTGATGAGGAAGACCGCCATCCTCATCAATACCGCGCGCGGGCCGGTAGTGGACGAGGCGGCCCTCGTGGAGGCGCTGCGCGAGCGGCGGATGTGGGGCGCGGGGCTGGACGTATTCGAGAACGAGCCGCGGGTGCATCCGGGTCTGCTCGAACTGAGGAACGCGGTGCTGACGCCGCACATCGGCAGCGCCGAGGCGCACTGGCGTGAGGTGATGTCGGAGATGGTGAGCGAGAACGCCCGGGCGATCCTGGAAGGGCGAGAGGCGCCCAACCGCGTAGGCGGCTAAGAGAAACCCGCTCCACTTGAGCGGCTTCTGGCTTTCGACCATGGCAACATGCAGGCTGGCGCGGTCATTGGCCCGGTTACTGGCCGGCTCAATCCCAGATCGGTTTGAAGTCCTTGGCCTGCGACCCGGCGCGCGTGAATATACCGAGGAACAGGTTGTCCCCCTTCTTGTCGTCCGCCTCGTCGAAGAAGACGACGTCAGGGACCGATTTCCCTTCGGCGTCGGTGTAATGGGCCCAGTTCTTGAGGCTCTCGCCGCCGGGGGTGGCCGTAGAGGAAATGAAATCCACGTGGCAGTCGTTGTACGAGACGTTGCCCTCCCACGTTTGGCGCTCGCCGTGGATGAGGTAGGTTGTGCTCATGGCATCCTCGCCGGTGGGCTTGCGGGCGCCGTTCTCACCGGCCTCGACGCCCTCGATCTTCGGCCCGCGATTGCTCACGACGGCCTCGCTGGAAGAAAAAGTGTTCGACCACTTGGGCAGGCGTTTCTCCGAGGGCTGGAGGTGCGCGTAGGAGATGTGACCATCGCCGTCGGTGAAGTCGGCGTCGAGCGCGGGATCCCAGAGGGCCTTGGCTGGATCGACAGACTTCCTCGGACCGCTGTACTCGTACTTATCGAAGTGTTTGATGTTCGCATTGGCCTCGGCCGGGCTCACGAGCATCTCCGGCGGGAAGGAGCCGTTATAGATCAGCATCGACATGATGTTCGCGGTCGTGTCCTTCTGTCGCCCCGTCGGTTTCACGGTGTGGTTCTCTGTGTCGAACAGTGACGGCAGCGGGTAGCGTTCCTGATTATTGTTGGCGAAGATGATAAAGGCCTGATTGATGCCGCGGATCTGCGTTGCGTCCTTGACCTGCCTCGCCACGGCCTGGGCCCTGGCGATCACCGCCGGATCAGTTCCCGGCTGCGCCGCGGGCTTGCCGCTCTCGGGCTGGGAGACCAGGTAGGCGCCGGTGAACAGCGAGCCGATGGCGATGCACGCGCCGAGCTCGACAAGCGTGAACCCTCGGGCGGAACGCACGGAACGGTTGGTGCGCATGTCGTGAATCTCCTATTCGAAAGTTTTCCCACGATACTATGCGGCACAAGGTATACGGGCGTGCTCGTGCTCGGTTGCGTCCCGTCCTTACACCGCGGCCGCGCGGCGCGCCTTCTGGTCACGATTTTTCTACAACCGCAGACGCGTAAGTGCTTAGTTACTAAATACTTCGTCGAAGATTGCCAGCGGCCTTTCCAAGTCGCGCGGCGTCAGCCTTGGCCATACCTCCGCCCCCGCCGGTGGCGCCCACTTTTGAAACTCGGACCGCAGCACCGGTCGCGTCGGGATGTTGTGCGAGTCACTCTCGGCGAGCAAGCGCTCGACCTCCTCGCTGAGCAAGAACTCCGCCAGCAGTCTGGCGTCCGCACGGTTCGGGCCGGAACGCACGATGCCCACCGTGTTCGGGATCATGACCGTGCCGAGCTCGCCCATCCGTCCCGGCTCCCCGGCGCCGGCTCGCGCGAACACCGGCTCCACCGGCCAGTTGTTGCGCTGCCCCGACCACACATCGTCGGTATCGGTCAGGCCGGCCGCGACCTCTCCCGTCGCCACGGCGCGCACGACCGACGCGTTCCCGTCGTAGAGCCGCGCACCTCGCTCCTTGAGCGCCAGGAGCAACCGGCGAAACTCCTTCTCCCCCCCGTGGGCGTACAGAGCGGCGAGGTGCGTGCCGGTGGTCCCGAAGTGCGGACGTGCGAGCCCGATGGTGAAACGCCCGTCGGCCAGCCCGCCCAGACCTCCCGCCAATGCGCTTGCCTCGATCTTCTGCGAGTTGTACGCCAGCACGCGTGCGCGAGCAGCAAAGGCATACCAGCGCCGCTCATCATCTCGGAGATGCGACCACTGCGCTTCTTCAACCCCGCCCGTCCACGCGCCGAACTCCATGCTCTCCCAAGACTCCAGCACGTCCGCCTCGGCCAGCCGCATCGTCCCCATCTGCTCGCTCGACCACCACACATCGGCACGCGGCCGGTCCTTCTCGGCGATCAGCCGCTGCACCAGACCGGTGGTCTTGGTCGCCTCGGTGTCGCCGACCAGCCTGACGTGGACGCCCGTTCGTGCCTCGAATCGCGCCGCGACTAACCTCGCCACGTCCCCATCGGCGCTCGAATACAGAACGACCTCGAGTGGACGGGAGGACGCTTGCTCGATCTCGCCGCTCGGCTCCTTCGAGCACGCCGCCACCACCAGCCCGGCCACCACCAGCAGCATGGCCCGCCACGCCCGCGTCCGCCTGCACACCGGCGCGATCACTTCTTCTCAGAAGCAGGCGCCGCGGCATCGCTTGCCGCCGGCGCGGTCGAGCCGCCCTCGGCCTTCACTTCCTGGGCTTTGGCCTTCGCCTTGAGATTGCCGAAGTAGTGCTTCACCACATCGTGATACTCACGCGGGATCACATTGTCCTCAAGCGCCTCCGCGGCCTCCTGCTCGGCCGCGGCAACGGCGCCCGCAAACTCGGCCACGCTCTCGCCGCGAACCTGCTCACCCTGCACCATGCGCGACGAGATGATTGGGCCCTGCTGCGTCTTGGTCTTGAACTTCTGCTTGTCCAGGTTCGCCGCGGCTTCCTTCTCGCCGGGCGCGCCGCCCGCGCCCTGGCCGGGTCCGCCCGAGCCGCGACCCTGCTGGTATTTCTCGCCGGCCGACCACGGACGCGTGCCGGGGTTCTGGCAGAGCCCGCCCTCGCACTCGCCCATGCCCGGGTTCTCGCACTGGTTGAAGGCCGCCAGCGCCTCAAGCTGCTGCGTAGCCTCGGACATCGCGGCGTCTGCCATGTTCATCTCGCCCGCCATCTGCTCCAGCTCGCTGAGCTGCTGACTCAGCCCCTCCATCCCTTCCATTCCCTCCTGACCTTCCTGGCCAGACTGCCCACCCGCCTGCGACATCTTGCTCATGCTCGCGGCCATGTTCTTGCACGCGCCGGAGCACTGCTTGGCGGCCTCGGCCTGCTTCATCAGTTCCTTCTTCTGCTCTTCGGAGAGGTTCGACATCTTCTCGAGGGCTTTCTTGAGCGCCTCGGGATCGGCCGCGAGATTCTTGTCAAGGCCGGCCTTCTCGAGCTTGTTCTCGAGGTCTTTCTTCTCCTCCGCGAGCTTATCGAGCTGCGCGGCCAACTCCTTCAACTGCTTCTCGAGCGCCGCCTTCTGCTCGGGTGTCAGGTTCTTCGCGTTCTCCGCCAGTTTCTGCAGCTCGATCTGCGCCTGCTTGAAGTTTCCCTTCGCCAGTTCCTTCGAGAGCTCGGTCAGCGGGCCCTCGCCGGGCACCTTGAGCTGCGAGAGCGCCTTCTTGAGCGCATCAACCTTCTCTCCGGTCTCGCCTTTCTTCAGTTCGGCCAAGCGGTCCTTGATGGAGGTGAGCTGCTTGATGGCTGACCGCCGAACGTCGTCGGCGCTGCGCGGCTTCTCCGGCAGATCGGTCTCGGCCGTGACCTCGTCCTCCGTGATGCCCAGCTTGCTAGCGAGATCCTCGACCCTGGACTTGGCCTCTTCAACCTGCACCACCGCCTCGGCGATCTTCTTCTGCTCCTCTTCCTTGGCCTTGGCCTCGGCGCCCTTACCCAGCTCCGGCACCGTCAGGAAGACGATCACGAAGACCAGACCGAGCGCCGCGGGGGTCTGCCAGAATCGCGGAGCACGAATCGGCACCGCCTGAGCGACGTTGACCTTCCGCGCCTTCTCGGAGGCGGATTCAACCGTCAGGCGAGCCCAGGGATCCTGGCTGCCGGCAACACACAGCGCGCTCGAGATCGCTTCGCGCAGATCGGCTCCATCGTCAACCCGGCGCGCCACAGCTCGCCGATCGGCGAGCGTGAATACCCCCCACGCCAGCCCGCCCACAATCCAGGCCCCCGCGGCCCCGTACCCAATAAGCTCCCAGGGAAAATCAAAGCGCCCCATCTTCTCGACGAGCCGCGCCAAGATCAGCCCCCCCAGCACGACCGCCGCAGCCCATACGAGTCCGCGCAACAGCGAACTCAAGAAAAGCCGTAGCGCGGCCTTGCGGAGAACCAGCTTGATCTCATTCATAGGGTCACCTGCATGGAATGGCTTGCACGCTCTCGTCTGTCGCGCTTCGGTGTGATTCCGTGAATTCTACAGGTTGATTCGTACCCGGTGCCCCGTGCGTTCGATTATTTGGCCTTGGTTTGGGTCCGGTTGGGCATATCCTCGCTTTCCAATGGCATTGAGTTGGCCAAAAAGCATGAGCGCGAAGCGGGTTGAGGAGATCTTCCTCCACCAACGGACACATGACCGGCTGGGGTATCGGATCCATGTGGCGGCCGCGGCTTTATTTCTTTTCCTGCTTCCCTTTCCGACCAGCATCAGCGAGTTCGCGGTGGCGCCGCTGCTCATCACGGTTCTTATCCGGCTCCCGGGGATCTACAAACTGATCGCCCCTATCGGTGGGTTCGCCGTGGCCCGTCTCGCGGTCGCGTGGGGCGCGTGGGTCGGGCTCTCCTGGTTCTGGATGATCGACGCGGAGGGTTGGAAAGACGAGGCGTCGTACTTGCGGTGGGCGCTCCTCGTGCCGCTCCTCTGGCCGGTGCTCGATCGCAGGCAGCTCCTGCTGCTCGCGCTGCTCGCGGGCTGTGTGTTCGGCAACGCCTCGCAGCTCGCCCAGGTCATCGAGGGCTGCATCGGTGCCGACTGGCTTCCCTGGAACCGCATGCCCGGTCGGACCTCGGGATGGTGGGACCCGGTGGTGGGCGGGTCGCTCCTGTGCGCAGCCCTCGGGGCACATCTGGGGCTCGCGCTGCTCGCACGCGGGCGATGGCGTGTGGTGGGGGCGAGCGGGGCGCTCCTCTCGGCGGCGGCGATCATCGCAACCGGCACGCGCGGCGCGTGGATCGCGGCCGCGATCCTGATTCCAGCCGCGATGCTCGTGGCGATCGCCAGGGCGCTCCCGTCCCGAAAGTTTGCAGGGCAACTCCCGCTGTTCGTCGCGGCGGCGGCGCTCTTAACGATCTCGCTCTGGCCCGTGGTGGCGCCGGTGGTGCGGCCGCGGGCGAAGGCGGGGATCGACGAGGTGCGAGCGGCGATCAAGAGCGGCGATTTCACGACGGACACCGGCGCCCGCGTCCAGATGTGGGTGCTCGCGGGCGAGGCGATGAAGGAGCATCCGGCGCGGGGCGTCGGCGCGGGGAGCTACCGTCGCTGGGTGCAGGGGTACCTCCGGCAATCAGGCGTTGACGCGGCGACTCGCTCGGTCCACGCTCATGCGCACGGGATCGTCCCGCACATCGGGTCCACGCTCGGCGCGGTCGGTCTGCTGATCATGGGTGCCATGTGCGCCTGGGCGATGTGGTCAACGCTGTCGGCGCCGTTGGGGGGCGACCGCACTCTCCCCGCTCAGGCCCTGGGCGTCGACGCGGCGTGCGGGCTCGCGCTCGCCGGCCTGCTGCTCGCGGGGTTGTTTGACACGGTGCATGTGAACTCGCAGACCGCCGCGATGCTGTGGGCGCTTGTCGCGCTGTGCCAGACGCGCCGGCCCGCGATCGCGGTGCTCCGCGGGCTGGGAGTTTGAAGCAAAGGAGCCTCGGAAGCATGGCGATCGACGAATCGATATTCACGCTGGTGGTCGCGCGCCACGGCAAGGCGAATCAGGATTCGACGACCGGGCGTGACGAGGATCGTGAGCTGCTCGAGCGCGGCGAGCGGCAGGCCCGCTACCTCGGCGCAGCGATCGCCGAGCGGCGGCCCGGCCTGCTGCTGACAAGCGATCTCGTCCGGGCGGCGCAAACCTCGGGCGTCATCATGGAGAGTCTGTCGTGCCCGTGGCGGTTCGAGCCGTCGCTGCGGACGGGGCACGATGCTGCTGAGGTGGTGCGGGTCATCGCGAGCGAGCGAGCAACCTGCGGGGCCGCCTTGGTGCTGGTGGGGCACAACCCGCAGCTCGAGCAACTGCTAGGCGTGCTGTGCGCGGATCGATCGATGCGCGGGCATCAGATGCGGACCGGCGAGGCCGTTCTTGTCCGGGCGCCGCGCGCGGGAACATTGATGCGGGCCTGTGAGGGCCTCGACCGTCTGCGGCTCGAGGGTGATTGAGCCGCTACTCGGCGGTCTCGGTCTTCTCGAGGTGGGGCATGCGAGTCAGCACCTGGTCAACCAGCCCGTACTCGAGCATCTCCTTCTCGTCGAGCCACTTGTTACGGTCGCAGTCCCGCTCGATGCGATCCATCGGCTGGCCGGTGGCCACCTGGTAGATGTGGTACAGACGCTCACGGATTCGGATCATCTCGCGCGCCTCGATCTCCAGGTCGCTCGCCTGGCCCTCGAGCACGCCGCCCAGCAGCGGTTGGTGCATCAGGTTGCGGGCATTGGGGAGCGTGTACCGCTTCCCCTTGGCGCCGGAGCACGCCAGCACGCTGCCCATGCTCGCGGCCTGGCCCATGATGTACGTCGCGACGTCGCACTGAACAAAGTTCATCGTGTCCAGGATACCCAGCCCCGCCGACACGCTGCCGCCAGGTGAGTTGATGTAGAAATGGATGTCGCTCTTGGTGTCCTCGTTGGCCAGGAAGAGGAACTGCGCGATGATCAGGTTCGCCGACTCGTCCATCACCGGGCCGCCCAGGATCACGATGCGGTCCTTGAGCAGACGGGAGTAGATGTCGTACGCGCGCTCGCCGCGTCCGGTGTTCTCGATAACGATTGGGACCAGGTAGGACATGGGTCGTCTTTGGCTCGTGGTGGCACGGCTCTCCAGAGCCGTGCGCTACTGATTCACCCGCTCCGCTCTGGAGAGCAGAGCCACCAGCAACTCGCTCGCCGCGGGGCTACTTCTTCGTCAGGCCTTCCTTGGGTTCCTCGATGACCTCGTCCACCAAGCCGTACTCCTTGGCCTCCTGGGCCGTGAAGTACTTGTCGCGCTCGGAGTCCTTGCGGACGCGATCCTCCGGTTGCCCGGTGTGGCGCGAGAGGATCTTGATGAGCTCGTTCTTGGACTTGATGATCTGCTCGGCCTGGATGCGGATGTCCTCCGTCTGCCCGTAGACGCCGCCGAAGGGCTGGTGCGTCATGACCTTGGCGTGGGGGAGGATGAACCGCTTGCCGCGCACGCCCGCCGTGAGGAGCACTGCGGCCCCGGAATAGGCGCGCCCGAGGCAGTACGTCGCGACGGGGGATCCGAGGAAACGCATAGTGTCGTAGAGGGCGAGGGTGTCGTCCACCGCGCCGCCGGGGGAGTTGATGTAGAAGTGGATCTCCTGACCCTTCTTCTGGTTCTCCAGGTACAGCATCTGCATCATGACGCGGGCGGCGGAGGCGTGGTTGATCTCCCCGATGAGGAAGACGATCCGGTTCTCGAGCAGCAGCTCGTCGATGGTCATTTCACGGGTGCGCTGGTAGCTCACGTTGGCTGCGGGCATGCTTTGCTTCCTCTGGGCGCCGGCTCGCTCGCCCGGCCCCATGATAGCGCGACGGTATTGAAGTCACGCCCCCGCGACATGCCGGGATCGGCGCGCGGCGGGGGCAACTCTATCGGTCGGTTCACTCTCGAATCCACCCGAACCCGGCACGCCACGCCGCACCCTCAGAGCTGCCAGAGGCTGCTGCCCCACGTCAGCCCGCCGCCGAAGGCCACGAACATGACCTTGTGGCCGTCGCGTACGCGACCCCCGCGCCGGAGCTCGTCGAGACAGAGCGGGACGCTCGCCGCGACCGTGTTGCCGTACCGGTCAATGTTGACGTAGAGCTTCTCTTCGGGGAGCCCGAAGCGCTCACGAGCCGCCTGGAGGATGCGGGCGTTGGATTGGTGGCACACGAACATGTCAACGTCCGCGGCGGTCAAGCCCGCCTTATCGAGCGTCTGCTGGATCAACTCCGGGAAGGTGCCCACGGCGAACTTGAAGACCTGCGACCCGTTCATCTGCACCGTGCAGAGCTTGCCCGGGTCGGGCGCGACCCCGCAAGGAAAGTCCATATCGCACTCGGGCACGTAAATGTGCTTCCACCCCCCGCCGTCGGCGTGCATGGCCTGCGAGATGATGCCCTTGTCGGTGTCGTCGGTGGCCCGCAGCACGACGGCGCCGGCCCCGTCACCGAAGATGATGGCCGTCGAGCGTCCGGCGTCCGAGTAATCCATGTACTTCGAGAGCGTGTCGCACCCCACCAGCCCGACGGTTCGGTACGCCCCGCTCTTGATGAGGTCGTGGGCGCAGTTCAGCCCGAACACGAAGCCGCAGCATGCGCCCGAGAGATCAAACGCGCCCGCCTGCGGCCCGCCGATCGCCTCCAGCACACGGCACGCGGTGGGGGGGCAACTCATCTCGGGTGTCATGGTCGCCACGATCAGCAGGTCGAGATCCTTGGCCTCCAGCCCCGCACTCTCGAGCGCGAGCGTCAGCGCAGTCGCGCTCAGCGAATAGGACGATTCCCCTTTGGCCCGATCGGCGATGTAGCGAGTGCGGATGCCCGTCCGCTGGACGATCCACTCGTCGCTGGTGTCCATCATTCTTTCAAGATCCGCGTTCGTGAGCACGCGCGAGGGGAGGGCCGACCCCGTGCCGGCGATCCGCACCCCCACGGCCTTTGGCGCCGCGCGGGAGGGAGGGCGCGAGGGGAGCGGGCGCGCTCCGGGCGCGGGTTGAGGAGGGGTCATGCGGGCTCCTGCTCTGGCACGGCCAAGTGCTTGGTCGCCTCCAGGCGTGCCGAGATCGCCTCATTGATATGCGCGCTGACGAACTGCTTGCAGTTCTTGATCGCCGAGGTGATCGTCCGGGCCTCGCTGGAGCCATGGGCGATGACACAGACCCCGTTGACGCCCAGGAGCGGCGCCCCGCCGAACTCGTGATAATCCTTCTTCGCGTAGAACGATTTGAGGACCGGCTCGAGCTGGAGCGCCAGCTCCGGGGCCTGCGAGAAAATCTCGTGGGCCAGGGCATGGAAAAGACCCTTGGCGAGCCCCTCAGCCATTTTCAAGAGCGTGTTGCCGACGAACCCATCGGTGACCACCACGTCGGCCACGTTGTCAAAGAAATCGCGACCCTCGACAAAGCCGATGTAGTTGAGGTCCGGCGTCGCCTTGAGCAGGTCGTGCGCCTGGCGGATGAGTCCTGTCCCCTTCCCCTCCTCGGACCCGATGTTCATCTGGGCCACCCGCGGCTTCTTGATGCCCAGAACGGTGCGGGCGTACATCTCGGCCATCAAACCGTACTGCCAGAGGTGACTGGCGCGCGGCTGCGGGTTCGCCCCGGCGTCGCACAGCACGATCGGCCCCGTGAACCCAGGGATAGTGACGGCGATCCCCGGGCGGTGGGCGCCCGGGAGCCGTTTCATGTGCATGGTCGCCGCGGAGACGCAAGCCCCGGTGTTGCCGGCCGAGAGCACGACATCGCAGCGGCGCTCGGCCCGCTTGGACCCGAGCTGGGCCATACGGACGATCGATGAGTCTTTCTTGGCGCGAACGGCCTCGACAGGGCTCTCGTCCATCCCGATGACCTGGGTGGTCGGCTCGATCTGGATGCGCGGATCGCGGATGCCGCGCTCAGAGAGTGTTTCCTCAATGTCGCGACGATCGCCGATGAGGACGATCTCGTCATCAGGGCTTAGGATGGAGAGGGCGTCAATACACCCCTTGAGAATCGCGTCGGGCGCGTGGTCGCCGCCCATGACGTCCACGGCCAATCGCATCGCGGGAGTCCTTCCGGGCCCGGCTCCTTCCCGGGCCAGGAAATGGCCGGGGCGATCGGGAGCCGGTGTCGAATCAGTCCTTCTGTACACCGATGCCGAGCTTGGGCACGCTGATCCGCAGGCCGGGACGCACGTAGCCGGATTCCTTGCAGACGCGGTGGTGCATCTTGGGCTGGCCGCTGAGCGGGCAGAGCGTAGGGATGGCGCCGGTCAGGGCATGGTGGGAGCGACGACGACGCGAACGGCCGTAGCTTTGACGAAGAGATGGTTGCATGGCTGAAGACTCCGAGAAGCAGCGGCCGCGGGGGATGAGTGTGCGAGCCTGGGGATTTGTTGACGTGCGATTCTAGGTCGGCCCGAGCGGGCTTGAGGCCTGCCGGGAAGGGCGGAAAGACTAGCGGGGAGCGCTGGAAGAGTCAAAGCCGGCGCCGGCGGGCCCGGAATATGCGAGCGAGGGTCTACAGTCCCCGCCCTGACTTTGGGTACGCGAGCCACGTCCGTCGCATTCCTTCCCGCCCAATGCGCCACTTTCTTTCCATCCTTTCAACCCCGGCGGACGAGCTGCTCACCATACTCCGGCTCTCGATCAGCCTGCGCGACCATGGCCGAACCGTCTGGTCGGGAGGCGGGGAAGGGGGTCGGGGGGGGAACCCTCTTTTGGCGGGAAAGGTACTCGCGTGCCTGTTCGAGAAACCGAGCCTGCGGACCCGGGTGAGCTTTGAGCAGGCGATGCGAAAGCTCGGGGGCGACGCGATGACCCTGAACCAGGCCGAGATCGGGCTGGGATCGCGCGAGAGCGTTGAGGATGTTTCGCGGGTGCTGGCCGGGATGGTGGATGCGATCATGGCGCGCGTGTCGAGCCATGAGACCCTGGAGCGGATGGCCGCGGTAAGCCCGGTGCCGGTGATCAACGGGTTATCAGACCTTGCTCATCCGGCCCAGGCGCTCGCAGACCTTCTAACACTGACCGACGAGTTCTCGCCCGCCCGCCCCGAGGATCTGCGAGATCGGCAGGTGGTCTTTGTTGGCGACGGGAATAACGTGGCGAGGTCGCTCGCGGTGGCGTGCGCGAAAGTGGGCGCGAAGTTCACACTGTGCGCACCGGAAGGTCACCAGTTTGCGGCACGCTGGGTACGGGGCGCGGCGGAAAAACTGCAGGCGGAGGGGCTGACGTTCGCTCCTGCGATCGAGACCGATCCGGGGACCGCCGTGGCGAACGCCGACGCGGTGTACTGCGACACGTTTGTCTCGATGGGTCAGGAGAGCGAGCGAGCGGCGCGGCTCAAGGCCCTCGCGGCGTACCAGGTGAACGAGCGGCTGATGTCGGTGGCGCCGCCCTCCGCGATCGTGATGCACTGCCTGCCGGCGCACCGTGGGGAGGAGATCACGGGTGAGGTAATGGACGGGCCGCGCTCGCGCGTGATCCGCCAGGCGCACAATCGCATGTACGCGCAGATGGGGCTTCTCTCCCATTTGCTGGCGCCATAAGGAGGCGGGGCGATGGCCGACGATGTGACGGTCGAGGAACTCATACTGATCGTGACCGGTGCGCACCTGCGCTCGGAGGTGGGAGATCGGCCGATCGCGTACGGGCTGCGAGAGCGGATGATGAGGTGGATAGAAGGCGCGTTCGGCGAGTCGCCCGCCGGCGTGGGGGGTAGCGTGGACCCCGATGGCGAGGAGAAGAGCCGACCGCGGGTGGTGGTGTGCAGCGACCTGTGGTATCTGAATGACTCAAGCCTGCGCGGCCAGCCCACGGTGAGCATCGGTGGTCCGGGCGTGAACGCCCTGAGCGCGTACCTCACCGACAAACTTCCCGGCGTGCTGGTGGTTGACGATGTGCTGATGGTGCAGATGGACCCGAAACTGGAAGACTTGACGGTTTCAGTGTGGGGGATTGACCACGATGCAACCGTGACAGCCGCGGAGGCGTTCACAGAGCGATACCTCGACGGATTCATGGAAGCGGCGACGAAGCCGTGGCGGGTGTAAGAGAAGGCAGTGGGGACAGGCACTGGAAGCCGCGAGCAAGTGGAAGTCACCGACCGAACCTACTTGCCGATGCAGAAGGTAGCGAAGATGCGGCCGACGATGTCGTCGGGCGAGACGCGGCCTGTGAGCTCCGCGAGTGCATCGAGCGCCGCACGGAGCGATCCGGCGATGAGTTCCGCGCTTGCGAACGCGGACCCGGCATGAGTGAGGCGAGCCGTTTGATCGAGCGGCACGAGCGCCGCGGCGAGCGCTCGGCGATGGCGGGGAAGAAGGCGGCTTGCTGGCGCGCCCGTTGTGTCGGCACCGCGGCCCCGGTCATACAAGCCCGAGGCCGCGTCGGCGATGGCGCCGGTGAGGGCGCCGAGGTTCCAGCCGTCGAGGGCGCACACGTCAAGATCGGCGATGGGGGACCGATCGCAGGGAGAGCGCACGAGGTCCGACTTGGTGCGTACGCGGATGACGGTGGCCCCCGCACGAGCGGGCAAGGGGGGAAACGTGCCATTGGGGTCGCAGTGAACGACGACGTCCGCCTCGGCGATCGCGCGCCGTGCCGCGGCCTGCGACTGCTCGTCGAGCACCGATGAAAGCGAGAGCGTCTTGTCGAGGCCCGCGGGGTCAGTCAGGATCACGCGGGGAGCGCCGGGAACCAACACGGAGAGGTCCAGCTCCTCGCGCAGGACGTCGCGCGTAGTGCCCGCGATGCTTGAGACCACGGCGCGCCGCCGCCCGAGCAGGGTGTTGAAGAGCGTGCTCTTGCCGGCATTGGGTGCGCCGGCAAGCACGACGACGGGGCGTGCGGTCGAGAGTTCCGAACCGGCCCGCGATCCCAGCTCGGCGCGAACAGCCGCGGCAACGGTTCCCAC
>JACMLW010000080.1 GCA_014379385.1 Phycisphaerales bacterium
AGCGGAACCCGTGGAGGGAAGGGGGGTCGGGTATTCTCCGCTCGCTCCGCGAGGAGCGAAGGGAGGAAGCGTGCAATGCCCGGGACGTTCTCGCAAGTGCTGCTGCATGTGGTGTTCTCGACGAAGCAGCGGCGGCCGTGGTTCACTCCGGCGGTGGCGGAGCGACTCTATCCGTACCTCGGGGGCATCGTGCGTGCGGAGCGGGGAACGCTCTACGACGTTGGCGGCGTCGAGGACCACGTGCACCTGTATCTGCGCTGGCGGCCGGACGGCGCGGTGTCCGACCTGATGCGGACGGTGAAGGCCCGCTCATCGAAGTGGGTGCACGAGACGTTCGCGGAGCTGGGGGACTTCGCATGGCAGGTGCTCGGGTTTGGCGCGCCGGGCGGCGATGATGAGGCGGGGGTAGCGATCGGGCGGGAGATCGTGGCCGCGTGCAGGCGGCATGGGCTGGAGACGGCGTGGAACGGGACGATCGATCAGCTGATCGGAATACGGATGAAGTGGCAGCGGCGGGTGTGAGCGACGCCGCGGCGGCAATGGCGGGGTCGCGGGCTTTATTTGAGAGTCGGAATCGCGGACGGGGCGTTCGCACTCGCTGCGCGGGTCGGCCTGACGGCCTCCGAGGAAGCGGCTTCGCCGCACTGGAATCCACGGGTTGCACGGCGCCGAAGCGGCGGCGCTCCACCCGTAGCTACAGGCCGCGGCCCCGTTGGGGCCGGAGGACACGCGGTGGGCGGGTCGGGGCGGTTCGTACGCGACCACATCGGTGGCGGCCTCTTCGGTGGGCCGCAGGTCCAGGGCCTGGGCGTGAACCTCGGCAGAGCTTCCGCACCTCCCTCCGGCTCCACGGCGACCGCTCGCCATCACCAAAGACCACTACGTACCGCGCGCCAAAGGAGATAAGCCGGAATCGACACCTCATTCGGCTTCGTCCAGTTTTGAACAAGCAGCGGTGGGTTGAGCCCAACTGCGACATGCATGATCTGCGTCATCCGGTCGTTGGTTACCAACACCATGTCATGCGCCACAGCTTGGGCGCAAAGCCATAAGTCATTCTCTTGAATCTGTAACTCCTTAGCCGTGGCCGGGTCTACCAGCTGTTCAGGGCGCATCTTGGGTCTACGCTTCTCGCCAGGCGCGTACTTGTTAAACAGCCGTGTTCGCAAGTGCCCGTATGCGTCCGCCACGTCTCGGGATAGTTCAAGTGGATTTGGTAGCTCATCTTCCACAAACTTCACATAGGCCGCCTGAGCGCGAGGGTCTGGAGTCAATGCAACCCGATGTCCGAACCCAATCTCGCCAAGAGTCACGACCGAAACAAGCAGTTTCGGCTTGACTTCGAGAGAGGATGCAAGCTGCCGCAACACGACGACATTTCCGCTCA
The DNA here is from genome assembly GCA_014379385.1 of Phycisphaerales bacterium. Classification (GTDB taxonomy): domain Bacteria; phylum Planctomycetota; class Phycisphaerae; order Phycisphaerales; family UBA1924; genus JACMLW01. The sequence continues at coordinate 1,388 of JACMLW010000080.1, forward strand.
CGGCCATATGCTGGGAGCATCCGCTGTCGTGCCAGTACCGGATTGTCTGGGTATCGAGCAAGAAATCCCGCACTTATTAGTCACCTCCGAACGCCGCCGCGGCAGCGCGGAGTGCAACGCTCGCAGCCGAGGACTCGCTTGGTTTCATGCGGGCGATGACGTGATCGACTGTCGAACCTCGATAGCCGTACGATATGAACTTGTGCAATGGCACCAGCGACCTGAACCCGGCGGGGTAGTAGTCGCCGAACACACAACCAACTCCCTTGCGGCGCCGTCCTTCCTTCTGTGACGGCGGCAAGCGGAACAGGTCGAGGACAGCGCGCTCAAGACGAAGGGGCAAGGCATAGGCCCGCATAACAGCGGCGTCCATGGCTAGAAGAGTTTCGCACGCCGCCGCCCTATCCTCGCCTCGCAACTCAAACCCATCGGGCTCGCTAACCAGGCGTATATAGGCGTCTGCGGCAGCAAGAATTGATGCGAAGTGGTCTTCCCAGCGAAGCGGAAGCGGAAGGGATTTGATGAGGCTGTCGTAGATGTGCCGCTTGAGCGCGTTGCAGTAAACGTAAGCATTCGCGATGGGGGAATTAAGAACGGCCCACAAGAACGCGGCGGAAGGTCCGCCACTGTAAGGTCGAACGGTCGTGTACGTATTGGTGACGGCGTGGCCGTCCTTGTCCAAGAGCGCCTTGATGCGCCAAGGCCCACGCATCACCGGCGAATAGTTGACCAACACCTGCGGCTTGCCCGAGTAGTTTCCGCTTCGCCAAGTCAATACAGGCGTCCGTGACGGGCTAAGCCACACTGACTTAGGTGTTTGCCAGATAGACAGTGAGCGGACACCGCTCAAGAACGCCGGGACCGCGCCCGCGGTCTTTCGGGCCCCTGCATCGCGGGCTATTGCGATCAGTCCTTTCTGCGCGAACGAGAATCCCTGCCCGATATCCGCCACGTCCCCGAGGGTGGGATGGCGCCCTAAAGCCGACCACACCTCCGGCAAGTCAGGGAGCCGCAGCGACCGATCTTCATCGACGCCGAGGCTCTTCTGCGGGACAGCCTGCTCAGCATCAGCTGCATAAGTCTCCGCGAAGCGGGGAACCGAGTCTTCCCGGACGCGGCGGACGATGACTTGGACGCCGTCCAGAGAGTGTGCTGTCCTTCGCCTTCCCAAGATGATGGCTGTCTCGGCGTCTCCCCATTCAAAGACCTTGTCCGCGAATAAGCAGAGCTCGCGCAGCTCGAAGTCTCGCAGCAGGCGATCGCGGACATCCCTCGCGTCCGTATTGTGGAGGGCGCCTTGGGGAACTACAACACCGAACACGGCTCCTGATGGGAGATACTGAAGCGTACGGTCCAGGAGTTCGACCGCTTTCCGGTGCTGAACAGGAAACCCGACCTCTGCATATCTTCGTTTGTCGGCTGGCTTGAAACGTTCATAGGGAGGATTGCTCAGAAGAATGCGGCACCTGCCCGCTTCCTTAGCGAGCACGTTCGATTCGTACATGTCCTCGCCCTTGAGATCCCACCCGTTCGGATTGGGAATGTCAGCGAGTGTCAGCGAGAGCCGCGCGATCTCCCGAGCAAAGTCGTCTAGTTCCACGCCATGGATGTGCTGCTTCAGATATGTGTGGACCTTGCTCTCCGTCTGATCTTGCATTTCCATGCGGAGCATTCGCATGCTCGCAAGGAGAAAAGGTGCATGTCCGCATGCGGGCTCGAAGACATGCCGGTCGTTGACGGGGATCTCGCGGATCCAGTCGTAGAGTTGCCAAACAATATAGTCCACGAGCCAAGGCGGTGTTGCATGGATCCCCAGTTTCTTACGTAGCACCTTGCTGACGAGAGTGTGCTCGTAGACATACGCCAGAGTCTCCGGCGACACGACACGGAGATTGGGCGCGTCTGTAAGGAGTGATGCGGCTGTCTTTAGAGCTGACTTCCATTCAACTGACAAGCCACTCCCCGCATCGGCAGCGCTGTAGTGCTTGCCCACGGCACGCAACACGCCTGCTGGGTCCGCGAGTTCAAGCGAGCCGAAGTCGCCCACCCCTTTGTCCTCTAGGATCTTTCCCGCAACCAGTCGGAACACACGGGTGAAAACGTCACGGAGTGTCGCTTTGCTTGGGTCCCTTTGGCCAAGCCCTTTGAGCGTTACCCGTGTCATTCCTTCGACCAAGCTACCGAGCTTCTCGCCCGCTTGCTCACGGAGCATCGGCAAGAGGCCGACGTCGACAAAGTCGAGTTGCTTGGCGCCCGGCAACCGTCCTAGCGCTTTAGCACGATACACGCTAAGCGGGCGCAAGTCGGCCTCACGTTCGCGGACAAACTGAGTGAATTCCAGTCCCATTGGCGGGCCGAATCGCGTCGGTTCTCCTCTGTGCTGCGCCCACCACTCGACGGAGCCTTTCTGTCGCACCCAGACAACTGGTGCCCCCAGATCACGGCAGGACTTGACCGCCTCTTCCGCTGAGCCCACCGTGTCCACGACCGCAATACACGCTGAGTCAAAGTCCCAAGGCTTGCTCGCGAAACCGACCAGCGGATAGGTGACATCGCCCACTCTGTAGTTGACGGCCAATCGAGCGCCCACATAACCGCATTCCTCAAGAAGCGGCTTCAACGGAGTGTCAGAATGAGCGGGCAGCACGGTGGCGTTTTCCTCCATGAAAGCGCCGGAGTCGAGGACGCTTGTGTCCCCTTTCTATCGGCTCACGGAGGGATTGTACGGGAACCGAGCGGGTCAGAAAAGGAGGTCGATGAACGAGCGTGCGACTGCTGCGCCGCGGTGCGGACCGGTGCGTTCCGTATCATCGTCCCCGATTGCCATTTTCCATTTCCTTGACCTCCCTGAGGCCGTTACCCGATTCGCCAGACCCTCCATCCGCATCGAGTGTGTGCTAGTCTCCGAGTTCGTGCCGCTCTCGTCCGGAGTTACCATGAGAGAGCAGGCCACAATGAGGCGCTCCGATGATTTCCGGAACCGCGATCGCGCTTGGGCTCGCGCTGTTCGTTGTGACCATCGTCATTTTGAGCGCGGTGCTGCTACGTTCGCCGCGGCTGCGGCGTGCGACCAACGAAGCGGGGTGGGTGGTGGAGTGCTCGAAGTGCGGGGCGGTCACGGCCGCGGGCGATGCGGGGATCATCCGGATCGGCGCGGCATCGAAGGGGAAGCTCGTTGGCGCGCGGTGTCCCGCGTGCGGGAAGCTGGGGATGCTGAGGATGAGGAAGCGGTGAGGTGAAAGACCTGAGAAAGAGGTCAGGAGGCGCACAGGCAGGACGCCTGTGCCACCCAGAACTAATCAAGGCACACCGGTCTGGAGACCGGTGCCACCACAGCCGCCACCCATCAAATCACTTCTTCACCGCGACGATCTCGAACACCGGCGGGAGGACGAGGAAGCTGGTCGGCGAGGCCGCGAGCTCGTCGAGGTCCTTGAAGAACTGGGCCTGCTGCGGCTCGGTGACGTACCCCATCTGCACGAGCTTGGGGACGTAGTTGCGCCACCAGGTGTCGGCCCAGTGGAACATGGTCTCGTGCGGGCGGGCGACGCGGTGGTGCAGGGCGAGGTGCGTGATCTCGAGGCCGGCGTCGCGCAGGAGCGCGGGGACGCGGGCCATGACATCGGGGTCGCCGCCGCGATCGCGCCAGGACTTGGCGGTGGCCGCGACGATCTGCGTGTACGAGTCGCGGCGTGGGCCGGGGGACATGGACTCGTAGTCGAAGTAATCGTGGATGCAGAGGCGGCCGCCGGGTGTGAGTGCCGCGGCGATGCCGGCGATGGCGAGGTCGGGTCGCTTGAGGAAGCAGAGGACCCAGCGTGCGTAGGCGAGGTCGGCGCCGACTCCCCCCCCTCCCCCGCGTCCCGCGTGCGCGCGCATGGCGGGCGTGAGGGTGGCGGCGAGGTTCTGCACGTCGCCGACGAGGGCGGTGATGTTGGGGAGGTCGCGGGTGCGCGACTGCGAGGCGACGTGGTCGATGAAGGCGGCGGACTCATCGACGGCGAAGACGTGGCCGGCGCGGCCGACGAGCTGGGCGAGATCGAAGGTGGCGAAGCCGGGTCCGCAGCCGGCGTCGAGGATGGTGTGGCCGGGAAGGATGCCGGCGAGTTTCCACGCGGCGTGCGCGGCGTCGGACCAGAGTCGATGCTGGAAGGCGAGCCGGGCGAGCTCGTCGGAGCCGGTGCCGAGGACGTACTCGGGGGGCGAGGCGGGGGAGGCCGCCGTGGACTGTGAGGAAGCGGAGGAGTGGGGGGCGGACATGCGGAGACGGTAGCCGGGGACCGGTTTGCGGGGGATGCGGCGGGGGGGGGGAGGTGCGGGGCGTTGGGCGGGTCGGGGGAATGAAGCGATCTGGCGGGGCAATGGCCGATGATGCCAGTATGAGCACCTTCGGCTCGGGCGAGATTCAGCGGCCCTCGGGGGTGCCGATCATCGGCTCGTCCGACCAGCGCCGGCGCGAGCAGAAGCCACCGGCCAAGAAGAAGGCCGAGGAGGCGGCACACGAGACGGATGGGGTGGAGCTCTCGGCGGAGGCCGCGGCGGGGGAGGTGGGGGGGATGGGGGAGAGCGCGCGGCCGGAGAAGTCGGCGCCGGCACCGAGCGATGACCGGCCGCACCTTGACCTGAGCGCGTGAGAATGTTGGAGTGGAGAGGCCGGGGAGAGCGGGCTTACTCGTCTTCGGAATCGTTGGCGTTGGCCGCGGCGACGATTCGTGAGATGTTGTAGCGTTCTCGCTTGTTGAGCTTGGCAAGTTGGGCCGGATCGGAGCGGACGCGGGCGAGGAGGCGGGAGCGCTCGTACTCGGACATTGGGGTGCGGATGTCGTTGGGACCGGGCTGGGGCGGCGCGAAGAAGCCGAAGAACCCCCCGCTCGCCCCCGAGCCGTTGTCGCCTGAGGAGGCGCCGTCGCCGGCGCACCCGACGAGACCAAAAACCAGGGCCGCCGCGGCGGCGATTCCGAGGGCGCGGGCGGGCTGATTGAGGTGAGAACGGCTGGCCATTGGGTGCATCCTACCACCGGCGGCGAGGGGCGGGTTGGGTAGACCCTGCTCCAGGCAGGGGTTATGCGGGGGCGGGCGGTGGGGTTGCCGCGGCGGAGCGGTTTCCGGGTAAGCAGCGCGGGGTAGGATTGAGGAGCCAGCACGGAGGGCTCGAGCATGCGCGCCGACATCAAGTACAACAACATTATCGATTCGGGGGAAGCGCGGGAGGCGCAGGCGGCGGCGGATGCGGCGCCGGCCTTGCCGGCGGAGCAGATCGAGACGGAACGGTTCTACATCACGCAGCACTACGAGAAGTACACGGGGGAGAACCACGCGGTCTGGCGTGACCTGTACGACCGGCGGTGGGAGGTGCTCGAGGAGCAGGTGAGCCGGACGTTCATCAACGGGCTGGAGGCGATCAACCTGACGCGCGAGCATATCCCGCTGCTGTTTGACACCACGTTGCGCACGCCGATCACGGACGGGAACGGGAAGGCGCTGGCGGCGGGCACGCGGCTGAAGGGGATCAACGGGTACCTGAAGCAGCTCACGGGGTGGTCGAGTTATGCGGTGCCCGGGTATCTGCCGGCGAAGAGTTTCTTCGCGTGCCTGGCGAGGCGTCAGTTCCCGACGACGGTGCTGATCCGGCCGCGGGAAGTGATGGACTACCTGCCCGAGCCGGATATTTTCCACGATGTGTTCGGGCACGTGCCGCTGCACGCGGACCCGGTGTTCGCGGACTTCCTGCAGACGTACGGGAAGGCGGCGCTGATGTGCGAGGATGAGGGCCACATCAAGCGGCTGAGCAGGCTGTTCTGGTTCACGGTGGAGTTCGGGCTGATCCGCGAGGACGGGCGGGTGAAGATCTACGGGAGCGGGCTGGTCTCGAGCCACGGGGAGAGCAAGTGGTCGCTGGAGGGGGACGCGGCGACGGGTAAGCAGCCGGAGCGGCGGCCGTTCGAGCTCGAGCAGGTGTGCGAGACGGACTTTGAGATCGACCACTACCAGCCGATCTATTACGTGCTGGAGAGCTTCGAGCAGCTTCGCGACGCGATGAACAGTTACGCGGAGAAGGTGCTGGGGGAGCGGGCGCTGGCGGGGGTGTGAGCGGGCAGAAATGGCGCAGAGCCGATCGGACCATTCAACCCGGATTCAACCCGGTGGGTTGCGCGGGTTCAGGATGACGCCATGGAATCCGTCGTTCCAGTTGGCGGGCGTGGTGAGGAACTTCTTGAGCTTGAACTCGGCGTGGCCGTCGAGGAACACTGCGTTGGCGCCGCTTCCGTGGCGCGTGGGCGCGATGCGCAGGTCGGTCGAGTTCGGGTTGATCTGGGCTGGTGACCAGAGGTCGTAGAACTGGCCGATGGCGAGGTCGGTCTGCGGGTTGCCCTGGAGCACGCTCCCGTCCGGGTCGTCGGCGAAGCAGGTGAGATAGACGATCATGTGCGGGAAGGGGAGGCGGCGGAACGGGGTGTAGCCGCGCCGGCGGCGCCAGTCGTTGCCCGCGGCGGTGTCGATGGCGGTCTCGTTGAGGAAGGGCATCGCGTTGACGACATAGTGGATGTTGTGGAAGCGATCGGCCGGGCGGGCGGGGTCCCAGTAGTAGGGGGCGCCCTTGAAGTCGTCCTCGAGATCGACGTTGTGGTCGCAGCGGTCGTCGAGGAAAGGACGCAGCGCGATGCACCAGGGCAGGCGGACGCGTGGGCGCCAGGGCGCGGTGGTCTCAACACCCTCGCGGGGGATCCATTCCTGGAACGTGTTCATGTACATCTGGAGCGCGAACCCGATCTGGCGCTGGTTCGAGAGGCACTTGGTCTGCTTGGAGACCTGTCGCGCCTTGGCGAGCGCGGGCAGCAGGATGCCGATGAGGATGGCGATGATGGCGATGACCACCAGCAACTCGATGAGCGTGAAGCCGCGGCGGAAGTAGGGGGGCTTGGCAACCGGCATACCACCAGCATACCGCGCGATTCGGCCCGGGCTGCGGGCGCCAAGCATTGTGGGAGTGCCGGGCGCCCGCTCCGGGCTGATGGGTGCGGACTGGGGATCGGAATCGCTACGCGTTGACGAACGGGAGTGATGAGACGGGAACCGGGGATCGGTGTGCCGTTCGCGGTTCAGCGGTTCCTCCGGAGTGTGGAGTGGTGACTGCGAGGCTGAGCAGGTCGGCCACGACCGACTGGGCGGTGGGCCAGCGGCCCGCGCCTTGGCCCCGGACGACGTGCGTCCATCCGTCGGCCGTGGTGATGAGGGCCGCGTTGCCAGCCCCCGAGGTGACAGCGAGCGGCGTGCCGATTGTCACCACAGTCGGGACGACGGTGGCGACGACGCCGGCGCGGTGCCGCTCAA
>JACMLW010000081.1 GCA_014379385.1 Phycisphaerales bacterium
CACGCCACCAACTGCCGCTCGAGTTTGTCGGGGTAGGCGGACTGCGCGATGGCGTCCTCGCGGCTGATCATTCCGTTGAAGTAGAGTTCGGCGATCGCGGTGTCGAGGCTGGTCATGCCGATCGCGCGGTTGGTCTCGATGACGTTGGGGATTTCGAAGGAGCGGTTCTCGCGGATGAGGTTGCGGACCGCGGGGGTGCAGAGGAGGACCTCGACGGCGGGGACCATGCCGGGCTTGTCAATGCGGCTGAAGAGCGTCTGGCTGATGACGGCCTGCAGGGTGTTGGCGAGCATGGAGCGGATCTGGTTCTGCTGACCCGCGGGGTACATGTCGATGATCCGCTCGACCGTCTGCGACGCGTTGCAGGTGTGCAGCGTGGAGAGAACGAGGTGGCCGGTCTCGGCGGCCGAGATGGCGAGCGCGGTGGTCTCGAGGTCGCGCATCTCACCGACGAGGATGATGTCGGGGTCCTGACGCAGGGCGTGCTTGAGGCCGGAGGCGAAGCTGGGCATGTCGTGCCCGAGCTCGCGCTGCTCGATGACACACTTGTTGGACTGGAAGGTGTATTCGACTGGGTCTTCGAGCGTGATGATGTGCTTGCGGTAGCGCTCGTTCATCGCCTGGATCATGGCGGCGAGCGTGGTGGACTTGCCCGAGCCGGTGTCGCCGGTAACGAGGACAAGGCCGCGGGGGAGGTAGGTGAGGCGCGCGATGACCTCGGGGAGTGTGAGGGCGGAGAGGGGGGGAACCTTGGTCTTGATCATGCGCATGGCGAGGGCGACGGCGCCGCGCTGCATGTGGGCGTTGACGCGGTAGCGGGCCATGCCCTTGGCCTCGAAGGAGAAGTCGGCGTCCTTCTGGCGATCGAAGGTCTCGCGCGATTCCTTGGGGGCCATTTCCTCGAACATGGCGCGGGTGGTGTCGGGGGTGAGGACCGGGAAGTCCATGGCGTTCATCACCGTGTGCTGGCGCATGTAGGGCGCGTGGCTGGCGATGAGGTGGATGTCGGAGGAGTCGCCGTCGTACGCGGCCTTGAGGATCTCGAGCAGCTTGGTGGCCATGGTCGTCGGGGCTCCCTCGTCGGGTGAAACGTGCGTGCGTCATGGCGGGCCCCGCGCCGGGACGGCGAGGGCGCGGCGGAGCGGGGTCCGCAACATCAAATCGGACGTTTGGAGGGGCGGGTTGACTCGGGTTCCGGATGGGAGGTTCGGAGAAGCGTGGCGGGGGGCGCGGCGAAGGGACACGAAGTTGCCTAATCCGGATAGACGGCCGTGGGGGGGCCGCGACGCACGAACATCGAAGGTTCTTGGGAGGCATCGACCTTGGTCGAGCCGGGCGCGCGGCGATTGGCTTTGTGCATAAAAGACGCCCCGGCAACGGCGCCGGGGCGTGAAGGGAACCGCGAGGTTGAAAAGGGATGGGGCTGGCGCGTCTCAACAGTCGCCGTCGAGGGCGGCGAACCAGGCGTTGAGGAACGCCGAGATGTCGGCGGAACCCGTGCTGCCGCCGTTGTCGAAGTCGGCTACCACTGTCCCGTTGGCGAGGTCGCTGAAGAAGGCGGACAGGAAGGCGGAGATATCGCTGGAGGTGATGAGGCCGTCGCCGTTGAAGTCGGCGGGGCAGCGCACTCCGTCGCCGCGAATGGTGTCAACCTCGTAGATGTTCTGGAGACCCTGCGTGCCGAACTCCGATTCGCCGCCGGCACCGGGGTTGGGCGAGCCGGCCTCAACGTTGGTGTATTTGTCGTTCCAGAGATAGTTCTGTGGATCGTCGGGGCCGCCCTTGATCACCTCGGCATCGAAGTAGCGGAGGTTGGCGATCTGGTCGCGTGTGTAGCCGAGCGCCACGTAGTCGATCGCGAACTCAACGATCGTGTCGTCGGTGGGGTCGAGCCGGACCCACATCACGATCGGCCCGCCATTGAGGCGGCCATCGGCGATGATGGGGGTGTCGTACCCGTTCATCCCGCTCTCCTCGTTCGGGTTATCGGTCTTGGTCTCCTCCCTGCCGGTGGGGCCGTCATCATCGGCGCCGCCGACGTCGCCGTTGGTGTCGCGATACCCGAAGAGGCCGAGCGGCCCGAAGGCGGTGTTGGGCTCGTTCTTGAGCTCGGGTTGGTCTGAGACCAGGAGCAGCCCGTTGCGCCCATCGGGATCGCTGCTCAGGCGGAAGCCGTAGCGCTCGATCATCCCGTTCTCGATGCGGGTGCCGCCGGAGGTGATGTTGTCGCGCCCGACGAGGTGGATAGCGATGTAGAGACGGCTGTTTGTGAAACCGGCCCGCACGCGCTCGATGTCGAGGTACTCGAAGTACTCCTGGGACGCGAACTGTCCGTCGACGTCCTGATAGGTCTGGATCGTCGGACGCTCATACACATCCGTCTGGTATCGGTCGCACCCGGGATCGACCGTCCAGTTGAGCGTGCCGTCCGACGCGATGAATGCGTTGTGGCCGGTGGTGCAATCCTGGATGGTTCGCAGATATGTCGGCGTGCCGGGCTGGGCTGACGCGGGAGAGGCGGTCAGCGCGGCCGCGCAGAGCGGCAGCGTGGCGCACCGGAGGAGGCGGGCGAGGGAGGCCGCTGGCCGGGGGCTGAACACGTCTTTCATGAGTATTCCTTCCTTGAACAGAGTGCGACGTCAGCAGACCGCGTTGCACAACGCACGCCTGGGTTCACGCTACCGGCGCCGCATGAACCCGCTCGCCCTCACCACTGTGCCAAGCGTGAATAGCAGGGTTTTAGCCTGCGTGATTTAACGAACGACCCCGGAAATCCATGCGATGTGAGGGTCGCGGGGTTGTAACTCGCGTGCTGAGCACGCGGCTTCAAGGGTTCACGAGCCTCGATCGGCGGCGGGTTACTACGCCGTGGCCGCGTGGCGTGCGGAGAGCCTGCCCTCATAGCTTGGCGTGGGCGTGATAGAACGGCGCGACATGGCGGCGCGGGTCACCTCCATGAACTTGTCGAAGCGGAACGTTCGCGTGCCGGTGTCCGTGACCCATGAGAACGCGGGGACGCATCCGGTGATGTGGGCCGTCGCGGCCCACATGGTGCCGGTGCCGATAATCGCGCCGGTCATGATGCGGGTGCAGATCGCGGTCTTCACGTGGTCGCCGACGATGCACCCGAAGAACTGCTCGCCGGTGCGCTCCAGCGGCATGCCGGGGCGCGCACGGGTGATGACCTCGCCGTAGGTGTTGAGCAGGTTGGAGTTGGTGGTGCCGGCGCCGAGATTGGCCCACTCGCCCACCCACGAATCGCCGAGGTGGCCGTCGTGGCCCTTGTTGGCGTACCCCTGGAAGATCGTGCCGCCGACCTCGCCCGCGACCTTGCACCAGGGGCCCATGGCGGTGCCGGCCTTGATGAGGGCGCGCTCGAGCACGGTGGAATGCGGGCCGATGTACGCGGGGCCGACGATGATGGCGCCGGGGCGGACGGTTGCGTAATCGCCCAAGACGATGTGGCCGCGATCTGTATCGAAGATGGCGGAGGGATGAACGACGGCGGTGGGAGCGCGGGCCAGCGCGAAGCCCGTGGCCTTTGCCGCTCGCGAGGGATCGAAGCGCTTCACGAGGAGAGCAAGGTCGAAGGCGAGGCATTGGTCGCGCGCGGCCTTGATGTGCCACGGACGCTCGAGTTCGTTGCCCCCCCACTCTCCGTCCTCCTCGCCCGTGTTCGCCGCGGCTTCTCCGAGTATGGAAGAAAGATCGGGGAGCGGGGAGCGGCCGCTGATTTCGACGGCGCCGGGGACGGGAACGTTGACTTTCAGGCCGGGGTGGCGCTCACGGGTGAGGTCGGCGAGGTGATCGGGAACGCGCAGGCCCGCGATCTGCACGCCGCGGGCGATGAGGCGCTCGAGGTTGGTGAAGGCGCCGGAGCGGATGTCGAAGGCGGCGCGGAGGTCCGTCATGGGACCGAGCTCGGCCTTGCCATCATCGAAGACGATCACGTGCATGGGGGGAAGGGTACAGGGAACGGGGGACAGGGGACAGCAAGAGGGAAGCGAACAGGCCACAGGGGTCAGGGGACCGTAAGAATGACAGCGATCGGCTGTAACCCGTCCCCTGTCCGCTACTCATCGAACTCGAAGCTCTTTCGGGTCATGCGGCGGGAGCGGCGGGTGGCGATATTGACGATCAGGCCCGTCATGATCCAGACGCTGAGCATGGACGAGCCGCCGTACGAGACGAAGGGGAGGGTGAGTCCGACGATGGGCAGCACGCCGAGGTTCATCCCGACGTTCATGAACATCTGCGCGGCCACGAGCGAGGTGCAGCCGACCGCCACCAGCCGGCCGAAGGGCTCGCGGCAGATCGCCGCGGTCAGCAGGGCGCCCGCGAACCAGAGGGCGTAGAGGCCAAGCACCACGACGCCGCCGAGGAAGCCGAAGCGGCTGACGATCACGGCGAAGACCATGTCGTTGTGGCGTTCGGGGAGGTAGCTGAAGTGGACGATGGCGCGGGCCTTCGCGTCGGTCTGACCGACGACCTGGCCAGCGCCCGCCACAGTGCGAGCGGTGATGGATTGGTAGTTGATGTCGTCGGCCCCGGCGTCGGAGCCCTGGATCATGCTGATGAGGCCGAGGATGCGCTTCTGCTGATGGGGCTTGAGGATGGGGAACGCCGCGGGGCCGGCGAGGCAGGCGATGACGACGACCGCGGAGAGGTGCTTGAGCTTGGCGCCGGCGGCGAGGAGCATCACAAAGAGCGTGGGGATGAAAAGCGTGGCCGTGCCGAGATCGGGCTGGAGCAGGATGAGACCGACGGGGATGAAGGCGATGATGGCGGGCGGGATGAGGCCCTTGAGCGTGCGGTGGTTGGATCGCCAGCGGAGGTAGTCGGCGAGCACGATGATGAAGGCGATCTTGGCGACCTCGGCCGGCTGGAAGGAGATGGGGCCGAGGTTGATCCAGGCGCGGGCGCCGTTGACGGGCTTGACGATGCTGGTGGGGACGGCGGGGATCAGCAGGAAGACCAAGAGGCAGAGCACGAGCCACATGACGGGCCACGCGAAGTAGCGGACAAAGCGATAGTGCGGGATCGCAACTGCGACGGCCGCCATGACGCCCACCATGAGGAAGGCGAGCTGCTTCTTGACGAGGCCGGAGAATGAGAGAATCGCGGCGTCGTTCAGGTCGGGGCTGGTGGCGACGTCGATCGCGTAGACGCCGATGAGGGAGAGAGCAAGGGACGCCGCGACAGTCAGCCACGCGAAGTGGGTGAACGTGAGCTCGGTGCCGACGAGGGAGCGGAGACGCTGGAGGTCCACGGTGGCTACCGCTCTCCTTTGGCGTCGGCGTCTGGGTCGGTGGGTGGACTCGAGCGATCGCGCCTACCCGGGAGGTAGCCCTCGACTTGAAGGGCGTGGACGACCTGGTTGGCGATGGGGCCGGCGACGCGGCCGCCGGAGCCGGCGTAGTCAACCACCACGCTGATGGCGTACCTGGGGCGATCTCCGGGCCCCCCCGGGCCGACCAGCGCGACTGCCCAACTGTGGTCGCCATCGCGCAGGATGATGGGGCGGCCCTGGTCGTCGCGGAGTATCAGGGCGCGGCCTTGGTCATCGTGGTCCATGGCGAGGGTTGCGGAGGCGTCGGCGGTGCCGGTCTTGGCGCGCACGGAGACGCCGGCCGCGTTGAAGACCGGCTCGCGCTTCCCGTCGATCGTGAGGTGGTGGCCGGTGCCGTCGGCTTCGGAGACCGATCGGCGGAGGCCGTCGAGGGCCATGTCGATGGCGCGGGGCGGGATCTTGAGGTCTTGCGGGGTGAAGGCCGCATCCATGCGGATGTGGGCGGGCATGCGGACGCCGCCGCGGGCGAGGGTGGCGTAGGAGTCGGCGGCGTGGAGGGGTGTCCATGCGATGGGACCCTGGCCGATGCCCATCTGGATGGATTCGCCGGGGCTGATCGCGCTGGCGCCCTCGCGTGCGGGCGTGCCCTGGTACTGCATACCCAGCCCCAGCGGCGGGTTGGGGTATCGCGAGCCCACGCCGAAGCGAGAGTACCACTCGGTGAGGTCATCTGGCCCGAGGCGCTGACCCATCTCGAAGAAGAAGATATTGCAGGAGGCCATGATGGCGTCGGAGCCGTCGAGGTCATGGCCGAGCCGATCGGAGTGGGTGGAATCGAACTGCTTCCAGATCCAGCACTGGAGCACGCGGGGCTTCTCTGGCAGGAAGTGCCCGCGGCAGGCGATGTGGGAGCCGGGTGCGTAGTTGCCGTTGGCCATCGCGGCGCAGAGGACGAGGGGCTTGACAATTGAACCTGGCTGGTAGGGCTTGGCGACGGCGCGGTTGAGGAGCGGGGTGTTGAGCTCGTCGTCGAAGATCTTCTCGGGCTCACGGTTCAGTCGCTCGCGTGTGAAGGAGGGATACGAGACCATCGCGAGGATGTCGCCGCTATCGACCTCGACGACCACGATCGCGCCGTTGAGGGGCGTGCCGTCGAGGGGGACGCCGGGCAGCGGGTTTCCCTGGTCATCCTTTGGCTTGGTGTGCCAGGGCTGGACCACGGCCAGACCGAGGGCGGGGTCAAAGAGCGCCTGCAGGCGGGCCTGGAGCTGGGTGTCGATCGTGAGCCTCACGTCCGTGCCGGATGCGGGCTGGGTTGTCTGAACCTCGCCTGTGTCGAGGTGCTGGACCTCGCGGCCGCGCGTGCCGCGAAGCTCGGTTTCCGCGGAGGCCTCAACCCCCCAGTGTCCGATCCAGTCGCCGGGCAGGTAACGGCCGAGGTCGGCCTGACCCGCTGGGGCCGGTGGCCGGCGGTCGGCGTCCTCGGCGTAGATCTTGTCCCGCATCCATCCGAGGATGTGCGTGGCAACGCCCTCGACGCGGACGGTGACGGGCTCATCGCGGCGCATCGGCGTGGGGAACGTGTCGCGGTCGATGACGACGTCGAGCGTCTCGAAGGGATACTCTCGCGCGCTGGCGTCGATCACCGTGAGGCCGGGGAGCGCTTCGGGGTCGGCGCCGGCGGCCTCACCCTTCTTGGATAGGTCCACGAGACGGAGGAAGGCAAAGGCGGTCTGGTCATCCACGCCGCAAAGGATGACGTGGGCCTGGACTTCGCCCTCATCGGGGCGGTACGCCTCGCGACGGAGAGCTCCGAGTTCAGCGGGCTCCTGATCGAGCTTGTCCTGCTTGCCACGGGCGAGCCGGCGCTGCTTCTTCTTGAACTCCTCGATGGCCCTCTGCTCTCGGACGCCGTTGTTGCGAGCGGCGACGAGGTCCACACGCTTGATGATGTCGTCGCGGCGCTGGTGGACCGTCTCAAAGGGGATGTTTCCGGTGGCGGCAAAGCGGGCCCACATGGCCTCGAGGCGGGTCTGGAAGTCGGGGAGGTAGGTGAGCGTGATCGCGTCGCGTTCTTCGGGGCTCAGGCCAAACCAGCGGTCGATATTGAGTTTCTTCGCGCGGCCGCGGGCCTGCTGAAATGCCCACTCGCCGGTGATGACCTTGTAGTCAACCGCGATGTCGTAGCTGGGGCGGTTCAGGGCAAGCACTCGGCCGTTGCGGTCGAGGATGCGGCCTCGGGTGGTTGGGAGGAGCTTCTCGACGACGAGGTGACGCTCGGCCTTCTCTCGCAGTTCCTCGCCGCGGACGACAGTGACCCGGAAGAGCTGGATGATGGGGAGCGCGGTGGCGAACGTGACCAGCCCGCCGATGAGCAGGAGTCGCCGGATGAACATGCTGGGAATCGCGCGGCCCACGGCATCATTATCGGAACCCGAAGGGGCGGGCGGCGAGCAAATGCGGGTCGGTTTCAGGGTGGTGGTTCGGAGGCGAACGCGGCTTGGCGGAGGCCGGGAGGGGTGAGGTGCCGACGGGATACGACGCACGATGTTCTCACGGCCGACGGCTGGCGAGGGAACGATGGCGTCCGACCGGCAATGGAGGGGTGGGAAATCTGTGCCTGCTACCGGCACACAACCCGGTAGATTACTTCGCGATTGCGGAGCCGACCCACGGTTCCGACCGATTCGCCGCGCGGGTTGTGGATGCCGATGCGGGCGCCGACGTAGCGGGGATAGTCGATCTCGACCGATTGAACCCGGCCGCGGGCGGCGAGGAGCGACTCGATCTCCGTGCGCTCGGACCATCCGTCATCGCTGAAGGAAAGGACGATGGCGCGGGCGCGGACGCGCTGGATGAGTCCGGCGAGGGCCGGCGCGTGCCGCCGTCGCGAGTTGAAGTCGCTCTTGCGCTCGCGGCAGTCGATGCGCTTGCGGGCGATGCCGAACACCTCGGGATCGTCCCATCGGATAAGCGTCTCCCAGACGTGGTAGTTCCCGAGGTACGAATGCTGGTTGTAGGGGGGGTCAAGGTAGGCGACGTCCGCGTCGAGCTCGACGGCGTCGGCCGCGTTGAGGCAGATGGCCATGCCTTTGCCGGCGGGGGCGCGGGGGAGAAGGTCGGGGGTACGGAGGTTGAGGTGAGAGAGAGCGCGGGGAGCCCACTGCTTCAGATAGGCCATCTGGAGGCCCGTTGTGGAGTCCACTCGGTCGGCCGCCTCCATGAGCGAGACGAGCATAACGGCCTCGAGCTCGGCGCCGAGGTCGCGTGCGGCGATCTCATCGCGCAGGCGCGCGATGCGCGCGGCATTGTCGGGGTGGATGTAGCGGGCCTCGTGCGCGTACCGACGGGCGAACCACTCCGACGCCCCGGGTGCTTGGGGGGCGGCGCCTGCAATCGCGTTCAGTTGCATTACAAGTCCCGTCGCCGGCGCGAGCAAGTCATCGGCGTCGGCCTGCACGTAGCACCTCGCGAGCGCGTGGGCATAGGCGTTGTGATCGTTGGCGATGACGCGGCAGCCGATTCGCTTGAGCGCGTGCCCCACCCGCGCCGTCCCGGAGAAGGCGTCGAGCACCGTGGAATGGGTCGGCTGGAGCCCGAGCTCGCGCAGGCAGTCGCCGATCGCCACGACAATCTGGGGGAGCAGCGCCCGCTTGGAACCAAGGTACTTGATCACGGGTAGAGCGTACCGCGCGGGCTCGGCGCCTGGTTCCGGCATGGCGAGCCGGAGGGTGCGCCGGGTGGGTAGACAGGATCTAGAACTTCTTGTGGGTCTCGCGCTGCGAGGGCGGCAGCAGGCGGAGAATGGCCCGGGCAAGAAGGAGGTCCGCCGGGCGCGTGATCTTGATATTGGTCACTTCGCCATCGACGACCGCCACCGGCTGGCCCAGGCGCTCGACGAGCTCGGCGTCGTCCGTGCTCACAAGATCCTTCTGGGCGTACGCGCGCCGGAGCAGGGCAAGTTCGAACACCTGGGGGGTCTGCACCGCGACGAGGTTGCGCCGGTCGAGTGTTTGCTCGACCATGCGGGCGGCGTCCGCATCGTTTGCGCCGGCGCCAAGGATCTCCGCGAGCGGATCGGCCTTGGGTGGCGGCGTGTGGAGAGCGCTCACCCGCTTGATCGTGTCGGAGACGTCGATGCCGGGGACGACGGCGGGAAAGCTCTCGGCGGCGCGGAAGACACGGTCGATCAATACCTCGCTGGGGCAAGGGCGGGCGCCGTCATGCACGGCGACGTGCGTCGCCGAGGCATCGACAAGTTGCAGAGCCGCGGCGATGGTCTCGTAGCGGTGCGTGGCGCCGCCGCGACAGAGTCGCGCTCCGATCAGGCCAAGCTTGTCGCCGTGACGGTCGCTGAAGGCGGCGAATGCGGGCGCGCTTTCCGGGCCGGCGACGATAATCTCGCTGACCTCGGTCCGCTTGTTAAACAGTTCAACGGAGCGCTGGAGCACGGGCCGGCCGCCGAGATCCTCGTCGAGCTTGCTGCGGGCGCCGAAGTCGCCGGGCTCGCTGAAGCGCCGGGATGCGCCGGCGGCCGCGATAATGACTGCGATCTGCATGGGGCGAGCATAGGTGCTGATGAGGCCGGTGTTTACAGCCCATTCGAGGGGAGCCGGGTGGCTCGCGGGAGAACCCAGCGAGCCCTGCGAGGCCTTCGTTCGTAGGCCCGCGTACCTAAGTATTTACCAGTATGCGTTTCACAGTGATTGAGACATTTTGTAAGAATGATAACGTAAACCGGGGTGAAGGAAGCGAAAGGTTCTTACGTTTCACCGGGTGCGGGGTAATCTTGGAGAAGGACGCCCCGCAAACGGGGCAAGGGTCTGCAACACGGAAACCGCGACCACTCACCGGGCCAGACGGCGTGCCCGGCCCCCGGGCCTTCTGGGGGGTCTCTCGAGCCGGAACATGGGACCACCAAGGCCGGCCACGCCGGCATCCCGCAGCAGAACTTGAAAGGAGTGACCGTGAATCGTCAATCGTCGCTGAGGAGAATCGTCATGCTGACCCTGCTCGCAGGGGGAGTCGGCCTGGCGGCGTGCGAGTCCGACCGGGACAATCGCACGCATCGCACCACCCCTGCTTCCACGACCCGCGCGGGGACGGCGGCGCGCACCA
The DNA here is from genome assembly GCA_014379385.1 of Phycisphaerales bacterium. Lineage (GTDB taxonomy): Bacteria > Planctomycetota > Phycisphaerae > Phycisphaerales > UBA1924 > JACMLW01. The sequence continues at coordinate 10,409 of JACMLW010000081.1, forward strand.
CGATGGACGAGCCGCAGCCGATGATGGGCGCTACCAGCACGCTGGCGTTCCCCACCGGCGATCGCTCCACGAGCGTGCTGCTGGTCGAGAAGACACTGCCGCGCCAGGTGCGCGTAGGCCAGGACTTTGACTACCAGATCAAGGTCACGAACCTGACAGATCACACGCTGACCGGCGTTCTGGTGAAGGAGTACGCGCACACGCAGAGCGACATGCGGCGTGACCCTTCGATCTCGGGCGAGCGACTCGACGGCACCTCCGGGCGCAACAACCAGCTGCGCGACGAGGATCGGCTGAATCGGGGTCGACTGGACCGCGATCGCGGCCTCAACAAGGACGCGACGCAGAACCGCGACCGGCTGAACAATGCAAAGGACAGCTCGACCGAGAAGGAAGAGGACATCACCTGGCCGGCGAAGGAAAATCGCGGGCGCGAGGACCAGACCGGTTCGGCCACGCGAGACGCGAGCAAGGACTCCTACAGCAACCGGGATATGAACGATCGCGATATCAACCGCGAAAGCGCCGATCGCGACGTTGCTGTTCGCGATACAACGGCTCGTGATACTGTGCGTGACCAGAATCTCACCCGGACAGAGCGGCGCGACTCCTTCTCCTCGCGGACGACCGAGCCGCCCAGCCCCGAGGGCTCCAAGCCATCGCCCGCCGAGCGCGGCCCGGCTCCCTCGGGCGCCAAGGCCGCCGAGAAGGACGTCTCGTGGCCGGTTCGGGATAACCCGAACGCGACACGCGACTTTGAGAATCAGCCCGGCGCCGGCGACGGGACGGCGAACCCTGACCCACAGGACAAGAGCGCGCCCCGTCGTGGCCCGATTGCCCAGGAGCGCGACGTGACGTGGCCCCCCAACGGCCCCGCAACGCAGCGCCGCGTGGCGCAAGAGCCCGCGCCGGTGATGCGCGAGGCCCGCAACGAGGTCGTCATGGACAACTTCGAGCTCGGCGACGACTTCGAGGAGTACAACATCGGGACC
>JACMLW010000082.1 GCA_014379385.1 Phycisphaerales bacterium
CGAGCAGCTTGTTCCGCAGGTCGAACTCGGCGTAGGCCCGCAGTTCCAGCTCGCTCACCGACCCGTCGGGGCTCGAGACCGCAAGCAGCATGATCTCGCCGGTGATGCTCGTGATCGGCGTGATCTCCGCGTGGGCGCTCTCGGGGAGCGATCCCCTGACCGCCGCCAAGCGCTCGGTCGCCATCTGGCGCGCGCGGTAGATGTCGGTCCCCCAATCGAACTCGACCCAGACGAGGGAAAGAGAGATCGCCGAGGCGCTCCGCACACGGCGCACGCCGGGCAGCCCGTTGACCGCCGTCTCGATCGGGAAGGTGACGTACTGCTCGACCTCGTCGGCGGCAAGCCCGCCCGCTTCGGTCAAGATGACGACCGTCGGCGCGTTGAGTTCGGGGAACACGTCCACGGGCATGCGGGGCAACTGCACAAGCGTGTACGCGAGCAGCGCCGCGGCGACCACGAGCACGAGCGACGACTGCTTCAGGGAGAATGAGATAAGGTGTTTCAGCATGGCGGTCCTTATTCGTCGCCCTCGTGGAAGGTGCCGTCAGGATGGAAGTGGCCGCCCTTGGTAATGCTCCCGCTGGTCGCGACCATCAGCTGGTACACGCCGTCGAGGACGATCTCGTTCCCCTCCGCCACGCCACTCTTGATGACCACCCAGCGGCCGTCATCAATCCCCAGGTCCGCGTCCATACGGACGGCCTTGTTGTGGTCGGCGGGGTCGCGGCGGAAGATGATGCTCTGTGTGCCGTCACGGGCGACACACGCGAGCGGGATCGCAAGTTCGTCGCGACCGATGCCGCTGACGACCACTTCGAGAAATGCTGACACGCCCGCTCGGGCCCAGGGGGCGAGAGGCTCATCGCTCTTCGGAGTCATGACCAGTTCGATCATGCGGCGTTCGGCATCCGCGGTGGGCGCGAGGGTGAGCGTCCCAGCGACGCCTGCGCTGTCCCGAAGGGATCCGCCTTGAGGAACGACTACCGTCGCTGGGAGGCCGTCTTGCAGCCTCCCCAAGTCGCTCTGGAGCGCGTGCGCTCGGAACCGGACCTGATCCGGTCGAACCGTTGTAAGCACGGGTCCGTTCGAATCGACGAACGAGCCGCTCGTCGTGTGCATCGTGTCGATCACGCCGGAGGACAGCGCTCGAACCTCGATCTGACCGATGGCCTGCCAAGACGGTCTCTCGCCATTGGCGGCGAGCAACTCGTCCGATGAGAGACCAACCAACGATGCCGCCGCCTCCAGCAAGATCCGCTGCCGCGAGCTGGCGGCTTCGAGTTGGGCCGTAGCCTCTCGCTCGCGAGCGATGAGGTCAACCTCCTTCTCAAAGGTCTCGGCGAGGTCGGCACGCGCCGTGGCGAGCGATGCGTTGGCCTGCGCCACATTCTCCGCGCGGGCGCCACCCGCGGCCTGCACTTGCTCAAGCGCACTGACTCTGTGGGTCCACAGGTCAACCGCTTTCTGAATCTCTGTGTGATGTCTTTCGTGAGCGTCCTTGTATGGCGCGATGCTGTCGGCGCCGGCTTCGGCGAGTTTCACGGCGGCGTCGGCGTCGGTGAGCTCACGCTGAAGTTCGCGCCATCGCGGCGAATCAAAGCGATAGAGCGGGGTTCCCGCCTCCACGCTCTGGTATTGCTGCACCAGCAGCTCCACCTTGCCGGCGGTTGGGGCGCGGTACTCACGGCGGGCGGTCGGCAGGAGCTCGAACCTTCCCGGGATCCGCAACGTCCGGCCGACGTTCCGGCTCTCGACCCTCGCAAAGGTGATCCCCAGGTTCTGACGCACGGAGGCGTTGATGTCAACGCGGTTCGTTGGTTCCGGCGCCGCGTCAGCGTGGTCTTCGGCGGGCACCGGCCTTTCCGGGCGCTCGCGGCACGCCGGCACGGCGCACATCGTTGTCAGCAGCAGGAGCGAGGCGAGAGGCTTCATCGTTTGGTTCCTTCGGAAGAATCAGCGACCGGAGCGAATGGCGGACCCGTGAGTTCCTCCACTCGCAGCGCGGCAATCGCCTCGGCGAGCCGGGCGTCGATCAGGGCGTTCTTCGCATCGTGCAGGCGGGCGAGTGTTTCAAGGAGCAGCAGCGTGTCCACCTGACCGAGGTCGGCAACACGGCGCGTCTCGGTGTCCTGCTCCTCCACCATGGGGACCATCTCCCCCTCGAGCGCCGCTCGATGTGCCCGCGCCGCCGCGTGTCGGCCGTGTGCCATGGCGAGGCTCGCACCCGTGCGCTCGATCGCGGTCTCGAACGCGCCGCGGGCGAGGTCTCGCTGGGCGACGGCCTCGGCGATCCCGCGCCGGTTCTGATTCCACAGCGGGATCGGGAGCGAGAGCCCGAGCAGAACGCGGGAATCTCCCTCGTCGGTCCCGAACCCGGGGCCGATCGTGATGTCGGGGTATTGCTCGCGGATCTCGAGCCGCAGCGCCTCTTCGGACACCTCATAGTCGGCGCGGAGTGCCGCGAGGGTCGGGTTTCGAGTGTCCAGGTCGCTCGAGGTGCGGAGCTGGTCGGGCGCGCCAAGGCTGGTGGGCACGAGCCCGAGCGGCGCGGCCGGGGCGAGCCCCATGAGTGCCCTCAGGGTCAGCTCAAGCTCGGAGGTCCGCGCTTCGATGGCTCGCCATTCGGTGGACCTCGTCATCTGCTCGATCCGGAACAGGCGCGCCTCGATACGGCTGAGTTCGCCCGCCTGTTCGAGCCTCGACACCACGGCCAAAATGCTTTCGAGGCGCCCGAGCAGGTCGCCTGAAAGTTCCGCTCGTAGTTGCTGCGACGACCATTCCAGCCATGTGGCCCGCAGCCCAAGCCGCGCCGACCATTCCGCCGCGAGCACGCGTCGCAGTTCGGCACGGTGCGCGGCGTGCGCCCGGGATTCCTCGACGGCCAGGCGACCGGAGATCGGGAGCGTGAAGCCAAGAGATACGCCCAGCACCCACGGATGATCCACGCTCCCGAGGATGCGCTCGGCGTCGACCCCGAGGACCGGGTCTTCCCAGAGCCGCGCGTGCTCGGCGCTTGCCAAGGCCACCCCGGCGCGCAGACGGGCCATGCGCAGGTCGGGGTTAAAAAAAAGCGCGACCGTCTCTCCCTCTTGCAGGGACAGGCCGTCGGTGAGGTCATACGGGGCAGGATGGCCCTCGTTCATTGCAAGCCGGCGCGCAAAGGCGGCGACGCCCTCGTGCTCTGGTGAGCGGGCGAGCCATGCCCCGTGATGGGCGCTCGGGTCGAGTGGGCGCGGGTCGTAGGACTGGCAGCCGGAGAGCGCGGCGAACACGCATGCCGCAGCCGCCCCGGTACGGGCAGGTTGCACTGGTGGCTCCTCATCGATGTGGATATATGGCCGCACAGCGGCGGCTCAACGCACGGGTCGCAACGCGCCGGCCAACAAGGAAAACCCTGAGTCGGCGGCGTGGAGACGCTGTGACCTAAATGAGGAGGCGGGTCGTGCGCAAGCCAGGCGCTGGGCCGGGCGCGCGATGGTCCGCGGCCACGAATCGGAACTGCTGCTCGGGAGCGACCGTCGCGAACGGCACCGGCAACAAGAGGAGCACGGCGGATTGCCGCAGCACGTCGTGCCCCAAGCGGAACTCGTCGGCGCGACCGACAGGTGTGGGCACATCAATACAGGCGCATTCGTCGTCGTGCCCGTCCGGTTCAGCCGGAGCTGCGAGCGGCCATCCCTCGTGGCTACTTGCGTGCGAACAGGAGGATGCCAAGCCGGACTCATGGCTCCCCCCCCCGAAACACACGACGCCGCCAGCGCTGGAGCCGAGCGCAACCTGCGCCAGCACCAGCAGGGCAACAACCGTATATCGAAGCAGAGCGGCCATCTAAACTCCGGGGCCAGTGACGTGAGTCCAATCCCTTTACCGAGGGGAAGCCACAGTCGTGGCTGGTCGTGATACGCATTCTATCGGACGGGCCGTCCCACTTCTCCACCTGAGAATCTACGAAGCCGCGAACCCCACCTCTAATAATCTGTGGGCGGATGACGTGTAGCCGACTGAGGATTTTCGTTCCGGTTGGTGGCTTGCGGGGTCTTGCGAAAGTGCCGAGAGGCGGACTCGAACCGCCGACCTCCGGGTTATGAATCCAGCGCTCTAAACCAGCTGAGCTACCTCGGCAAAGGTACCCGGACGCGGCGAGCCGGGCCACGGGGTGGGCAATGGTAGCGATGCGAGGTGGGCGGGCAAGAGGGCGACAGATTCCTGAGCAGTGCTTGAAGCACCGGCGCGATGGGCGCGCGCCCGAAGAGGAATAGATGGTTTGAGATCCGCTGAAAAGGCAACGGCCTTTTCAGCATCCGCTGGCAAGCGAGGCGAACCAGAACTGGAGGAAGACGCTCATGTCGGCGGAGCCGACGCTGCCGCTGGAGTCGATATCGCTGAGGAGGGTTTGACCCCCGAGGTCAAGAAACCACGCCGCGAGGAAGGCGGTGAGGTCAGCGGACGACGTGGCACCGGAGCGGTTGAAGTCGGCGGCGCAAAGGACGGTGAGGGGAGCCGGGGCGGAGGAGGCTTGGCCGCAGCCGTCGGAAACGGTGGCGTGATAGCCGAACGTATCGGCGACGGGGTCTGTGGTCTGGACGTTCGCGAGGGTGAGGGAGGAGGTGGTGGCACCGCTAACTCCGGGTCCGTCGGAGAGCATGACGCCATTGTGGAACCACTGGTGTGCGAGCGACTGCCCGGAGAGGCTCTCGGCGACAACCGAGAACGTGGCCGCCCGACCGGCAGTGGTCACGAATGGCGACGGGCCCGTCATAACTCGCGGGGGGAGCGGGCCGAACCGCCCGACGTTTGCAGCGGCGTGTCCACCGGCGGTAGTGAACTGCCCGCCGATGTAGAGCGACGGTCCGGCATCGCTGCCCAGCGATCCATCGTCGAACACCGCTACGTCATACACCAGGTTGTTGGCTCCGTCGAACGGGGCGGCGCCCACAGATTGGAACGCAGGCTGTGTTCCGCCGGGCGCAACGGACCAAGTGGCGAGGCGAGAGGCCGTCACCTCACCGATCGCGGTGAAGGCGCCGCCGATACAGAGCGCCGGCGAGGCTCCGGGATTGAGCTGCGCTATGGCGAGCGAGCGGACCAGGAAGTTGGGAGAGCCGCCGAGCGAGGACCATGTGCCTGGCGCGCCGGCGAGACCTGGGGTGTACTTGGACAGGTGCGGCGACACGATGCCACCCGCCGTCTGAAACTCACCGCCCACATACATGGCCGTGCCACCCCCTGCTCCATCGTCGTGGGCGCAGAGCGTCCAGACACGCTCGTCGGTACCCGTGCCGAGGGCGATCCATGCGCTCCCATTCCAACTCGCAATGTTGTTAGCGGTCGTGCCGCCGGCGGTCTGGAAGATTCCGCCCGCATAAAGGGCCGCGGGCTCGGGGCCCGACGCATCGGGGTCGAGCACCTCAAGGTCGAAGACGGTGCCACTGAGTCCGCCGCCGAGAGGCGACCAGGCAACTCCGTTCCACTTGGCGATTCGATTCGCGTTCGCGCCACCCGCCTGTGTGAAAAACCCTGCGGCATATAGCGCAGGGCCGCCGCCAAGCCCGTCGTCAAATACCTCCAGCGCGTACACGAAGTTGTTTGTGCCAGCGCCGAGGGGTATCCAGGCAGCGCCGTCCCATTTGGCGATGCGGCTGGCGGGTTGCGGCGTGTCGCCGGTCCGGCCGGCGGTGGTGAAGGTGCCCGCAACAAAGAGCGCCGGAGCGTGAGGGCCGGAGCCGTCGTCATCCCAGATTGCCATGTCCCAGACGGCGTTGTTCACGCCGGCGCCGAGCGCGGACCAGGACAGGCCGTCCCACTTGGCGATACGACTGGCGGCGGTGCCGCCGATGGTCGTGAAGTTGCCGCCAACGTAGAGGTCCACCCCCCCACCATCGTCAAACGCTTCGAGCGCAAAAACAGGATGCGACGCCGCGAGCGGCATGAAGCCCGGGGATGACCAGTTCGGCGGGCACTGCGCCGGCGCGAGGGCTGCAAGAGCGCCAAAAAAGAGCGCGGAAACAGCGGAATGAGTGCGGAGTCTGCGCGGCAAGATCATCACCTCGTGGCTAAGGGTTCTTTGGGCTCAGCGGCGCCGGGCCGATAGACACCACGCAAGGACAGTGCCGTCGCGCTTTCTGGGTGCATTCCGGGCGATTGGTTACCGCCGGGGAATCGCCGCCCGGACTTTGAGGAGCGCGACCGTGGCGAGGGCAAGGGTGCAGAGCATAATGAGGCCGATCATGGTTGTGTCGAAACTGCCTTGGGTGACCACGCCCGCACTCACACCCCCCGCGGCGATCAGGCCACACGCGGGACCCACGACGTATCCCACCCCGATGAGCGCCTCGTGCGTGCCGCCGGCATCGACCTCGGCCTGGCCGACCTCCATCGCGTAATAGAGCGCTCCGGCGTACACCGTTCCCATCCCGATGCCGAATGCTCCGAGGCCTGCGAGCAACGCGGCGATCCCGGCGGGTCGCCCCGCGGCAGCCGCCAAATCCGGCGAGAGCACCGCGGCGGCAAAGCCCGCGAGGATCAAGGCGCCGCCGATAATCGGCATCGACCACCGACCGTGCCACCCCTGCCAACGCTCGAGCACAGCAAACGCGAGCACACGCGTGCCGAACCAGGTCGCGGCGAGCGGCGTGTGCGCCCACACTGGGATCGCGAGGCGCTCGACCACGGTCGGCATATATGGCTGGAGCGCGGTCGTCACCATGTACCCGGCGGGCAGTGCGAGCCGAAAGACCTCGAGCAGGCCGCGATACCGGCTGGGGTGCGGCTCGTGGGCCTCATGGATGTGGCGGCCGGGGTCTGCGCGGAACCCGATAAGAAATAGAGCGCTCGCAATGTGCGCGAGGCCGACGGCGGCGATGACCGCGAGCGGGCTGCCCGCCTGCACCGGGCCGATGGCGACAAAGCCGACGACGACCGCGGAACTCCAGACGATGTTGAACACTCCGATAGAGGACCGGAGCCGGTGCCCAGACCGGCCCCCACTCATGAAGCTCTCGACCATCGGCCAGAGGGCGCCGGTGAGGGCCGCATACAGACCGATGACCACCCACATCGTCCAGGCGCCGCTCCTCGCCCCACCGGCCACCGGGCCGCGATTGGAGATGAGATCAACGGTCCATGGAAGCATGCACGTGGCGCCCAGCGCGAGCATGAGAGCCAGCAGCGCCAGCCGCGTAGTGAACCACGGAAGCCGATGGCGGATCGACCGGAGCGCCGGCCCCGCGAACATCGCCGCCGGGATATACGCGAGCCCCATGACAAGGCTCAGCCCAAAGTTTTCATTGTCGCTGAAGCCGTAGGCGGAGCGGGCGAGGAACGAAATCCCCATCGTCACCACGCCGGAGCCAAGGCTATTGATAGCCGTAAACGCCAGCACCAGCGTGAGCGACGTAGCCGCGGCGGGCTCGCCGGCGCTCGCGGCGACGGGCAGAACGCTGTGGGATGTGGCGGTGCTCATCGATTCCCGCCCCTCCATTTCCGAGCGAACCCCCCAACCCCCATCTCGCCGCCAACAGGTGTTGCCAAATGGTCGGGCCGATCGTAGCATCGTGCCGCGGATTGACCCCCCGAGGCGGGGTTGTCCGGATCGTGCCCGTAGCTCAATTGGATAGAGCGCTGCCCTCCGAAGGCAGAGGTTGCAGGTTCGACTCCCGCCGGGCATATTCGCGGACGTTGGGGGAGGACGTCGTTCCGACGCGCCCTTGGCGGCCGGGATGCACAGCGGACCGGTGGGGTGGTGTTGGGCAACAGTGCTGCTTGCCGAACGTATAGTTCGGGCGCACCTCTTCCCTCGCGCTGGATTGACAGCCCGGGTTCGCTTCCCGTACGTTCCCAACCCTTGAGAGGCCTTCCGCCCCTTGTCCGGGGCGTACCTTCGGATCTGCATGAGCCAACTGCCGCGAAAGCAAGACCTGACCGAAACCTCTCCCATGCAGGGCGACACATCCGCCTCCGGTGGGAGCGTCTCCGGCGATTCGCCCCGCACGAAGACCAAGGGCGGCACCAATGTTGACACGATCATCGGGAAAGTGGTGGTCGATCAGGGCCTCGCGACGCCCGACGAGGTCCAGCAGTGCCTTGAGCAAGCCCGCTCGTTAGCACAGGACAATAACCAGCGCTCGCTGGCGGACCTACTGGTCGCGAACGACTACATCACCCGCCGACAGCTCCAACGCCTCCGCTCGTTAGTCGAGGCCGAGCGGCAGGGGCAGCAGATACCGGGGTATAAGGTGCTGGGCAAGCTCGGCGCCGGCGCCATGGCAGCGGTGTTCAAGGGTCGGCAGCTCAGCCTCGACCGGCTGGTGGCGATCAAGGTGCTGCCGCGCAAGTTCTCCACGAACACGCAGTTCATGGAACGGTTTTACGCGGAGGGCCGCGCCGCGGCCCAGCTGAACCATCCGAACATCGTGCAGGCGTACGACGTCGGGCAGGCGGGGGACGTCCACTACTTCGTCATGGAGTATGTGGAGGGACGGACCGTCTACGACGACATCGTCAAGCACAAGAAGTACAGCGAGAAGGACGCGATCGACGTGGTGATCCAGATCACCGAGGCGCTGCAGCACGCGCACGCCAAGGGTCTGATCCACCGCGACGTGAAACCCAAGAACATCATGATCACCCAGGAGGGCGTGGCGAAGCTGGCCGACATGGGCTTGGCTCGCGCGATCTCCGACAAGGAGGCCGCCGAGGCCGAGCAGGGCAAGGCCTTCGGAACCCCCTACTACATCAGCCCCGAGCAGATCCGCGGCAAGCTCGAGATCGGGCCCCCGGCTGACATTTACTCCCTCGGCGCCACGCTCTACCACATGGTCACGGGGAATGTCCCGTTCGACGGCAAGAGCCCGTCGGCCGTGATGCACAAGCACCTGAAGGCGGAGCTGATCCCGCCCGACCATGTGAACCCCAAGTTGTCTGCGGGGGTGTCCGAGATCATCGAGATGATGATGGCCAAGGAGCCCGGGGTTCGCTACCAGAGCGCCAAGGAACTTCTCGTCGATCTGCGGGCCGTTCGTTCCGGCAAGCAGCCGGTGATGGCCCACAAGGACATCGGCGGCATGGAACTGGCGTCCCTGGCGCAAGTTGAGGCCGCCGCTCCGGCCATCCTCCAGGAAGACACGTCCCGGAAGCAATCCGGCCTGTTCGAAATGCTTTTTTACGTCATGCTCGGCCTGTTTGTGGTGAGCGTAATCATCAACGTGGTGCTTTTCGCGGGTCGGTCATGACCGCCGCCCAGCCCCGCGCCGCTCCCCCGATTCGGAACTTTCGTCGATAGGGGGGTTGCGAAGGGTGAAAGCACGGGTTACAAATTGGGGTTATCAGGGCGTTGCTGTGATCGGCTGTCGATCGCGGATCCCCTTCCCAGGGTTCGGTGGCGCATGGCTCGGTGAGAACTGCATGGATCCGATGACCATCTCACTCTCCAAGGCGTTTGGGCGCGGCCAATCCGCACCCTCCACGCCATGAGCCGAGCCCTCCAACGATTAAAGGACGATCGAACGACCCGCCCCCGCGCGGTCTGCCGGTGTGGCGCACGCGCGCCCGCGACGACGACGACGGCGGGCTGAACAGTCAGGAGTATTGAACATCAGCAGGTTTTCTCGCGACCAAACGGCCCCACGACGCACCCGCGTCAACCACATGATCCGCATCACGCCGATCCGGGTGATCGGCCCGGACAACGAGCAGATCGGCGTCGTCGAGACGCCCGAGGCGCTCCGCATGGCGGATCAGCAGGGGCTCGACCTTGTCGAGATTTCGCCCGATGCACGCCCGCCCGTCTGCAAGCTCATGGACTACGGGAAGTTCAAGTACGAGCAGTCCAAGAAGGACCAGAAGCAGCGCGCGGCCAGCAAGTCCACCGAGATGAAAGAGGTCCGCCTCGGGCGGTCGGTGAAGATCGACCCGCACGACGTGCAGATCCGCAATGATCAATCGCGCCGCTTCCTCATGGCGGGCCACAAGGTGCTGGTGACCCAGAAGTTCCGCGGGCGCGAGATCGCCCACAAGGAGATCGGCCTGGCGACGCTCAAGCGATTCGCCGACGCCCTGGGCGATATCGCCAAGGTCGAGCAGACTCCTCGCTGGATGGGCAAGCAGGCGAGCATCATCCTGGCCCCGGACAAGGTAAAGGTCGAGGCCGTGAAGCGCAAGCTCGCCAAGGAGAAGGCCGCGCGCGAGGGTATCTCCGAGTCCGCGGCGGCCGAGGCGGCCGAGGCCGAGTCGAAGGCGGCACTTGCTAAGCTGGAGGCCGAACAGGCTGAAGAGCGAGACGAGGCGGAAGAGGCAGAGGGCGCGGAGCAGGAAACCAGCGCCCGCGAATAAGCGCCCCTGGCGCTATCTGATCAGTACCGCCCTTGCCCAACATGGCAAGGGCGTTTTTTTTTTCAACGGCTCGCGCCCGGCACCCAGAGGACGTCGCCGGCCCCGTCGTCGTTGGCGACGCGCCCGAGCACGAAAAGCAGGTCGCTGAGGCGATTGAGGTACTTGACGGTTTCGGGGTTGGTCTGGCCCGGCTCTGCGCGAAGCAGCGTCACCGTGAGCCGCTCGGCCCGACGGACCACGGTGCGGGCAAGGTGCAGGGCCGCGGCGAGATTGGTGCCGCCGGGAAGGACGAAGCTCGTAAGCGGGGCAAGGCGTTCGTTGTGCAGGTCGATCGCGGACTCGAGCCGCTTGGTCTGCAATGGCGTCACGCGCAGGCGCGACTTGGCGGACGCCGCGCCTGGGACGGTCTCCTCGGGACGCACGGGGCAACAGAGATCAGCCCCGACATCAAACAGATCATTCTGGATGCTGATCAGCAGCGAGCGGATGGAATCACCCTGGGCAATGGTGCTCGAGCACTTCGTAATGGCCAGCCCGAGCGCTGCGTTGGCCTCGTCAACGGTCCCGTACGCCTCGACGCGTATGTCGGCCTTGCCCACGCGGGAGCCATCACCGAGGCCGGTGGTGCCGTCGTCGCCCGTCCTGGTGTAGATGCGGTTGAGCTTCACCATGTGGTGACAGGGTACAGGGGGCGGGTCAATAGGGACAGCGGCAGGCGAATCGGCGGCCCACGCAGCAGCGATCGAGCGGCGGGATATCGGCCGCCGACGTTGAAAAGCTGTTATCTGCAACGACGGAACGGCGCCGCGTCGATATGCTCGCCTGGATGCGTGGAATCATCGGAGCATGGAGGCTTCGGGACGAAGGATCGTTGAGCGCGCCTTTGGATCGCGCCCCGATCCCGCTGATTCACCGCGTGCTCGCGGCCCGCGGCATCGGGAACGGGTCGGCCGCGGCGTTCCTCGAGCCCTCTCTTTCGCAACTGCACGACCCCTCGCTAATGCCGGACCTTGACCGTGCGGCGGCCCGCCTGCTCGATGGGGTTAAGAGGGGCGAGCGCATCGCGATCTACGGCGACTACGACGTTGACGGCGTGACCGCCACCGCGATCCTGTACCACACACTGAAGGCGATCGCGCCCGGCGCCGAGCTGGTCCCGTATGTCCCACACCGACTCGACGAGGGGTACGGCCTGAGCGAGGCCGCGGTGCGCGAACTCGCGGGCGGCGACGGCGGCACGCCCGGATGCACTCTGATCGTATCGGTTGATTGCGGCGTGACCGCGGTGGGGCCGGCGCTCGCGGCCCGCGCGTGCGGGGTGGACCTCATCATCACCGACCACCACACGCCACCGGAACTCGAGAGCGGGTTGCCCCAGGCGTACGCCGTGGTGCATCCGCGCCGGCCCATAAGCGCCGGCACAACCGAGTATCCGTTCGGCGAGCTCTGCGGCGCGGGCGTGGCGTACAAGCTCGCGTGGCGCCTCTGCACCATGTTCTGCGGATCGGCGCGCGTCTCGCAGCCGCTGCGCGAGCTGCTGCTCGATCTTCTGGCGTTCGCGGCACTCGGCGTCATCGCCGACGTCGTGCCCCTGGTCGGCGAGAACCGCGTGATGGCGCGAGCGGGGCTGGCGGCGATCAAGCACTCGAAGTTCGTGGGGCTCCGCGCGCTGGTCGAGGCGTCGGGATTGGGCGGCGAGAAGATTGACGCCGCGGACGTGGGGTTCAAGCTCGGGCCGCGCCTCAACGCGTGCGGGCGTATGGGCCACGCGCGCGAGGCGGTGGAGCTCTTCACCACTGCCGGCGAGGAGCGCGCGACCGAGATCGCCCGCAACCTCTGCGGGCTCAACGACGAGCGGCGCCGCGTCGAGAAGGAGATCTTCGACCAGGCGCTGGACGCGGCGGAGTCGGCGGGAATGGCCGGTACCGACCGGCGCGCGATCGTCCTCGCCGATGGGCGCTGGCACCAGGGCGTGGTTGGGATCGTCTGCTCCCGCCTCACCCAGCGCCTGCACCGCCCGGCGATCCTCCTGCAGCGGCGCGATGGCCTGTGCCACGGCTCCGGGCGATCGGTGGAAGGCGTGGACCTGCACGCCGCGCTCCGGGAGTGCGGGTTCCACCTCGAGAGGTTCGGCGGCCACGCGATGGCGGCCGGCATGCAGGTGAGCGACGCGAAGTTGCCGGCGTTCACCGAGGCGTTCATCGCGGCGATCAACTCGCGCCTCGCGCCGGAGAATCTCTGCTCCACCATCGAGGCCGACTGCGAGGCCCGCTCGTCCGAGCTCAGCGTCCCGCTCGTGCAGGAACTCGCTCGCCTCGGGCCGTTCGGGCGCAGCAACCCCAGCGTCAGCGTGCTGGTGCGGGGCCTCACGCTCGCCGGCCGGCCAGAGCCGCTCGGCGCGGCCGGGAAGCACCTTGCCCTTCGGGTCCGCGACAACGGACACTGGATGCGTCTGGTCGCGTGGGGCTGGGGCGAGCACCGCGAGAGATTGCACGCCGGCATGAAGCTCGATGCGATCCTCGCGCCGCGCCTCACCGATTTCAATGGGGTGCGTGTGGAGCCCGAAGTGCTCGACCTGTGCGAAGTTTGAGTGCGGCCCGGTGCGCCGAGCGTGCTACCGGCCCGCGATCACGTGCCGGATCGCCGATACGTCGCGCAGCAGCCCCGGCATCTCGCCGAGCGGCAGCATCGTCGCGGCGTCGCTGAGCGCCCGCTCCGGGTCGGGATGAGCCTCAATGAACAGCGCATGCACGCCCGCGGCCGTGGCCGCCCGCGCCAGCATCGGCGCCAAGTGCGGCATCCCACCGGTCACCTTGCCGCCTTCTCCGGCCCCCGGTCGCTGCGTTGAGTGCGTGACATCGAAACACACGGGCACCGGCTCGGCGCCAGCAACCTTCAGCTCCATCATCTCGGCCACACCGAGGAAGTCGTTCACGAGGCGGTTGTAGCCGAAGAACGTTCCCCGCTCCGTAAGCATCACGTTGCTGCACCCGGCCTCGGTGAGCTTGCCGACCGGCCCGCCCATCTCATGCGGCGAAACGAACTGGCCTTTTTTTACGTTGACCCCCCGCCCGTGCTTCGACGCCGCGCGACCCGCGGCCACCAGCAGGTCCGTCTGCCGGCACAGGAACGCGGGAATCTGGAGCAGGTCGATCGCCGCGGCAACGGGCTCGGCCTGCGACGGATCGTGGATGTCAGTCGTCACAGGCACGCCGAGTTCGCGACCGATCGCCGCGAGCCACGACAAGCCCTTCTCGAGCCCCGGCCCCCTTGGGGAATCAATGCTGCTGCGATTCGCCTTGTCGAAGCTCCCCTTGAAAATGTACGAGAGTCCGAGCTCGCGGCACGATGCCGCGAGCTCGCGGCCGATCGCCAGCCCAAGCTCGAGCGATTCGAGCACACACGGGCCGGCGATGATCGCCAGCGGTTGACCGGGACCGATGGAGACATCGCCGGCGCGGCAGGTTCGACCCATGCGGCCACACTAGCGCGCCGGGGTATTCCCGGCGCTCCGGGGTCGCCGCTGCGCGGTTGGTCAAGTCGGAAAATCGCCAATCCTACAGCGACGCAAACCATGTCTGAAGAAACGCGGTGATATCGGCGCTTCCAACGGCGCAGTTCCCGTCAAAGTCAGCCCTCGTGCCGCCGGCCCCGAGCTCCGAGAACCAGTCGCTCAGGAATGAAGTGATATCCGCCGAACCGACGGTGCCGCTCCGATCCCAGTCGCCAGGCGAGAACTGCGGCACGATCTTGAGGATGCGGCCCGTGAAGTACTCGAGCAGATAGAGCTCCGCGTTCTCATCCTCCGCCATCGAGGAGATAAACCCAAACTCTGTGACCGCCCCGCCGGTCTTGAGGTCATCCGTGTGCTCGCACAGATCGGTTAGCTGCCCATTGCACAGCTTGAACGACCATACCCGCCCCAGCACGAAATCGGCAAATACGTACCGCCCGCGCCAGCGCGGTATCGAGTTGGAGCGGTAGACATACCCCCCGGTGATCGAGGTAACGGATCCCTCGTGGTCGTACTCGTATATTGGCGGCGTGAAGTTCGGGGTAGCGCATGTGCAGCCGACAAGCCCGTGACACACCGTGCCCTCCATGCACGGCCAGCCCATGTTCGCGCCGGCCGCCTGGCTTGGGGCAAGGAACCGGTTAACCTCCTCGCGGCTCGCTTGGCCGACATCCCCGATATAAAGCGAGCCCATCCACCGATCGAAGCTGAATCTCCAGGGGTTGCGCAGCCCATACATGAATATCTCATCATCGCCCGACCCGCCCACAAACGGGTTATCCGGGGGGATCGCGTAACCGGTGACGATTGAAACGTCCAGCCGCAACATCTTCCCTCGAAGATTGTCCGAAATATCCTGCGCATTCTCTTCGGGGTCGTACTCACCGCCGCCGTCGCCGGTTGACATATACAGATACCCGTCGTACGGGCCGAACTGCAGGCACCCACCCTTGTGATTGTCGAAGGTCTGAGGGATGACCAGGAGTACTTCTTCGGCAGTGCCCGCGATATTTGGATCCTGCGCCGACCGCCGGAACCGAGACAGCACCGTCGCGCCGTCGGTGATCCGCGAGTAGCACACGTAGAACACTCCGGATTGCACATAATCCGGCGGAAAAGCGAGCCCGAGCATCCCCTGCTCGCCTGAAACACCCACTTGACCGCTCAGGTCCAGGAAGGGCATCTCCTTCCGCACTCGATGCTCGATCGCGAGAACGGCCCCCCCTCGTTCCATCACGAAAAGCCGATGAATATCGCCGGGCGGGCTGCACATATAGACCGGCGCAACGAAGCCATCCATGAACAACTCGATCGCAACCTCGTCGTGCTCGTCGCCCGCCATCACCCGGCAGGGAGTAGCAGCGGTTCCAATCGCCGCGCCGGCGATCGTCGCCAGCACGGCACGCGATTTCTCTCTCAGCATGAAAACAAGCTCCTGTTGGGCAGGTACGCTCAGTCTACATGCTGATTGAGATTGTGGTCAAACCACCGGCGGCGAATCCTGCCGATAACCCGCGTGGAGCGATCGCTAGAGCGAACCGAACCACGCCGTGAGGAACGCCGTTACATCGGCGCTCCCGACCGCACAGTCCCCGTTGAAGTCGGTCACAGTGGTGCCGCCCGCCAGGTCGGCGAACCACGCCGCCAGGAACGACGTGATGTCCGCCGAGCCGACCACCCCGTCTCCATTCCAATCGCCGGCCACAAACGCGGGGACGATCTTGAGCACCCGGCCCCCGAACAGCTCGATCAGGTACAGCTCGCCCGCCGCGTCCTCCGCGAACGAACCGATGCCCGTGAAGTTGGTAACGGGGCCGCCCGCGATAAAATCGGCGCGGTGCGACTGCAGGTCGGTCGCGACGCCGCCGCACACCTTGATTGACCAGAGCTGGTTGGTAATGAAGTCGGCAAAGAAGTATCGCCCGCGGAAGCGCGGGATGGCGTCACCGCGATAGACGAACCCGCCGGTGGTGGAGCGCGGCTCGGTGTTGTGGTCGTAGGTGTGGACCGGGTCGTGCAGCCCGGGCGCATCGCAGGTGCAGCCCGAGAGGCCGGTGCAGAACGTGCCCTCCATGCAGCGCCACCCGAAGTTGTCGCCCGAGCCCGAGCCGGGGGCGATGTAGTTGTGCTCCTCCTGGGTGTCCTGCCCCACGTCGCCGATGTACATCGCGCCGGTGCCGCGGTCGAAGCTCCACCGCCATGGATTGCGGAACCCGTACATGAAGATCTCGTCGTCACCGTCGATACCGACAAACGGGTTCGTCGGCGGGATGGCGTACCCGGTGCCGCCGGAGACGTCGAGCCGCAGCATCTTCCCCAGAAGCTGGTTGGTGATGTCCTGGGCGCGCCCGCCGGGATCGTTCCCCGAGCCGCCGTCGCCCAGCGCAACGTAGAGGTAGCCGTCCGGCCCGAAGTGCATGCACCCGCCATTGTGATTGCTGAACGGCTGATCGAGCGTGAAGATCACCTCGCCCGCCGGGTTGGCAATATTCGGATTCGCCGCCGAGGTCGTGTAGCGCGCGATGACCGTGCGCCCCCGATCGGTCCCGTTGGGTTCAAAGGAGCCGCGCGGCACGATGTAGTACACGTAAAAACGGCGCGTGGTCGCGTAGTTCGGGTCGAACGCCAGGCCAAGGAGCCCCTGCTCTAGGTTTTGAGTCTGCACCCCCGGGACCGTGACGAACGGCGTCGCGAGCGTCACGTCGTTCTCGATCACCTTGATCACGCCGGCCCGCTGCACCACCATCAGCCGCTGGGACTCCCCAGGTGGTGAGGCCATGAAGAGCGGCTGGCTGAAGCCGCTCTTGAACACCTCTAGATTGGCAACGTTTTGAGCGGCTGCGGGGGTGCAAAGGGCGCAAAGACAGGTAACGACAGCCGCCAGGGCCGCGAACGATCTCTTAGTACGGATCATGAACAACTCCTTCGTCTTTGATTCAGCGCACCCCCGTACGGGAACGGCCGTCGCGTTGTTCCGCGAAGCGAGCGCGCAAGTGAGACAGATCGAATCATTCCCGCCCGGTGTTGACTGTCACATGGGAAACGCCCTCGGTTACGGACGTACGCCGCGTGCCCCGGGATTGCAGCATCGGCGAGAACATGGGTGGTTTCCAGACCGAACCGATCGCTTGACGAACGTTGTGTATTGGTGTATGTTTGGGTATGAGTGAGGCGGAGTTTGCGGACAGACTGGTGCAGGGAAAGGTCCGCGGCCGCGGCGCCGGTCTCAACCCGGGCAACCGCTTCGAGACCATCCGCCTCCATGTGCTAGGAGAACACCTTGAGGAAGTTCTCTCCGAGAATCCCGATGGCACGCAAGTCCGCACGCAGGTCTACACCGACACCTCGCGCACCATCATCAACCCCGTTGACTCGCCCGACATCGGCTTCAAGTGGACCATCAACCCCTACCGCGGGTGCGAGCACGGATGCATCTACTGCTACGCCCGGCCCGGGCACGAGATGCTCGGCATGTCCAGCGGGCTCGACTTCGAGACCAAGATCGTCGCCAAGCGCGACGGTCCCGAGTTGCTGCGCGAAGCTTTGATGAAGCCCTTCTGGAAGGGCGAGAACATCGTGATGTCGGGCGTCACCGACCCGTACCAGCCCGTCGAGGCGAAGCTCCGCATCACGCGCCGCATCATCGAGGTCTGCTGCGAGTTCAACCAGCCGCTCTCGTTCATCACCAAGAACCACCTGATCACGCGCGACATCGACCTGTTCAAGCGGCTCGCCGAGCACGGCGCCGTCTCCGCCGCCATCAGCATCACCACGCTCGATCCCAGGACCACCCGCATCATGGAGCCGCGCGCCAGCACGCCGCGAGACCGCCTCGCCACCGTGCGCGAGCTCTCGGCGGCGGGCATCCCCGTGCATGTGATGGTCGCCCCGATTGTCCCGGGCATCACCGACCACGAGACACCGGCGATCCTTGAAGCCGCGGCCAAGGCGGGCGCGAGCGGCGCCGGCTATGTGCTGCTCCGGCTCCCGCATCAGAACAAGGAACTCTTCCTCAACTGGCTCCGGGAGCACTTCCCCGACCGCGCCGCCAAGGTGGAGAACAAGATCCGCGAGATGCGCGGCGGCAAGCTCTATAACGCCGCCTGGTTCGAGCGGGGCAAGGGCACCGGCATCATGGCCGACCAGCTCGGCATCAACTTCAAGATGTTCCTCAGGCGGTACGGGCTCGACAAGCCGGCCCCCAGGCGATCGGGCAGCGCGTTCCGCAGACCGGCCAGGACCGGCGAAGGGAACCAACCTTTCCTCTTCGCCGTCTAGGGTTTTTTTTTCGCGTCCGGCTCGGATAGAACAGGCTTCGACACCACCTCGATCGCCTTCTCGAGCAACTCGTCCTTGCCTGCGCGGATGCCCTCGAGCGTGCGTGAACAGGTGACCGTCGGGCGTATCCCGACGCCGTGATGGCGGCTGCCATCGTGCTTGAGCACTTTCATCCCGGTGAAGCCGATGTGGTACCCGCCCGGAACCTGAAACGCATTGACGTTCCCGTTCGTGCCGGCCGTCGGCTCGCCGACGATCTCGGCAAGCCTGTAGTTCTCCACCATTCCCATGTATGTCTCCGCGTACGAGATGGCCCGGCCATCGATGATGAACGCTGCCCTGCCCGCCAGTCGAGGGGCCACCGGCAGGACCGGCCAGTTCGAGAAATCAAAGGTCATGTTCCCGCGGTCGGGATAGATCATGACCGGTACGTGCCACTGCGCGCAGGTGATCTGTTCATTGATCAGGTGCGCGAGCACGCATGTGGAGAGCCGGCTCGGGTACCCGCGAAGATCGAACACCACGCCCTTGGCCGTCGCGAGCGTGGCCACCGCCTTGTTGAAATCGTCGTCATCGATGCGGTCGATGTCGACGTACCAGATGCCCGGTCGGATCTCCGTTACCTTGTCGGGCTCTGGTTCCTTGGGAGCCCGACCGAGGCCGACAGGAGTGAGCTTGATCTTTCTGGGGCCTCCGCTTCCGCCATCCACGGTGAGCTCGACGGGATCGGCCGCAGGTCGCCCAGCGAGTTCGCCCAAAGCCCTGTGCCGGATCCACCCATCGCTGGCCCCGGAGATCCGGGTCACCACGCTCGCGAAGACAGCGCCGACAGCAACACCGTCGACGTGCGTGACCACGTCGCCGACCTTCAGCGTGGCGAGAGCGCCGGCATCGCCCCCGCCCTTGCCCGCTTCCTCGTCAACCTCCGGCACCGCCGTGACAACGAGCGTGTCCCCCGCCCACTCCCACGCAAGCGGGAGCGTGTATGGATCGCCGAGTGATGCGTGTCCGACAAAACCATGCCCGTCACGCAGCTTCGCCACGAGCATCTGGAGCGTCTGACCGAAGGCACGCTCGTCGGCGTCGGTCGCGGCTTTCTTCAGCGCCGGCTCGAGCGATGCGTACCAGTCGATGTCATAGACATCAAAGTACGGGTAGCTGTGCTGCAGCACGTTCCACGCCGTGGCAACGCCGGCGAGGCGTGTGGCGCGGTCGCGCGCCGAGGGCTTCCAGGTTTCGGGGCGCGACGGCCGCAGCGTTGAGGGCTCCGAGGCCCTGGTGACATCGCAGTCGGGGAGCGCGATCGGCAGCCAGCACTTCACCCCGCCGGGCAGGGGCGTGAACACACCCGAGCCGATGGCCGGTAGCTCGACCGTTTTCTCATCAACGCCGCGCTCCTCTCGCTTGCTGCGATAGAGGAAGTGCTCCTGCGCGCCAGTGGTCAGCCCCAGCCCGTGGTGCCGCCACGCGATCCGCTTGGTGGCGGCTGGGCAATCGGCAAGCAACTGTGCGGGGCTCGCGTGCTGAAAGCCCGATGTCTCCACGTCAACGCCGAGCTTGGGCGCGATCGGGCTGAACAGACGCGTGAGCGTGGCCGCGAGCTCTCGCTCGTCCTTTGCCCTTTCGACCTCCTCCATCCCCGCGATCGTGAACGCGTCCCAGTCTGTCTTGGCCGCGCCGTCTGTTGGGTGGAAAAATCGCACATACCCCACGAGCCGTGTGAATGCCATGACGTTCTGCACGCCACGCTCGGAGAGCGGCGCTGGGGGCGTGTTGCCGAGCGCGGCGTCGGCAACCACTTCGAGCTTGGCGTCGTCGATGAAGGCCCGCGCCGGTCTAGCCGCGTCATCTCCGGGCTTCGCGCCCACGAGCATCATCCCGAAGGTGATCGCGCCCGCCTCTGGCGCCACCTCGCCCGTGATGGTGTAACGGACCCACTGGTCGCTGGTGACCGGGCGGTCGCCCATGTTGTCGAAGAAGCCGACACGTTTACTGGTGAGATCGACGCGGAGCCAGAGCTGCGCGCGAGCCTCGGGCGAGTCCCCCTTCTCGAGCTTCACCATCGCGCTGTACCGCACCGTCTTGCCGCGGTATTGCTCCGCGTCGATCTGCTGGACCAGGTTGCCGAACGGGGCCGACGGAACGTCCTCATCTCTGAGGCCGCCGCGCGAGAGAACGGCCGCCAGCTTGCCCTCTGGGGCGCCAACGGCGATGAGCTGCGCGACATACCCCGCGGTTGGCACGCCCCACCCGGTGGGTGCCTCCCCGGCAGCCCCCAGTTCAAAGGCCGGATTCGCGGGTCCGATCGGCTCGGGCTGGGGCGCGGACGGATGCGTCGGGGCGTCGGGCTGCGAACGCGCGGCACACGGCGCCCCGGACACGGCGAGCAGCGCGAGTGCGAGGCGGGCGAATGACATACGGGCGCGCATGGGCGATTGCTCCGTTCGGGCCGCCGCCAGCCCCCACTGAGTGGGTCGGCGGGCAACTCTGTTACCGATGAGTCAGGTGCCGGGACGCATGAGCTTCTTGAGCAGCGGGGTCAGAATGAGAATAACGACACCGGCCCCAATGGACGTCACCACGAACAGGAAGAAGAAGTCTGCTTGCCCCCCAAACTCCCACGGAGTCTTCACCTTGCCGGACGCGATGTCCTCCACTTGCGAAGCCACCAACCCGCCTCCCAGGTTCGCGATAAAGCTTGAGACGAACCAGATGCCCATGAGCAGGGCCACGAACTGCTTCGGCGCCGCCTTCGTGACGTAGGACAGGCCCGTCGGCGACAAGCACAGTTCGCCGACCGTGTGCCAGAAGTACGTAGCGAGGATCAGAACCATCGACGCCTTGGCCGCCCCGCCAACCGCGAGCCGTCCCGCCATCACCATGAACACGAATCCGAGCCCCAGGAAGATCAGCCCCAGCGCGATCTTGACCGGCTGGCTCGGGTTCATCTTGCGCCGCCCGAGGTACGTCCAGAGCGCGGCGAACATCGGCGCCATGATGAAGATGAGGCCCGCATTCACCGACTGGAACCAGGTCGCCGGCACCTCGAAGCTCCCGATGAATCGATCGGTGTTCTGCTCCGTGAACAGGTTGACCGATGAACCCGCCTGCTCAAAGGCCAGCCAGAAGAACGCATTGAAGAACATGAACACGAAGATCGTGATGACCGGGCCCCGGTCATCCTTCGCGTTCCGCATCACGAAGTACACCGCCCACGCGAGCACCGCCAGCAGCAAGCCCAGCGGAACAACGATCCGCAGTATCTGGTCCTTGGCGATGTACGACATCCCCTCGGCGAGCTTTCCCATCATCCCGGCGTGATATGCAAACCCGAAGAGCCCCGCGGCCGCCAACGCGGCGATAAACAGCATCCACGCCGTGCTGGTGGCCTTGGCCGGCGGCAGCGGCGCATCGCCGATGCCGCGAAGAAATCGCGGTTTGCCCCAGAGGTAGAGCAGGAGCCCGGCGATCATCCCGACCGCCGCGGACCCGAAGCCCCAGTGCCATCCGACCTTCTCGCCCAGCGTGCCGCAGACGAACGCGCAGATGAACGCGCCCAGGTTGATGCCCATGTAGAAGATTGTGAACGCGCCATCGCGCCGCGGGTCGCCCTGGGGATAGAGCTGCCCCACCATCACCGAAACCGTCGGCTTGAAGTGGCCGGTGCCGAGCACGATCACCGCCAGGCCGGTGATGAACACCGACATTCCCAGCGGGCTTTGTGCAAGGTCGGCCATGCCCGAGAGCCCGAGAATCACGTGGCCCAGCGAAATCAGAAGGCCGCCCATGAGCATCGAGCGGTGCGTTCCGATCAGCTTGTCGGCAAGTATGCCGCCGAGGATCGGGAACAGGTACGCGAGCCCCGTGTACCACCCGTAGAGCACCGACGCCCGCCCCGCGTCCCAGTTCCGCCCGCTCTCGTGGTTGTTCGTCCGCACTGTGGCGACGTACGGCTTGTCCGCCCCACGCTCGCTGTCCGGCTTGATGTCAACGGTCACCTGACCGGGGCTGTTATTGACTGTGAAGTAGGATGCCGGAATCGGATCGCCCGGCTGCGCGACGTCGCGGTTGATCCCGACCCGCACCTTGATGGTCTCGGCCGTAGGGTTCGTGACGGCGTATGAAAATATTTGCGTGTCGAACTCTTTGTTGCCCTTCTCACCCTTGACCACAACCGGCGCGGTGCTGTCCACATTCAGCGGAGTCCAGATCGTGCTATCCGCGTTCGCCGGATCGTCCACCTCCTCAACCCGTGTGATGACCAGCCCGGTACCGGGATCGGCCGCCGCGCCCCCCATAGTGCCAACCAAGTTGGAAACGGCCTCAAAGCCCGATCCAACGACCACCTGGAGCTGCCGCCGATGGTGCGCGACCGATCCGTTCCCATCAACCTCTCGCACTTCCGTGAACCGGAGCTCGTTCGTGTAGGTGCCTGGTGCCAGCTCATGAACTGCCATAACCGAGACCAAGTACAGCACCAGCAGGCCGCGCATGCCGTAATAACTGAACCGCTCCCACATCTCGACCAGGAACAGCAGGAACAACCCCGGCGGATGGCCCATGATGAGCCGCCCTTGGCCTAGCGTCCGTTCCGCGGTCCCAAGCAGCTCTGCATCCTCCGGGCTTGCGGGCGGCTGGTTGTCATTCGGCGTGCGATAGTCTGTCATTCGTGATACCTGTTGCGCCGCCCACCTGGGCAACGGCGCGGGTCAAAGGAACATCCCCCACCCACCGCCGGACTCGGCCCGCGCAGGATACCGCAACTCCAGCCACCGCGCCGACCGATCGCCTCTTGTCGCCTCGCTCCCAGGAGCCCGGTCGGTGGGTCGCCGCCCCTAGACTCGGACATGAGCGTCCCGAGTGCCCCCGCCTCCCCGCCCACCACCCCGCCCGGTGCCACCGCCCCGCCCTGCGCGATCGATCGCGACGGCCCCGC
>JACMLW010000083.1 GCA_014379385.1 Phycisphaerales bacterium
CCGAAACCAGGCCGCCCGGGTCACGGCGGGCCTGGTCGAGGACATCGAGATCGTCCAGCGTCCGACACTGGCGGCCACCTGGCGCCAGGCTCCCGGCCAGCGTGCTCTTCCCCGTCTGCCGGGCACCCCCCAACACGACCGCAGGCGTGGTTTTCAGGTGCTTGGCCAGTGCAAGCCGGGCATGGCGGGGTCGAATCGGATCACTCATAGCGTGAATGATAATCATTCACCAAGAGGACGCAACCCTCAAGTCCTTGTGGGACAACACCGGAAAGTCCTCAACTTGCCGTACGGCAAGTTGACCCCGGAGGGCCTGGGGGCTAGTTCAATGATTCACACGATGAATGATATTCATTCGCCATACGCGGCCTACAATTCCGCTCCGCGGCGATCAGGCTGAGAGCAACTCCCACTGCTCATCGCGAGATTTCAGTTCGAGGCGCGTGATGGTCGCCTTCTTTCCGTCGATTCGAGTCAGGCGGTCGGTCGGGTACTTCGTCGTCAGGTGTCCCTGAGCCACCATGAGGCGGAGCAGACGGTCGGCCTGGGGACCGATCGGTGCGGCATCATTCTCCCAGCGCGAGACCGTCTCATCGGTGACACCCATGTGCTTCGCGAAGTCCGATCCCGACCAGCCCAGACTCTTTCTGAGAAAACGGACCTCCGCTCCGGTGAACCGCGTGACCTTGTCGATCAGGGCTCGAGCGATCAAGCGGTGAAGGCCCTCGATCCTGGGGATCGAGACTTCGTAGTTGCCACACTTTGGACAGCGTTTCACCTCCACGCCGACCAAGGTGACGGACTTCAGGCCACACTCGTCGTAGCGGTAGTTCTCGCGCTGCGCCTTCATCGCGGTTCCACACTCAGTACACTTCATTGGCTCGGTCCCAACCTATCGCCGCCGCCTATTTCGCCACTCGCCAAGCCGTCACCACGACCAGTTCGAACTCGGATCGGAAAGCCACAACCACCGTGACCCGGCTCGTCTCCACTCGGTATCGCCACGATCCGTTCTCGTAATCGCCGGGCCGAACGATTCCGCCTCGAAGCACGTTCTCGCAGTCAACCGTGGTGAGGTCATCCGCCAGCATCTCGTCCTTCGCGTGCCTCGAGTACGTGAACACGCCTGACAGAAGGATGGATCGGAGGAGCTGCTTCGCTGCCTCCGGCGCAAGAGGCTCGTCCATGACCGCTCCGATCCTATGTCGGGGCTTGATCTTTTGTCAACTTTTGGTGCAGGCTCGGGCGGACCTTCGGGGGCAGCGGTTCAATTGAGGATTCTGGCACCAGCCCGGGACTGAATCGCGCGGCAGATCTCTTAGATCACTTATCCCGGCCCCGGCGATGCGGCTCCTCGCCGGCGGCGATCATCTGCCCCTCGCGAAGGCGCATCGCCTGCACCAAAATGCCCAACTCCCCCTCGTAGCGGCGGATCAGCCGAAGCTCCTCGTCGGTCACCAGCGTGACCGCCTGTCCGCTCCCGGCCCCGCGCGCGCTGCGCCCCACGCGGTGCAGGTACGCCATGCTCTGCCCCGGCGCGTCGAGGTTGATGACGTGCGTGACGCCGGCGATGTCGAGCCCGCGCGCGCCCACATCGGAGGCGACGAGCACGGGAACGCGCCCGCTGCGGAAGTCCTCCATGGCCTCCTTGCGGCTGAACTTGTGGCCGGTCGCGTCGAGGGCTCCCGCCGGCACCTTGTGGTGCGCCAGCCGCTCGGCGACGTCCTCGGCCGAGCCGGTCTGGTTGACGAACACCATCGCGCGCTCCGGGCGCAGCGCGTGCAGGAGCTTCCTCAGCAGGGTGAACTTGTCGCGCTCCTCGCACACCAGGTAGAAGTGCTCGATGTTCTGGTTCACCGGCTCCTCGCCGGCGCGCAGGATCGTCAGCTCCGGCGCGACCGCGGCAAAGGCGGTCGTCCCGGCTTCCGGAGGTGTGGCCGAGGCGAAGATCAACTGGCGGCTCGCCGGCGCGGCGGCAATGAGCGCCCGGAGCGCCGGCAGGTTCTCCGGCACCCACATGCGGTCGGCCTCGTCGATCACGAGGGCGCGCAGCCCCCGAACCTTGAGCTTCCCCATGTCGAGCAGGTCGTGGATGCGGCCCAGGGTCCCGATCACGACGTGCGGCTTCTTCTTGAGCTTCTCGAGCTGGCGCTCCATCGACGTGCCGCCGACCAGCAGCATCGACCGGATCGCCCAGCCCGCGTTCACCGCGAGCTCGCCGCACTGGCGCTGGATCTGGATCGCCAATTCGTGCGTCGGGGCGAGGATCACGAGCTGGGTCGCCGCCTCGTCGGGTGCGATGCGGCAGAAGACCGGCAGCAGGTAGGCGAGCGTCTTGCCG
>JACMLW010000084.1 GCA_014379385.1 Phycisphaerales bacterium
AGGAGCTCGAGCACGCCGACGAGGTCCTCGTCCTTGACGTTGAGGTCAACGGTGTCGTGCTCGCTGACGGCGACGCGGGCGGGCTCGCCGTTGGTCGGCTGCTTCACCGGCTGCGCGGGAGCGGGGATCGGAGCCGTGGGCGCCGGGGGGACCTCGTTCTGCGCGAACGCCGGCGCGGCGAGGAGTGTCGCGGCAAGGCCGGCGAGACGGAGGAGGTCGCTGGGACGTGTGTTTGTGTTTGCCATTTGAGTTCAGCTCCGGGCGCCGCGGGGTGGTTCTGGTGAGCGGCTCGGGGGACTTGGGCAACCGTGGGCCAAAGTCCATGTCCGGGTTCGGCGCCCAACCGTCGGTCGGCGAGAGATTTGTCGGCCCGCGCAGGTGGGGACTTTGGGCAAGGTCGCGAGAGCGGGTGGGATAGGTTGGCGCGGGCAAGTTGGACGCGTGGCGCGGGCTGGTCGGGTTGAGGCGGGAGGAGCCCTGGGCCGGGGAGGTGAAACGGCGCCAAACAGAACGAAGCCGCGACGTGCGCGGCTTCGTGGGGTGAGCGGATTGTGAGCGAAGGGGGCCCCGTTATCGGCGCGGCGAGTCGGTCGGGGTAGGTGGCTCAATCGAATCGGGGTCGGCGATCGCCGTGCGCGGGTAGCCGGTAACGACCAGCAGTTTGGCCCATAACAGGAGGCCGAGAACGACCATCAACAGCCCGAGGCGTGCCGGCGAGGGGCCGAGCAGCCGGCGGAGCGTGGCGCATCGGGCCCGCGGCTGCTGATCGTTGAGCTGCTCTTGCATGGTGCTGGTTCCGTGGGAGGGTTCGAGCGTGCGATCAGGGGCCGGAGACGCGCGTGACGGTGACGCGCCCGGTGAAGGGCTCGACGCTGATCCGGAAGACCGAGCCGGAGCCGGTGACCGTGATGGTGCCGACCTGTTGGCTTGGGAGGTTGCCGTTGAGATCAAAGAGCGGGCCGCCCATGGCGTCGAAGACCAGGGCGGAGTCGTCGTCGAAGTTCACTTCGGTGATGCGGGCGTCGCCGAACTTGTTGTCCTCGAAACTGACCTCGTAGAGACCGGTGCGCGAGGTGGGGTCGTAGAGCGTGTTGATGTCGGGGTCGATGGTGTCGCCGGGAACGGAGACGAGCCGGTAGCTGGAGGTGGCGACATCAAACAGGACGCAGCGCCGCTGTTGGAAGGCAACGGCGTCGGACTGGGCGTAGGTGATGTCGGCGACGATCGTGCGCACGGCGGCCTGGACGCGGAGGACGCCGGTCTGGCCCATGGAGGGGATGACCATGGCGCCCGCGATGCCGAGCACCGCGATGACGATGATCATCTCAACGAGCGTGAACGCGCGCCTTGAGCGCCGAGCGCGGACCCGGAGCGATTTCGGTGCGGCGAGAAGTTGGGATGTGCGGGGCGTGGGCATTCGTTGGGGGAAGGCGGGGTTACTTCTTCTCGGCGGCGGGCATCGCGGGCATCTCGGTGACTTTGACACTGATGCCGCGATCAAGGCGGGACTCGATGGCGCCGAGTCGGCGGTGGATCTGCTCGAGCTGGGCGATCATGGTCTTGCGCTGCTCGGCGGCGTTGAAGGGGATCTTGTCGGCGGTGGAGCCGGGCTGGTTCTCGGGTTGCGCAAATGCGGCGTTGCCGGTGGAGCCGTCGAAGCGCACCATGAGGTGAAGTCCCAGCAGGACCGCGATCACAGTGAGCACGGTGTGGGTGTATGAGGGACGGGTCCGCATGGGTCGCTCCTATCTGGGTTCAGTTGCGTGGGTACGGGAGGTCGTTGCCATCGAAGCCGCCGGCCCAGACGTCGCCGGTGGCGGGGTCGTAGATCCATCCGTAGAGGCTCTGGTAGCCGCCGTCGGGCGCGTTGCCAAAGGTAATCACCCGCTGGGTGCCGCCGCCGACCCAGGGGTTGGTGGGCGGGGCGAGGAAGTGATCGGGGCCGACGAGCTCGCCCCAGGTGCCGTTACCCTGCACGACGTTGGGGAGCCGATCACCATTGCGGGCTTGGAAGATTCCGACGTGGCGACGGAGCTTGCTGAGTTCGTTGAGCGTGACGTTCTCGGCCGCATCCGACGTGGCGCGCGCGAAGGAAGGGATCACGATCGCGGCGAGGATGCCGAGGATCACGACGACGATCAGGATCTCGACCAGGGTGAAGGCGCGAGGGGTAGGTCGCATGCCGCGGGCTCCGAACAACAGGTGGCGTGCGCGAGTTCGGCGAGCGGAACAGCCAAGGCTCGTCGTCTGCAAAACCGGCCGCCCCCGTTGAGGGACGGCCGATCTGGGTCGATTCAGGACCTCTGCCGAGCAGAGGCGTTGATTAGTCGAGCCAAACGCGGTTGGTCTCGTCGAAGCGGCCGGGGGTGATCTCGCCGGTGGTGGCGTTGAAGATCCAGCCGGCTGCATCGCCGGCAGCACCCACGGGCGGGGAGGCGGCGCTGAGGGCGACGTCACCGTTGCTGACGCGGGGATTAATGGGGGCGGCGCGCATGTAATCGGAACCCACGAGGTCGGCCCAGGCCGCGGCCTGAGCGCCACCGGCCGCCAGGGCCGGGGGGAGGGTGCCGTTGTTGCGGACGCGGTAGAGCTCGATCTGGCTGCGGATGGTCGAGAGTTGGGTCTCGACGTTACCGACCTGGGCGTCTTCGCTGGCGTTGGTGAACTGGGGCACCACGATCGCGGCGAGGATGCCGAGGATCACGACGACGATGAGGATTTCGACGAGGGTAAATGCACGATTCATTCGGTTCCGCATACTCAAAGCTCCTTGGCAGCAACAGACGGTTCACATGTCCCGACATCGGCAACGCGCCGGCGGCAGAGGTGTCTTGGGTTGGCGGGGAGATTGATCCCCGATGGGCGGCCCGGGTAAGGGGGCTGCGATAGGCAAGAAGATCGGCCGCGGGGATCTCGCGCTAAAGCACGGCGGGCGCTTTGAGGGCAAGAGAGTGCGGTGGCGCGGCCAATGCGGGCGGCGACGCGCGTGCGGCGCGCGAGGCGTCCCATGAATATGGGGGCGCGCCGCGGCTTCAAGTCGGGTTATGGGCCAGACGCGGCTCCGGCTCGATGTTATCGGCGGAGCAAGACAGCGCTACCGCGCGCCGACGACGATCGTGGTCGCGGATCGCGGCTCGATGGCAGTCGCGGAGCCGGTCGGCGTAAAGAAGGCCATCAGACGGGCCTGGGTGGCCGGCAGGCGGTCGGTCGCCACATCGAGCATGTTCAG
Organism: Phycisphaerales bacterium; assembly: GCA_014379385.1. GTDB lineage: Bacteria > Planctomycetota > Phycisphaerae > Phycisphaerales > UBA1924 > JACMLW01. The sequence continues at coordinate 3,230 of JACMLW010000084.1, forward strand.
GCGGAAGGAATAGCCGGGGCCCGGCATGAACACGCGGGCCTGGGCCGTGGACTGTGCCTGGTCAAACTCCCACTCGGCAAGGGGAGCGCTCGCGGGATCGAGCAGCGCGAAGCGGAATGTGCCCGGGACGGCGAGCGGTGCGCGGTGCTGCTCGGCGAAGAGGTAGGCGGTGATCTCGATGGTATCGGCGAAGCCGTTGCGATCGGAATCCGCGGGGAACTGACTGGCGCTGATGAGAAGCGTGGTGGGCGTGATCCCGGGGGGCTGCGTAGGGACGGCGCGCGGCGGCTCGGGGAAAGGGCGGTCATCCGAGACGCAGGCAACGGGGACGAGCAGACTCAGGAAGAGGACGGAGCGCCCGAGCGGCACGAGGATCGGGTGATATGCTTGAGCGGATGCGTGGTTCAACGGGTCGCCTCCGCGGGCGGCGGGGGGGGGACGTGCTGGGGCGGGGGCGCCGGAGGCCGGCGGCGGGGCGCGAAGGGGATGGGCGTACGGGGTGCGGGCGCGATGGAGGCCGCCTCGAGCTCGCCGGCACGGGGGACGGGGGAAGGTTC
>JACMLW010000085.1 GCA_014379385.1 Phycisphaerales bacterium
CCCCGCAGCCCGGCGAACGCCCGAACGATCGTGCGCCATTGGATGGCCACGGCCGTCAGGCTCGAGAAGACCATGATGCTCGTGCCCGTCCAGAGCGCCCAGCGGATGGGGTTAAAGTTTCCACTGCCGTCGGGCGCGTACGAGAACGACGTGACGTAGTCGGTGACGCCCTTTGCAATCTGGCGAGTGTCATACTCAACCAGCCACGGGGCGACCAGCAGGTGGAGGATGAGCGATCCCGCAAGCATCGAGAGCGAGACGCGGAGCCCGACGATCATGCCCGCGGCGATCAGGAGCACGCTGGGCTCGAACCCCATGCCCATGCTGCCTTTTTTCAGGGGAGAGGGGTATGCAATCATCTCGGGGAGATGAACGCTGCGCGCGAGCCTTAGCAGCCACTCCGGCGCTCGTCCAACTTTGTCAAGTTCGTTTACCGCGCTCGGATAGGTCCGGAGCAGCGCCACCAGCGCCCCCAACCCCAGAGAAATGACGAGCGCCGCGGCCTTCTGCGACGCCTCTTTGCCGGTGCTGTACAGGCTGCGGAGCGTCTCGGCGGCAGCGATGCCGGAAGGGAACTTGAGCTGCTCCACGTTGATCATCTGCCGCTTCATGGGGATCGCGAGGAACACCCCGAGCGCGGCCGTGAAGAACACAAAGGGAAGGATCGTCTGCCACGGGGTGTGCGCCCCGGTGATCAGCAGCAGGGCGCCGAAGGCCACTCCGACGGTGCCGCCCGTTGAGTAGCCCGCCGCCGACGCGGTGGACTGCATGCAGTTATTCTCAAGAATCGACATCTGCGAGAGCCGCTTGCCCGTGATCGCGCGCAGGGCGTTCCAGATCACGTACGACAGCACGCACGCCGTGATGGCCACGCCGAACGCCCATCCCAGCTTCACCGTTGTGTAAAGGTTCGAGACCGACATCAGCATGCCGATTAGGCCGCCCATGAGCACCGCGCGCAGCGTGAGCTGCGGCACCCGGTCGCCCTGGTACACGTACCGGTACCAGTGCTCCTCGCGCTGCTCGGTCGTCGCGTCGTCGGGCAGCGGGGGGATGGAATCAACCTGGCGCGTGACACTCGCCACGTCCCCCGCCGTCCCAGGCGCCCCGAAGCTCGCCTCCGCGCGGCGCGCGCCGACCGCCGAGTCGCTGTCGCTCTGGATCCCGCCGGTCACGTGTCTGGCGTCGCGAGGGTTCTGGTCCGTCATGTGCTCAAGGTAGCGGGAACCAGCGCCCCGCGCCAAGTGAGGCGGGCGGGGCCGCGGGGCCCATCGTTCACTGGTTCGACCGCCCCGGCGTCTCAGTCCCCGTCACCCACCCGCCGCCGAGCACGAGGTCCGGATCTCCAGCGCTATACAGCACCAGCGCCTGCCCCGGCGCCACCGCCTCCTGCGGCTCGGCAAACTCAACCTCGAACGTCCCGGTCCGCCCCGAGTGTGTCGGGCCGTTCGCATCATCACCCCGTCGCGCCCGCGCCGCCACCGCGGGCGTGTTGTACCGGTACTTCGCCAGGCACGCAAACCACTCCGCTCTCCCACCTCCAACCCCGCTCTCATCCACTAGCCAGTTCGCCTCGCCAACCTCGCACCGCGACACCAGCAGCCCCTCCCGCGGCCCCACAGTTATCGTGTTCGTGGCCGGATCCTTCCCGATCACGAAGATCGGATACCCCAGCGCGACCCCCAGCCCGCGACGCTGCCCGATCGTGAAGTGGTGCTGCCCCGCGTGTTCGCCCACCGTCTCGCCGCCCGCATCGACAATCGGCCCCGGCCGCGGCGCCCGCTCGCCCAGACGCCGCTCCACCAGCGAGGCGTAGTCGTTGTCCGGGACAAAGCAGATCTCTTGCGAGTCCGGCTTGTCGAACACCGGCAGGCCCCACCGCTGCGCCAAATCGCGGACCGCGGGCTTCTCCATGGCGCCAATCGGTAGCAGCATGTGCCCCAGCCGGTCCGGCGGCACTCCGAACAGCACGTACGACTGGTCTTTGCTGTGATCCACCCCGCGAAGCAGCGCCGGCTTTCCCTCGTGGTCGCCCAGGCGCGCATAATGCCCGCTCGCGACAAACTCCGCGCCGATCTGCTGCGCGTACCGGTGCAGCTTGCCGAACTTCAGCCAGTCGTTACAGCGCACGCACGGGTTCGGCGTCCGACCCGCTGCGTACTCCTCAACGAAATAGTCGATGATCCGTCCGAAGTCGCGCTTGAAGTTCAGCACATAGAACGGGATTCCCAGTTCCGCCGCGACCATCCGTGCATCGGCGGCGTCGTTGATCGAGCAGCACCCCTGATGCCCGATCTTCGTGGGCTTGCACGCGGGGCCGCCCGCCCCCGCCCCGCTCGCTCCGCCCGTGTCGACAACCACACCCTCGATCGTTTCCCCGGGCGAACCCAGCCGCATGAAGCACCCCACGGCGTCGTACCCGGCGCGGACCAGCATCGCCGCAGCGACCGACGAATCAACGCCGCCCGACATCGCGACCAAAACCTTGGGCTTGAGATGTGAGGGGGAAGAACCTGCCACGGGCCATCGTAGTTCGGACCACGGTTCCACAGCGCCGCGCGGCGATCGCGAGACTCCGCCAGCGGCGGCAGACTCAGCCCCTCCCCCCCTCAGATCCCTTCCATCGAAAGCGGCTTGTCGTCGTCGTCGATCGCAGGCGGTTCGCGTCGGCTGATATCGATCGGTCCCTGGCTCGCCCCTCCGACCACATGCCCACGCGAAACCGGCACTCCCGGCGGTGGGGCATTGGGAATGTCTCGCGGCGGGAGCGCGGGGTATTTCAGCGCCTTTCCCTCCGGCCGCTTCGCGCGAGTCGGCGTCGCCACCGGGATGTAGTCGTCCCTCGGGATCGCCGCCTCGGTGGATACCTTCATATACCGCTCGCGCAGCCGCTCGTCCTTCTCCTCCGCGATGACGTGGTTCTTCACCGCCCAGTGCGCGACCTGGTACAGCCCGATGCGCGCCTTGAGCGACAACCACAAGGGAAGGATCACAAACGTGAACGCCGCGAGCCCGACCAGCAGCAGGAACGGAGCGAATAGCGATTCCACGAGCAGATTCGTCGCGCGGATCGCCCACGACGCCGTCGCGATCGAGAACGGAAACATGAACGGTTCGGACCAGCAGCACATCTGCCAGGCGGATGATTGCGGGGAATCCTCCCCCCAGTCGGCGAGCCACTTCATATAGATCGCGAACGGTACCAAGCCGAGCAGCGCGATAATCCCCAGTCCCTGCGCGATCCACAGAAACGCCGTCGTATTCCCCGCCGCACCCGGCGAGTGGTACGCGATCAGCGCCCCTGCCGCGGGAACCCAGCACGCCTGAGTCACCCGCGCCGCCAGCCGCACCAGGGCCATCTCCTTCACCGGGTTCACCGTGGCGCCGGGCATGAGTGGCCGCGGCACCGTGGCGATCACCACCCCCAGCCACTGCATGAAGCCCGCGGCACAGGTCGCGAAAAGCCACTTGGCCTCCCCGAGGTTGTCGTACATGATCAGTGACGCGACGAGCCCGATGAACCCCCACAACAGCAGGGTTGAAGCAAAGCGAAGCCGCGTGAGATACCCCAGCGGTGCCCGCACCAGTTGCTGTGCCGAGTACGAGACCTTGGCCTTCCGAATGGCCCGGCCGCACTCCGGGCACTTCCCGCTGACCTTGAGCCCCTTGAGGTTGTACCCGCAACCGATGCACGCACGATCTTCATTGACGTATAGCGTGACCGACGCCTCCTGGATCCGCTCCGACGGCCGAAGCTGGGGGTCGAACTCCGGCACGTCGCGCTCCGGCGCTGGATCGGCACGCAGCATTGCGGGCTCGGGCGCGACGATTCCACGGCGGCCCGCGGCGATGGGCGCACCCGTCTTTGGATTCGTCGATCCTTGGACATTTTCAGGACTGCCGAGCGGAATGGCGTCCTCGTCCGCCTGGAAGGCCCCAGCCGTTGGTGGCGGCGGAGCGGGGGGGGGGAGGCGCGTGTACGAACGCAGGGTTCGCCGGTCAACTGGGTTCACGGTGTCTCAGTCTACCGATGATCCCCGGAAAGGTTGGGCCGTGTGCGGATGATCTCACGCGCCGCGGTCATGGCCGCTTTGAGTCGTCGCGATTAATCCGCGGCTGGATGGGTGCAAGTTGCCCCTACGCCTTTCCCAGCGGAGAAACCATTGCTCCTCATCCGCGGTCCCGTTCTTATGCTCTGGCATGCGCGTTCTTGTCACCGGCGCCGGAGGCTTCGTCGGCTCTCGAATCGTCTCCCGCTTCGCGGCCGCCGGCCACACCGTTACCGCCGCTGCCCGCAGCTTGCATGCTCTTTTCAGCGTGTCCACCGTCACTCTCGACCTGCTCGACCCAGCCTCGATAACGGCTGCGTTCGTCGCGGCCCGCCCCGACGCTGTCGTCCATGCCGCCGCCCTCGCCGATCTCGGAAAGTGTGAGTCGAATCTCCAACTCGCCAACCGCGTGAACGCCGATGGCACGGCGCTCATCGCCGACCGCTGCCGCGAGCACGGTGCCCGTCTCATCTACCTCTCCACCGACCAGGTCTTTGACGGCGCGGCCCCCTGGCGCCGCGAGACTGACGATACCAACCCCGTGCAGGTTTACGGCCAGACCAAGCTCAATGGGGAGCAAGCCGTCCTTGCCGAAGCGGTCGTGGCACCCAACGCCGCATTCTGTATCGCCCGCCTCGCCCTCGTCTACGGCCTCGCCCCACCCGGATCTCCCAAACTTAGCGCCGTCGAGCAGATCCTCGCCGCGGCCTCTGCCGGCGAGACCGCCCGCCTCTTCACTGATGAGTATCGGACTCCCATCCACGCCGATGACGTCGCCGCGGCCTGTGAGCTCCTGGCCCTCCTTCCGGCCGAAAGACTCCCGCCCATCATCCACGTCGCCGGCCCGGACCGACTCTCCCGCTGGGAACTGGGCCAGCTCATCGCCGAGCGCTGGCGGCTCGATACGTCCCTCCTCGAGCCAGCGCTCCAGGCCGACCTCAAAGTCGGTCTCCCGCGCGCGAAAGACGTCTCTTTGGACACTTCGATCCTTCGCGGATTGATGAGCCCCGCGCCGCGGTCGATCAAAGAAGGTCTCGACGCGGTCCACCGCGAATGGGTCGCATCTCAACCTCGCGGCCAAACCGGCTCCGCCCGGACGTCGTAGGGGAGGTCTGGGGAGGGGGGAGAGCGGCGGGTATACTCGCCGACGCCGTGACCCCCGTAGTTATCGGTCCTGCCTCCCACTCCAATCACGCTCACCGCCGCTCGCCAAGAACTCCGAAGGACAGACATATGAAGGGCATCATCCTGGCGGGCGGACTCGGCTCGCGCCTCAAGCCGCTCACGCTTGTCACCAACAAGCACCTGCTCCCGGTCTACGACCGGCCGATGATCTACTACCCCATCCAGTGCATGGTCAACGCCGGGATCAAGGACATCCTGATCGTCACCGGCGGCGAGCACGCGGGCGACTTCCTCAAACTCCTCAAGAACGGCAAGCAGCTCGGTGTCCACCACCTCGAGTACGCCTACCAGGAGGGCGAGGGCGGCATCGCCGATGCCCTCAAGCTCGCCGAAGAGTTCGCCGACGGCGGCAAGATCTGCGTCATCTTGGGCGACAACATCATCGAGAAGAACGTGCGCCGTGCCGCCGGCGACTTCTTCACCCAGCGCAGCGGGGCCAAGATTCTTCTGAAACAAGTGCCCGACCCGCAGCGGTTCGGCGTGGTGCGGTTTGAGAGCGATGGGGGACCGGGGTCGAAGATCATCGAGATCATCGAGAAGCCGCAGAACCCGTCCAGCGATTACGCCGTCACCGGCCTCTACTTCTACGACAACGACGTCTTCGAGATCTGCCGCACGCTCAAGCCCAGCGCCCGCGGCGAGCTCGAGATCACCGACGTCAACAACGCGTACATGGCCCGCGGCGACCTCACCCACGACATCCTCGACGGCTGGTGGACCGACGCCGGAACGTTCGAGAGCCTCTACCGTGCCGCACAGTTTGTTGCCGAGGGCGGCGCGAACCATGTGGGCGAGGGGTCCAAGACCCCCTCACTGTTCGCCGCGCGAACCTGATTCAAACCTCACACAGCTCTACGCAGGTGTAGCCCCAACGATTCGAGCCGCATCGAACCGCCCAGCCTCTCGCCTGATTTGGTCGAGCTCTTGCCTTCTTCTCTCGACTCCTCTGTGCGCTCCGTGTCCTCTATGGTGAAAATCGGCTCTGTGGTGAAAGTCCTCCTCCCACGCCTTATGAAGACCACCTTTCCACGCATCGCAACCGGCTCCCTCGCAACGGCTTTCGCCAGCGCCAAGGAAGCGGTCGAGCCCGTGTTTGTACCAGCCTCGCTATTCACCGACGATCGCGGCTGGTCGCTTATGAACCAGATGCAGGGTGTGATGTCCCCCGAAGGTCAGGTCAACTACTCCGTGCAGTACCCCGGCGTCGTCAAGGCCTGGCACCGCCACGCGAAGCAGACCGATTTCTGGATCTGCCTGCAGGGTCACATCAAGGTCGGTGTCTACCGCGAGACCGACAAGACCGCTTGGCTCGCCGTGATCGGCGAGAAGCGCCCCGGTGTGCTCATCATCCCGCCCCCCCTCTGGCATGGCGCCGCGACGGTGGGCGACACGCCCGCGGGCCTGTTCTACTACGTCACCCACGCGTACGACGCCGCGAAACCCGATGAGGATCGGCGCGCCTTCGATAGCATTGAGGGTTTCCCCTGGGGCGTGAGGCACGGATGAGTGGGACGCGCCACGGGGAGTCGAAGGAGGCGTTTCTCGCGAGACAGCGTTGGGCAGACCGGCGGGGTGTGCTCCTGCTTGGCGCTGACGGGATGCTGGGGCGCGCGGTTGCGGGCGAGCTGCGAGGGCGGGGCTGGGGGTTTGCTGCGCCATCCCGGCGTGAGTTCGACCTCGCGAACGCCAGGACACTCGAGCGCGCGACGACATGGCGGGAACCAGAGCCGCCAGGGCTCGTGATCAACTGCGCGGCGTGGACCGATGTGGATGGTGCGGAAACGCGAGAAGCAGAGGCGACGGCGGTGAACGGCGGGGGTGTTGCGAGCCTCGCGGGCCTGTGCTTCAGCTGGGAAGCGCTCCTTGTGACGTACAGCACGGACTATGTGTTCGACGGGCAAGGGAGCGAGCCGTACCAGGTCGATGTTCCGCGTGCGCCGCTGAACGCATACGGGCGGAGCAAGGCGGTGGGTGAGGAGGCGGTCGAGGCATCGCACGCTGACTGGCTGAACATCCGGACCTCGTGGCTGTACGCGCCGTGGGGAAAGAACTTCGTGCTGACGATCCGAAAGCTGCTCTTTGAAAAGCCTTCGATCAAGGTCGTGGACGACCAGCGAGGGCGGCCAACATCGGCGCAGCATCTGGCGCGGACGACGATGTCGCTGATCGACCGGAGGATGAAGGGCCATTGGCACGTGACCGACGGGGGGGATTGCACATGGTTTGAGTTTGCGCGTGAGATCGGAAGGCTGGCCGGCGCGCCGGGACGGGTGGAGCCATGCACGAGCGCGGAGTTCCCGCGCCCGGCGAAGCGGCCGGCGTACAGCGTGCTGGATATTTCGGAGACGGAGCGGGCGATCGGCGAGGTGCCGGACTGGCGGGCGAACCTGGCGGATGTGGTGGCGAGGCTGGAATAGGGAAAGAGAGCGGAAGGCACGATGGGACGAAGTCGGTAAGGAACTTTCGATGCACATTCTTCTGACGGGCGGGGCAGGGTTCATCGGGTCCAACTTCGTGCG
>JACMLW010000008.1 GCA_014379385.1 Phycisphaerales bacterium
CCATCTTATCTTTCGATAGGTCGATGCCGTTTTCTTGTTTGAAGGTATCGAGAATCCAGTGCAAGATTGCATTGTCAAAGTCGTCTCCGCCCAGGTGGGTGTCGCCGTTGGTCGAGAGCACCTCGAACACGCCGTCGCCGACGTCGAGGATGGAGACGTCGAATGTGCCGCCGCCCAGGTCGAACACGGCGACCATCTCGTTCTTCTTCTTGTCGAGCCCGTAGGCGAGCGCCGCGGCGGTGGGCGCGTTGATGATCCGCTCGACCTTGAGGCCGGCGATCTCGCCGGCGTCCTGGGTGGCCTGGCGCTGGGCATCGTTGAAGTAGGCGGGGCAGGTGATGACGGCCCGTGTCACGGGCTCGCCGAGGTAGTCCTCGGCGGTCTTCTTGAGATCCTGGAGGATGAAGGCGGAGACCTGCTGGGGCGTGAACTCCTGGCCGCGCACGCGGACGCGCACGAACTCCTCGGCGCCGCCGACAACCTCGTAGGGGACAAGTTTTTCTTCGGAGGCAACCTCCTTGTGGCGGCGGCCCATGAAGCGTTTGATCGAGAAGATGGTGTTCTTGGGGTTGGTGACCTGCTGGTGCTTGGCGGGCTGCCCCACGAGCCTTTCGCCCTTCTCCGTGAAGCCGACGACCGAGGGGGTGATCCGGTTGCCCGATGAGTTGATCAGCACCTTGGGGGAGCCGGCCTCCATGATTGCGACGACTGAGTTGGTGGTGCCGAGGTCGATTCCGATGATCTTGGACATTGGGTTGTCTCTCCGTAGCGAGGTCAAGGGTCGCACGGGCACCCTTGAGGGTCAGGTTTCGTAGCGGTACTGGCAACGGGTGTGCCACCGGAAGACGGGTGCGGGAGGGGCGAATCGGGCGTCGTGCCGAGGCCGGAGACAGCCAAAGGCCGCGCCGGTGGGGGGCAGGCTGCCGAAACGGCAGGCGGGCTGAAACTCGGTTTGGAGTTGCTTCGGGGCTGATCGCTTTAAGGCTTTGGTGGGCCGCCAGGTTGCATGATTGAAGGTCGCCCGAAACCGAGCAGGCCGAACCCGATTCGACTCGTCAGCACGCCTGCGCCAGCGCCTCGAACCACGCTCCCAGGAACGCCGTGATATCGGCCGATGTCGTCGCGCCGGAGTTATTGAAGCCGGCAACGGTGGTTCCGCTGCTCAGGTCGGTGAACCACGGCGCGAGGTAGGCGGTGATGTCGGCGCTGGTGACCGCCTCATCGCCGTTGAAGTCGGCGGGGCAGGGGATGGTTGTCGTGACCGTGAGCACGGCGATGCCCTCGCTGGCCGTGCCGACCCAGAGCTCGTAGCCGCCGGTCAGAGGGCGCGACGTGAGCTCCCAGATCGGATTATGCAGAAGCGGCGAGGAGCTCTACTGGTAGGTGGTCCAGGTCTGCTCATCGAAGTGGGTAAGCCCTCCGGGGTATGGCCACACGTCATCAAACGTCGCCGCCCACACGCCACTATGGTGATTCATGTCGGGACTCTTCGCCGGGACACCGCTGGAACGGCCTGTTACGTGCCCGCGATGCGGGGCGCCGCTCGACCGCTGCGCTTGCCCGCGCACCCAAGCCGGAGACATCCTGTTACCGAAGGATCAGCCGGCGCGGGTCCGCCTCGAAAGGCGTCGCGGCAAGGTCGTCACGGTCATCTCCGGCCTTGATCCCGCGGCGTCCGACCTTCCGGGTCTGCTTAAGAGCCTGCGGTCAAAGTTCGGCGCGGGCGGAACGGTGAGCGAACTGGGGCTTGAACTCCAGGGCGATCATCAGGCCAAGGCTGTTCATGTGCTTCAATCTCTCGGCTATCCGGCGAAGCCCGCGGGCGGTTGAAACTGCGTTCGATGCCACGCGCTCGGTCGTGAGCGCACAAAAAAGAAAAGCCCCCACCGGGCAGGGGCGACGAGCCGGAGGAACTGGAACGAGGCTGGGACCCGTCCAACTTGACCGACTCGCGGGAGACAACTCCGGCCGCCGCGTGAAGGCGAACCGTCGTTCCAGGAACACGGGGGTTCGCTCCGCTGGCGCGATATTCCCACCAAGGCCCCCATATCCTTCATCAACAGCTCCAAGCCCCTTTCGCGACTTGGAACTTGGGGGCCCAGACCGACGGGCCCACCATGTGCGGCAACCTTCAAGCTGGGTTCAGGCCACCCCTCGCGGAGGATCCGACGACGGAGGTGGGTTACTCCCGGTTTTCTCGCATCGACCTTCCACTCCTTCTATGGCGTAAAACACCGCATCCGCTGCGCGCTTGTTGTATGATTTTCTGAATCAAATCCCATATTGTCTCGCTTTGGGGCTTTCTCCGTCGCGGGAGCGCCTGTTTGAGCTGGGCTTGTTAGGATTGGATGCCTTGTATAGGGCAGTTTTGTGGAAACGAATGTGCCTCTGAACAACCACGAGGATCTGAAGGGTGCCGTTGCTGGCGATCTGGAGGCGCTCCATCGCGTGATGCCGCTCGTGTACGAGCGGGTGAGGGTGATTGCTAAACAGATGCTGACGGGAGATCGCGCCGGTCGATGGGTCCATGCCAGTTCAATTGTCCACCAGGCGTACCTTCGGCTCCTCGACCAGGACAACGTGGACTTCGCCGATTCCGCCCGCGTGACCGCCGCCCTCGCCACCATCATGCGTCGGGTCGTCGTTGACATCGCCAGGCGCGAAACGACGCTCAAGCGCGGCGGCGCGCTCGTGCGGGTGTCGCTCCACACCGAGGGCCTCGAGAACCGCGAGCACCCCATCGAGGCACTGGAGATCGAGGACGCGATGGTCGCGCTCGCCGCGGCCAGCCCGGAGAGCGCGCGTGTCGCGGAACTGAAGTTCTGGGGCGGGATGGAGCTCGAGCAGATCGCCGCGGCGCTTGATATGCCGCTCAGCCGGGTGCGCACGCTCTGGAACCGGGCGAAGGCCTGGCTCTCGCGCGAGCTCGCGTCGGCCCGCGAGGAGTCATCGCGTGAGACCGCTTGAAACCAGCCGCGTTTTCGAGCTGTTCGACCGCCTCCGCGAGCTGTCCCGGGACGAACGGGCAAGGTCACTCGACGAGAACCTGTCGCTCACGCAGGCGGAGCGGGAGGGCGTGCGATCGCTGCTCGACCACGACTCGCCGACCCGCGAGTTTCTCGGGCGTCCCAGCGAACTCGTAACCGTCAATCTGCTCCGCCCGCTCGCCGACGAGCGGTTGCCCGAGATGATCGGTCCCTACCGCGTGCTGCGGGTGCTGGGGCGGGGCGGGTTCGGAACAGTGTTCCTGTGCGAGCAGGCGAGGCCGCGCCGACTGGTGGCCGTTAAGGTGATGAGGTCGTTCTTCACGGAATCGGAGCGCAGGCGTCTCGAGTTCGAGGCCCAGAGCCTGGCGCGCCTGAGCCATCCGGGGATCGCCCGAGTCTACGAACTGGGAATGACCGACGACGGCACGGAGCGACCCTTCATCGCGATGGAGTACATCGACGGCCCGCCCATCGACGAGTTCGTGCGGACGCGTCACCCCGCCCTCGGCGAGATCATCGAGCTGATCAGGGGCCTGTGCGCGGCCGTCTCGCACGCGCACCAGAACGGCGTGCTGCACCGCGACCTCTCGTCCCGGAACATTCTCGTCGATGCGGATGGTCGCGTGAAGGTGCTCGATTTCGGCCTGGCGTGCCACGTCGACCGGCACGAGAACTCGGCCATCACGATGCAGGGCCACGTGCTGGGGACGCTGCGGTTCATGAGCCCCGAGGCGCTCGCGGGCGGTAATGCGGGGGGTGGTACCTGTGGGGGGAACGCGGGAGTTGATACCCGCTCGGACGTGTACGCGCTCGGGCTCATCGCCTTTGAGCTGCTCACGGGCCGCCACCCGTATCTTGCCGGCTCCGAGTCGCTCGGCGAGACGGTTCGGCTGCAGCTCGAGGCGCCCGCATTGCCACCTTCGTCATTGAATAGGACACTCCGGGGCGACGCGGACGCGGTGTTGCTCAAGGGCATCGAGCGCGACCCCTCGCGCCGGTATCAGTCGGCGCTTGAGTTCGCGGCCGACCTCGATCGACTCGTGCGCAACCTTCCGGTCCAGGCGCGTTTCCCGGGCTTGGCCTACCGAGCGCGCAAGTTCGCCGGGCGGCACCGAACGGGAGTCGCGGCGACCGCGATCGTGCTAGTTGTGGGTGGCGTCGGCGCCGCTAACTCGGCTCTCACGCTTCGGCGCGAGGCGCAGGCCCAGGCGGCCACGCTCAACGCGCTCGACGCCGTGGTCTCTCGCGTGCTCTCGCCGATCGCGCCCAAGATCGGGACGATGCAGGAGCGCAAGGAGCTGCTTGAGTTCATCCAGCGCGATGTAGAACTGATGGCCAAGCGCTCGCGGGACGACCCGCGCGCGCAGCGGGTGCTCGCGAGCTACCTGGTCTCGCTGGGCGATGTGCAGCGCGACGAGTACCTGTATGTCGAATCGCATGCGGCGTTCACACGCGCCACCAGTGCCTATCGCCGGCTCTGGGACAACACCGGCCACGACGCGGGCGTTGGACACGAGTATTCGCTCGCGATGGTCAAACTTGGCGACGCGGAGACCAAGCTGGGGCGGCACACCGTCGGCTTGGAGTGGTTCCGCTCGGCGCTCGAGCTTGACCAGGCCCTTGTGAAGTCTCATCCAACCGACGTGAAGCTGCTCAGCAATCTGTTCTGGAGCTACTTCCGGTTCGCGACCGTGCTCCCCGAATCGCAGCGCGAGGAGGTCCATCGCTGCCTCGTCCGCGCGGCCCAGACGGCGGAGGGCATGATGAGGGTGGCGCCGCACGAGTGGCGATCGTTGGAGGCGACAGCGCGGGTGCAGAACTACCTGGCCCTGACTTCGTTTGCCGATGGGAAACCCCGGGAGGCGATCTCGCATGCGCGTCAGAGCGTGAGCGCCGCGAGCCGGCTGGTGGCGCTCGACCACGATGCGTGGCTGCACCAGGGCATGTTGGCGATGGCGTGCTCCAACGCGATCCGACTCTCGGTGCAGCTTGGGGATCTCGCCGAGGCGGCCTCGTACGAGGAGATCGGCTTGGCAGCGGTCCGAAGGCTTTCGGAGCACGATGGGGACGCCGAGTTCGAGGCTGGGTACCTCGCGCCCTTCGCGTTCAGCCGGGCGGTCCTTGCTCGAACGCAGGGCAATCTGGACCTCACCGACCACTTGTTCTCCGATCACGAGGCGCTCCTGCATCGCGTTATGCGTTCAGGTCTGACTGATGCGAAGACAGCACAGGCCCTGGCGGGCTCGCTCCGCGACCATGCGACATTGCTCGTTGAGATGGGTCACCGTGAGAAACTGGCGACGGTGCTCGAATCAATCGAGTCCCTGTGCGCATCGATGCGGGCCGATTTCCCGCATGTGGCGGAGGCACAGGACACGGTGCGATCGTGCGAAGAGATGGTCGCCAGGCTTCGCAGAGATGAACGTTAGGGTATTAGAACAAGAGCAAGAATACCCTCTCCCTCGTCCTCACCTCCCTCCATGCCCGCTTGGATTCCTCCTCGCCACGAACGTGGCGATCGACCGTTGCCGGCGGCGAGCGCAGCGAGCTCCCATCCAGGCTCAGCGACCGGCCGCTCGCCTCGGCGGGCGTCAAATCCATGAGCCCGGACGTTCATGGCGCCATCGCCGCAGAATCGCCTCTGTACACGCCACCCTTGGTATCGAGCGACCGGGTAGTGCCTCGCAGCACAAGCCGTCGGTCGTATGCCGGCGGATCCCAGCGCGCCCAGGCCGCACGACACGGTGCAACCAGGCATCACCAAAGAAAAGCGGCCGCCCATTCCTGGACGGCCGCGCAAAGGCAACTTCGTTGTCCGCCGGCGCGCTCGCTTAGCAGCCCCCGCCAATCCCGGCGAACCAGGCCTGGAGGAACGCCGTGATGTCGGCGCTGGTCGTTGAGCCCGAGTTGTTGAAGTCCGCGACATCCGTTCCATTGGCGATGTCGGCGAACCAGTCCTGCAGGAACGCCGTGATGTCCGCGCTCGTGACCGAGCCCGACTGGTTCCAGTCACCCGGGCACGGCACATCCTCGACCGTCAGCGTCGCCACCGCGCTGGTGTCGGTCCCGCACCCGTTCTCGACGCGGCAGCGGAAGTCGTTTGCATCGTTCAGCTGCGCATTGAGCACGGTCATCGTCGCCGTGTCCGTCCCTTCGTATTGGCCGGGCGAATCGTTCAGGTTGATCCACAGAGCGCCCAGGCGGCGCTGCCACTGGTAGGTGCGCCCCTGCACGCTGCCGAGCGCGACGACCGCGAAGGTCGCGTCCTCGCCCACGTTCACAGCCAGGTCGTCGGGCTCGTTGATGATCACCGGGGGCGTGCAGGCGTCGTCCCACGACTCCAGCGCCTCGCGGATCTGCTCGCGCAGGATCTCTTCCTTCGCCGAGTACACGATACCGGAGGCCGAATCAAAGGGGGAGTCATACACGAACCCGGCGATCACGTACTCGCGATGAACCAGGAGGTAGCCACCCCCGAGCTGCGCCTTGAACGGCACGCTCGCCCATCCGGCATCGGCGCGCCAGAGACGGCCGTTGCACCCGTACCCGCCCGCCTTGTGTGCGAACCGCACGAGATCGCGGAACGCCGCGATCTCCTCCGCGGTCAAGTTGGTATCGGCCGCCTCCTCGTTGATGACCGCGCTGAGCGTGCCGAAGCTCCCGTACCCGCTCTCGTCGAGATCATGCATCAGGTTGTAGAGCGTGTCCTGCCAGCCCTGGTTGAAGAGAGAGCCGTTGGCGATGTCCTCGTAGAGCGTGTTGAGGTCGGTACAGCTCGTCTGGTTCTCCGGATTACCGCACAAGCAGCCCAATCGGTGATTGATGCTCGTCGCGTCCATGCCTCGCGACGCTACGAACGCGTTCAGTGTCGCGCGTGTATATCGCAGCTCGATCTCCATCGTCCGGTTGTTGTCGGATTGCTCGAGCATCTCGGCGATCGCCACGTCGAGGTCTTCGTTCCCCGGGCTGCACTGGACGTTGTCGGGGCACTCGTTGTTGTTGCAGGTGTCGCGGATGAAGATGTTGTTGTTGAGGTTGTCATCGCCCTGTGCGCACTCGCGGACCGCGTACGCCCCATGCACGATCTTCATGGTGCTCGCCGGCTCGAAGACGAAGTCCGGGTTGTGCTGCGCTAGTACCTGGCCGCCGACCTGCTTGAGCGTGAAGCCCGCGATGCCGCCCGAGTCCTCCATGTAGTCGCGCATGCGGCGAGACTGGGCATTGGGGAGGTTGTCAACAAGGGCGACCGCGAACCGTTCCTCGCCGAAGGAGTCGTAGCGGTGGAAGGCTGTCAGGCGGCCGCCCGTCTGCTGAAGCAGCGTCGTGATCCCGTCCCCCGTCTGCGCCGTCTCGAACCACTCGCTCCCCGCATCGCTCGAGACCATGATCCCGCAGAACGTCGTGTTCCCCTCGGCGCTCAGGTCTACGAGGCGCGCCCCGTTGTTCGCGAGTTGAGTCCTGATCCCCGCCTCGGTGAGGCCGGTGAAGTACCACCAACCCTGCGCGTTGTTCCCCGAGTTGGGGACGGCCACGGCGCTGTAGTACTGCGTCCCCCCGATGTCGTACGCGTCCAGATCGATCAGGCGCAGGCCCGGATTGTCCGTGAGCCAATCGCCCAGCGTCGTCCACGTCACGTTCGCCACCCACCCCCAACCCGGCGCGGCGGTAGGTCCGCTGTTGGGCAGCGCGATGGCGCTGAAGAACGTGTTGCCGCCCGACTGGTAGGCCTCCACATCCAGCAAGCGCAAGTTGTTGTCGTTCAGCCAGTTCGAGAGGCTTGTCACGCTGCGGCCGAACGTCACATCCGCGCCCGTCACCTGGTAGTCGCCGCTGTTATGGACAAAGACCGTGTCGTACAGGCCGGCGCTCACCCGATGGATCGTGATCGGCCGAAATCCGTCCGCGATGATGTCGGAGATGTCGCTGGTGGAGGCCCCGTAGTAGTAGAGCCAGCCGGTCGGGTCATCGATGATGCGGTCGTTCTGTGCGTTGGCCGCGGGCGACAGCAGCGCCGCCGCCACCACCGCCAGACCCAGGTTCCAGTTACGAATGCGTTGCATGCCGCTGCTCCACGGGCATCCTGCCCAGCCGCGGTGCCCGTCGCCGGAACTTCCGGCCGCTCACGAGGCACCTGCAAGCACATGCGGAAGGGTGTGGTATATTGGACAAAGATTCCGTTGAGTCCCCGGAGCATGGCCCTGACCGCCGGTCCCCCGCAGAACGTGACGATCCTGCTCGAGGCCGCCTCGCGCGGCGATCGCCAAGCCACCGACGACCTCTTGCCGGTGGTCTACGAGGACCTCCGGCGGCTCGCGGGCGCTCTTTTGGCGCGAGAGCCGCTCCGGGGCTCGAACACGCTCCAACCTACGGCCCTGGTGCATGAGGCGTACATGCGCCTGGTCGGGCCGGGTGACGTGTCATGGGAGAACCGTCGGCACTTCTTCGGGGCCGCGGCGCAGGCCATGCGGCGTCTCCTGATCGACCGGGCCCGGCACATTCGCGCCACAGGCCTTCCGCTGGCGCCGGGGGCCGACCCGGCGGACGCGGCCGAGCCCGGAACCGCGGACTTGCCCGGACGTCCGGATGACCTGATCGCGCTTGACCAGGCGTTGGAATCACTGCGCGATCGCGATGAGCGCCAGTTCGAGGTCGTCATGCTTCGTTACTTCGCCGGGCTCACCATCGAACAGACCGCCAGTGCCCAAGGGGTCTCTCCCGGAACGGTTAAGGGGGACTGGACCTACGCCCGCGCATGGCTGCTGCGAGAGGTCGCCCGACACCGTGCATCGAATGTCCAGACATGACCCAATCCCTGCAAGATGCCGAGAAGGCCGCGTTCGAGCGCGCCGCCGGACTGTGTGCCGCGGATCGCGCGGCATTCCTCCGTGACCTTCATCGGACGGACCCGACGCTCGCCGCGGAGATCGAGTCGCTGCTGAGTCATCACGATCAAGCCGATTGCATACTTGATAGTGCGCCGATCACGTGGTCAGGGTCGGCGCCCGCCGGCTTCTCGATGACCGACGAGCTTGATCTACACCTTCCGGCAAAGCTGGGCTCGTACACGCTGCTCCGCATTATCGGCTCGGGCGGGATGGGCGTGGTGTACGAGGCCGAGCAATCCTCTCCCCGCCGACATGTAGCCGTGAAGCTCATACGGCCGGAGGTTGCCTCGTCTAGCATGCTCAGGCGCTTCGAGCACGAGGCCGAGGCTCTTGGGGCGCTCAGTCACCCGGGCATCGCACGCGTCTATGAGTCGGGCCGGGCCGCGTTGGACGGGCACCCGCGCGCGTTCATCGCCATGGAGCTGGTGACGGGCCTGTCGATCGTGGAGCATGCGCGGGCCTCGCGGCTCTCGCAGGCCGAGCGCCTCGAGCTCATCGCCGAGGTCTGTGATGCGATCGAATCCGCGCACCGCCGCGGCGTGATCCATCGCGACCTCAAGCCTGCCAACATCGCGATTGGCCAGGACGGGCATCCGCGCATTCTTGACTTTGGGGTCGCGCGGCTTAGCGGGGACAACGCGGCGACCATGATGACCGCCGCGGGACAGATCGTCGGCACGCTGGCGTACATGAGCCCGGAGCAGGCGACGGGGGATGGGTCCAAGATCGACAGTCGCTCGGACGTCTATTCGGTCGGAGCGGTGCTGTTCGAGCTTCTCTATGGGACGCCGCCGGTCCCGATCTCAGAGCTGTCATTGCAGGCCGCGCTCTCGGCGATCCAGAATGCGCCATCCCGTATCCCCAAGCAGCAGGCCTCCGCAGGGCGTGATGTCGAGGCGATCGTGCTGCGCGCACTCGAGAAGGACCCCGCGCGGCGTTACCAGCATGCTTCGGATCTCGCGGACGACCTTCGGCGTGTGCTCCGCAACGAGCCCGTGTCGGCGCGCCGACCGACCGCTGTTTACCAGCTCACGCAGTTCTGTCGGCGGCATCGCGAGCTCTCCGCGGCGGTCGTGCTCGCGATCGTCATCATGTGCATCGCGATCGTGGTCATCAGCAGGGCGCTCGTGCGAGCCGAGCGTGCGCTCGCCGACTCGAAGCGCAGCGCCAAGGACGCGATCGCGGCGCGCGATGACGCCGTTATCCAAGGGGCGGCGGCGGAGCGGAGCGCCGAGCGGTACCGGTCGCTGAACGGGTTCGTCCAGAAACTGCTGGGCTCTGTGAGGCCGCAGGTTGCTCTCGGGAAGGACACGTCGCTGCTGCGGTCGCTCGTCGAGGCGTCCGAGAACGATCTTGGCTCGCTCGTCGATCAGCCGGTGGCTCTGGCGGATGCGCACCACCTCCTCTCGCAGATATACAGAGACCTTGGCGAGTTCGCGAGGGCGGAGGAGCACGGGAACGACGCGCTGGACCTGTATGTTCGGCACCTGGGGGAGAACAGCGAGACGAGCGCCCGGGTCATGAACGACCTGGGGGCGCTGTACCGCGGCTCGCTGCGTCGGTTCGACAAGGCCGAGTCCCTCCTACAAAGGGCGGAGAAGGTGTTCGTGGGGCTCCAGGGCGAGGACGGGGAAGAAACACTGCGGACTCGGAGCGGGCTGGCGCTGCTGTACCTCGACACGGCGCAGTACACGAAGGCCGAGCCCCTCCTTCGACGAATACGCGAGCAACGGGAGCACACGCTCGGGCCCAGCGACCTGGGAACCCTTAAGGCGATGCACAATCACGCGGGAGCGCTCGGGATGATCGGCAGGGATGCCGAGGCGGAGGCGGTGTCCCGGGTCGTCTACGAGAGCCGGCTTGGTCAACTCGGGGAGAAGCACCCGGAGACGATCACCTCGATGGTCGCGCTCTCGAGCCTTCTCCGGGTGCTCGGGCGCCCGGATGAATCGCTCCCGCTGATTGAGAAGGGGGTCGAGCTACGCACGGAGCTGCTCGGTGAGTCGCACCAGCACGCCATCGTTGCCCGGGGCCAGCTTGCGCAGACGCTCCGCGATCTTGGCCGGTTGGATGAAGCATCGCGCGAGGCCGAGAAGACTGTCACGCTCGGCCGGTCGGTGCTCGGGGCGAGCCACCTCGACACGCTGCAGGGCAGATGTATCGCTCTTGAGCTCAGGGCCATGCAAGGGAACTGCGAGGGAGCGCTCGCCGAGGCGCAGGAGATCAGCGAACAGTTCGGAGCCAGCATGGGACAGAACGCCGCGTTCTCGCTCCTTGCTGCTGATATCTCACGGGGCTATGCGCTCTCCTGCGTCGGCGACGATCAGGCCGCCGTCGAGCTTTTGTCGCACACCTACGAGCAACTGCGGGCAACCGTAGGGCAGCATCACCGCACGACACGCCGAGCCGCGGCATCGCTCGCGTGGGTGCATGAGTCGCGGTCGCGTCCGGTCGAGGCGGGGCAATGGCGTGCCCGGTCGGCGGCCCCGACTCAATAGTCACATCGGTATCAAGTACTGGAAATGCACCGATCGGGAACGCGACCCAACCGGGGTCGGTGATGTCCCAAGAACGGCGCCGCGGGCGGCCGCTGCGCTCGTCATAAGCGGCCGCGACGTTAGGATTGAGTGACACGCTCGCATTGGATCAGTCGGCGAAACGGCTGGATGCCGGCTGGGGGCACTTCGGATGAACCGGCGAAAGAGTCCTCGCACACTCAAGCCCGAGCCCGCGGGGTGGAACGGGTTTGTCCGCGTGCGCGGCGCCCGCGAGCACAACCTCAAGGACATCGACGTCGATATCCCGCGCGACGCGATCGTGGTGTTCACCGGTGTGTCGGGGTCTGGCAAGTCATCACTGGCGTTCGGCACGCTTTACGCCGAGGCGCAGCGCCGCTACCTGGAGTCCGTGGCGCCGTATGCCCGGCGGTTGTTCCATCAGATCGGCGTGCCGGAGGTGGACCGGATCGACGGGCTGCCGCCCGCGGTGGCTCTTCAGCAGCAGCGAGGCTCGCCCACGACGCGCTCCTCGGTCGGGAGCGTGACGACCCTGTCGAACCTCCTGCGGATGCTGTACTCCCGCGCGGGTGAGTACCCGCCCGGCCAGCGGCTTCTCTACGCAGAGTCGTTCTCGCCCAACACGCCCGAGGGGGCATGCCCGGAGTGCCACGGCCTCGGCAGGGTGTACGACGCGACCGAGGAGTCGATGGTTCCCGACGATTCGCTGAGCATCCGTGAGCGTGCGATCGCATCGTGGCCGCCGGCCTGGCACGGACAGAACCTGCGCGACATTGTCACGACACTCGGCTACGACATCGATCGGCCTTGGCGCGAGCTGAGCAGGAAGGACCGCGACTGGCTCCTGTTCACCGACGAGCAGCCCACCGTTCCTGTCTACGCGGGCTTTACCCGCGACGAGGTCCGCCGAGCGATCAAGCGCAAGGAGGAGCCCAGCTACATTGGCACCTTCACCGGCGCCCGGCGCTACGTGCTGCAGACCTTTGCGCGCACGCAGAGCCCGCTGATGAAGAAGCGGGTATCCGCGTACCTTGTCAGCACCAACTGCGCGCTTTGCGGCGGCAAGCGCCTCCGGAAGGAAGCGCTCTCGGTGACGTTTGCCGGCCTCGATATCGCCGATGTCTCACGGCTGCCGCTCAAGCGGCTCGCCGTGACCTTCGGCCCGTTTGCCGACGGAACGGCGGCGGCCCTGAACAAGCTGGAAGCCGAGCACCCCGAGAAGGCCGAGGTGACGCGGAGGATCGCCGAGGACCTCGAATCGCGCCTCGCGGTGCTGCTCGATCTGGGACTCGGGTACCTCACGCTCGAGCGGAGCACGCCGACCCTTTCACCCGGCGAGCATCAACGCCTCCGGCTCGCCACGCAGGTGCATTCGAACCTCTTCGGGGTCGTATACGTCCTGGACGAACCCTCGGCGGGTTTGCACCCGGCCGACACCGAGTCGCTGCTCTCGGCCCTTGACCGGCTCAAGGCTGCCGGGAACTCCCTCTTCGTGGTCGAGCACGACCTTGATGTGATCCGCCACGCGGATTGGATCGTCGATGTCGGGCCGGCGGCCGGCCAGCACGGCGGCCGAGTGCTCTATAGCGGGCCGCCCGCCGGGCTCGAGCACATCATAGAGTCCCGGACGCGGGAGTACCTCTTCGGGCAGGCCACGGTCGCGCGTCGCGCGAGGCGGCAGGCCCGCGGCTGGCTGCGCCTGGAGGGGATTACCCGGAACAACCTGCACGAACTGGTTGTTGAGTTCCCGCTTGGTGTTCTCTCGACCGTCACGGGGGTTTCGGGCTCGGGGAAGTCCAGCCTCGTCAGTCAGGCGCTGGTCGATCTGGTGGCGCAGCGGCTCGGCCAGAACCTTGATGGTGCCGAAGAGGACGGGCCGGAACTGGAAAGGCCGCCTCCGGAAGCACCGGGCGGCGCCATTATCGGTGGAATGGAGCTGATCTCACGGCTCGTGCGCGTTGATCAGAAGCCAATCGGCCGTACCCCCCGGTCGAACTTGGCCACGTACACCGGGCTCTTCGACTACGTGCGGCGTCTCTTCGCCGCCACGAAGGCCGCCAAGTCGCGCGGCTACGACGCCGGCCGGTTCTCGTTCAACGTGGCCAAGGGCCGGTGCGAGACGTGCGAGGGCGAGGGGTTCGTGTTCGTGGAGCTACTCTTTCTCCCGAGCGTGTACACCCCCTGCCCGACCTGTCTTGGCGCCCGCTACAACGCCAAGACGCTGGAGATCACATATCGGGACAAGAACATCGCGGAGGTGCTTGGGCTGACCGTGGACGCCGCGACCGAGTTCTTCGCCGATGAGCCGCACCTGCGCCGGTCGCTTGAAACGGTGCGGCAGGTGGGGCTCGGCTACATCCAACTCGGCCAGCCCGCGACGGAGCTTTCAGGGGGCGAGGCGCAGCGGATCAAGCTCGCCACCGAGCTGCAGCGCGCCCAGCGGGGGGGCACGCTCTACGTGCTCGATGAGCCCACCACGGGGCTGCACCCACGGGACGTCGAGAAACTGATGGCGCAGCTCGACGGCCTGGTTGATTCGGGCAACACGGTGATCGTGGTCGAGCACGACATGCAGGTCGTTGCCGGGAGTGACTGGGTGATCGATGTTGGGCCCGGTGCCGGGGACGAGGGCGGCCGAATCGTGGCCGCCGGCACGCCCGAGGAACTCGCGAAGTTCCGGCAGAGCAGGACTGCCATCTACTTGGCGGAGTTCCTGCGGAGCACGGCCGCGGAGCGCCGCCGCGCGGCCAGCTGACTGCATCCGCCCGTGAACCCAATGGGTGCCGATGCTTGGCCGATTCTCACCAGCAGGCTTGCTGGGTCTTTTTGAAGAAGCCTCTTGCATTCACCGCCCTGTTGGAGGTATGTTTGTCGAGCCGTTAGGCTTGCTGCGCTGTATGTGCAGCATGGTTGTTGTTTCGATCGAACCAGAAGGACGGTCGCTATGAGTTCCGCGATTGGCTGGACGCGTGTTGTGGTCGCCCTGTCCGCCGCGCTCGTTGTGGCACCTTCGGCGCTTGGCGGACCGGACTGGGTTGAGGTGGGGGATGCCGGTTCTGACTACCAGACCGGACAGGCCCCGAGGCCGCTGGCGAGCGGCGTGCTGAGCACGATCGCGGGCTCGCTTGGGGGGAGGGGCGTGGATCTAGTCGACGCGTACATCATCGGCGTTGCCGACCCGGTGGCCTTTAGTTTTGAGATAGAGACCGCGGGGTTTGATGCGCAGTTGTTCATCTTTCATATCACGCTGGCCGGTGGCGCGTACGGACTGCTCGCCAACGACGATCGGGCGCTCGACGACATGCGCCCCCGAGTTCTCCCTGTCGCGACCGATGGCACGAGCGTGGTCCTGGATCTCCCGGGCGACTATCTCATCGCGATCTCGGGGCGCGGCTACAACCCGATCAGTGCGACGGGCCTGATCTTTGATCTGATGAATCCGACAGAGATCTCCGGTGCCGACGGGCCGGGAAGCCTCAATCGGCATATCGGGTGGTCGGGCGAAGGGGGGGGCGGCGACTACCAGATCGAGCTTACTGGGGCGGAGTTCCCCACGGTCCCGACACCGGCCGGCGGCGCGGTCGCTCTCGGTGGGCTCGTTCTCGCGCTGCGTCGGCGGAGGCCGGTCGGCAACTCACAGGGTTGATCCGACTCAGCGGTCCGGCCCCCCGGCTCCGACAGTCTCTTCTGGTAGAGGCGCGGCGACTCGATTCGCGGACGGGAACGCCGCGGCAAGAGCGGCAAGTTCCGCCGTGTTGCCGGTGCGCTCATATAACTTGATCAGGCGCTGCGCCGCCTCGGCCAGGCGGTTGCTTTGCGGCACCGCCTGTTCGCGCAGCACCCGGAACGAGCTGATCAGCAGCGGTTCGGCCTCTTCGTTGCGTCCAAGGCGCATTAGGCAATCACCCAGCTTGCTCTGCCGTTCCGCCAGGTCGAGCGGCGGCGGTGCAGCGGCGGCTTTCGTCGTTGCGACCGCCTGTCGGAGCGGCTCCTCCGCTTCGGCGAAGCGGTCTTGGGCGAGCAGGGCATCGCCCACCAACTCCGCCGCGCGCGCGATGTCAGGGTGATTCTCGCGCATGCGCACCCGCAGGGCTGCGAGCACCGGTCGAGCGGTATCTTCTGCGGCCCGCGCATCGCCAAGGCCCAAGCTGGTGCAGGCGAGGCCGAGGCGGGCATCGGCAACCAGGAGGTGGTCGTCGGCGAGTCGGCCGCGCCGGATAATCAGGGCGCGCTCGAAGAGGGCTCGCGCCTCGGCATATTGGCCCGTCTCGAGGAGGCAATACGCCAAGTTGGCGGCGGCGTGCGAGACGCTCAGGTCTGACTCGCCCACGAGCCCGCGGATCATATCGAGCGACTGGCGGAAGTACGCCTCGGCCCGGCTCTGGTCCTCGCGCTCCGCGAAGAGCTTGGCGAGGTTGTTCAGGCTGGCCGCGATCTCCTGGTGCTGCGCCCCGTGCATGCGGCGGCGCATGGAGAGAGCCTGCTCGTAGAGGTTCTGCGACTCATCGAGCCGGCCGAGTCGCATGGCGCAGGCGGCGAGGTGCGTCAGGCTGAAGGCCGTGTCGCGATGATCTCCCGGGTTAAGTCGCTGTCGCATCGCGAGCGAGCGGGCATACAGGTCGTACGCCGTGCCATACTCGCCGTCCCAGTACTGGGCAACCGCGAGGTTGTGCAGGGCGTCGGCCAACCCCGAGCTCGGATCAACCAGGAGCCGCGTGCGGATATCGAGAACTCTTTCAAGCTGCTGGCGCGCCTTGGAGAGGGAGCGCAGCCCCGTGTAGCTGACGCCGAGGATCTCACGGAAGTCGGCCTCGGTGGAGGGCAACTCGGGGCGCTGGCGCTCCAGATTGGAGGCGGCGTCGTCCAGCAGCGGCTCGACCTCGACCATGCCGGACCGGACGCGGCTCTGCCCATCGCCGTCCTTGAACTCGAGCATGTCGCGCACGAGGTGGAAGTTCTGGCGTGCCGCGCGCAGATTCTGCTCGGCGAGCTTCAGGTTCTGGCTCGCCTGGTGCTCGGCCATGACAAGCTGGTAGAGGAGGACGGTCGAGACAACCGCGAGCACGGCCGCGGCAGCGGACCCGACGACCGCGATCTCGCGGTTCCTGCGCACCCATTTGGCGAGCCGCCCGATGGGGCCGACGGAGCGGGCCATGATCGGCTCGTCGCGAAGGTGGCGGCGCAGATCGGCGGCCAGGTCGGCGACGGATTGGAAGCGGTGCCCTTTTTCTTTCTCGAGCGCCTTGGCGAGGATGGTCTCGATGTCCCCCCGCAGTCGCCGGTCGACGGCGCCCGCCGGTTTGGGGGCTGCTTCGCAGACAACCCGGGCCGCCTCGTACAACCCGCAGCCATCTGTGCCGATCTCGTACGGCGGCACGCCGCACATGAGCTCGTACATCACGACGCCGAGCGAGTACACGTCGGACCGCACGTCAACGCCCTGCGGATCGCCGCGGCACTGCTCGGGGGACATGTACTGGGGTGTCCCGACGAACTGGCCGATGGCGGTCTGAAGCGTGGCGCCGGCCATGTCGGAGTCGGTGCCACGCGCCACGCCATAGTCGATCACCTTGGGTTCGCCGGTGCCGTCGACGAGGATGTTGGCCGGCTTGAGGTCGCGGTGGATGATGCCCTTGGTGTGGCCGTACTGGACCGCCTCGCACACCTTGATGAACAGCTCGAGCTTCTCGCCCACGCTCAGGGTGCGACGGCGGGCAAAGTCGATGAGCGTCGCGGCCTCGGGGATGTACTCCATCGCGAAGAAGGGGACCGGGCCGGCACCGGTTCCATCGTCGTGGGTGCCCGCCTCGTAGATCTGCGCGATCCCGGGGTGACGCATGCGCGCCAGAACCTGCGACTCGTACTCAAAGCGGCGGAGCACCGTTGGCGAGGCAGCCCCGGCGCGGACGACCTTGAGTGCCACGGTTCGGCGCGGCTGCTCCTGCAGCGCGAGGTACACGGAGCCCATGCCACCCGCGCCGATGAGCTGCTTGATGCGGTATCGCCCGATCATCTCTGGGAGCGCCGGGGCAGCGCCGAACGGCGCGGGTGAGAGGGCGCTGGCGGGCAGCAGGCCGCTGGTCTGGGTCGCGCTGAGCACGGCCGCGTCGCCCCCGCCCACGCTTTGCCCTATCGCGTTCAACCATGTGCTCCTTGCGGGCGCCGCTGAGCGGAGACCCCCGTGCCGCCTCGGGATCATGATACCGAGGCGATCCTCCCCACCAAAGGCTCGGGAGCGCCTTTTCAGGAAGTCCCGGAGCGGAGGGGCTCGGAGGCGGCGCGGCGAACCACGAGCGGGGGATTGTCAAGGTCAATGGGCGCCAAGGCGGCTTGGTATGCTGCTCGAAAGGGGGCGGCCCGTTATGGCAGAAACCACCGAACATGCTGTGCGCACCGGGTTTCGCCTTCTGGTGCTGGCGGGGCCGCCGCTGCCGCCAATCGAGATCACCAAGCCTGTCACGACATTCGGGAAAGCGGCAGAGTGCGACGTCCGGCTTTCTGAGCCCACTGTGTCGCGACGGCACGCCGTGATCGAGCGTGTTGACGGCGATTGGTACATTACCGACTTCGAGAGTCATAACGGCACGTTTCTCAACGGCCAGAAGCTGCGGCCCCGGGAGCCCATCCCTCTTACACACGGTGACCAGGTGCGCATCGCGCCGTGGGTGTTCCGCGCGGCGTTCCGCGACAGCCCGTTCCAGCTCTCGCACACGACCAATGACGGCAACCGCTCGATGCTCCAGACTCTCGCGGGCACAGAGGGGCGCGAGCGTTCACAGCTCCGGCAGCTGCTTGCGGCCGCGGCTGCGATCAACGGCGCGGCGACGCAGGCGGAGCTCTGCGACCAGCTCCTGCGGGCCGCGGTCTCCATGAGCGGGTTTCAGCGGGCGGCCGTGCTGCGCCACGATCCATCGGCGGAGACGGTCGAGGTTCTTGCGCACCTGGATGCGAAGCAGCACCAGGCGCCATTTGAGTACAGCCGCTCGCTTGTTCGCGGGGCGATCGCCGGGAGCGTGGTGCATCTGGCGGACCCGCAGGCGTCCGGCTCACACAGCATCGTGTCGCTGGGCATCTCGGGGGCGCTGTCGGCGCCGCTCATCGTGGACGGCGTGGTGTGGGGCCTGTTTTACCTCGATTCGCGCGGGCGTGAGCGATCCGGCACGGGAGAGGGCGCCGATGCCTGCCGCGTGCTCGCCGAGATCGCTTCGCTTGCGCTGTCGAATCTTATGCGGCGCGAAGTCGAGGCCAGGTACGACACGCTGCGGCGTGACGCCGAGCTGGCTTCGGGCGCGCAGCGGCTGCTCATTCCGCCGGAATCCGGCGTTGTGGCGGGGGTGAGTTACGCCTTGAGGCTTGTGCCGGGTCGATTCGTCAGCGGCGATCTCGTGGGCGTATGCCAAGTTGACGAGTATCGCGCGGCCGCGTTCATTGGGGATGTCACCGGCAAGGGGATGGGCGCTGGCCTTGTGATGTCCGTCATCCAGACGTTCTTGGCGGCGAGGCTCGCAATCTCCAACGACCCCGCGGCGGTCATGAATGATCTCGACATCTTTATGAGCACGCGCCTACCCCCCGGCCGGTATGCATCGCTCTGGCTCGGAGTCCTCGATGTCGAGAGGGCGACGCTGGCTTGGACCGACGCGGGCCATGGTTTGGCATTCATCGCTTCTTCCGATGGCGTACGGCAACTGGAGTGTCAAGGGACGTGGCTCGGTGTCCACACGGGATCGCCATACCGCACCGCGACTGTGCCGATCCGACCCGGTGAACGGCTGGTGCTGGTCAGCGATGGGTTTATCGAGCAGCCCAATGCGGCCGGGGCGCAGTTCGAGTCCAGCGGGATTCTCGAAACCCTGCGGGACGCCGGCACGGCGCAGGAGGATGTCCAGAAACTATTTGAGGCGATTGAGCGGCACGCGGGCACCGTGTTGATCCGTGATGACCTCACGGCGGCTGCGTTTACGCTGGGTTCCCAGCGAGCGGGCGACCCGATTCGTGTGGGTGCCGAGTGCAGTATGCTCGGGTGAGTTGCGTTGATAAGGGGAATCGGGCGCCTCATCTATTCAGTGGGCCAGCTAGGTTCCGCACGGACGCCCCGCTATCTTGCCAAACTCGGATTCGTATCTGTTTCGGGGTTCGCGGTGGAAGGGCGCCGAAGATCGCATAATTTTCAAGCGTGATCAATCTCGAACCTGGTGTTGCCGCGGTGCGCGATCGGATCAATCTTCGCGACGATCGAAACGCCAGAATCGGGGGGGCTTACCATCAGCTTCCGGGCACTTGGGTCGTGCCTACGCGCACTCGCCACTGCCGGGTGGCGAGACTGAGGGTGCTGAGTCGTCATGAAAAACACACCACCAAATGAGCACTCGCCGCAACCGATTCCTTCCCCCCCGATTGCGGCCGACCTTTCCCTCGAGCAGCAGCTTCGCGAGATGAACGGGGCGTTGCTGTCGTCCTCGGTCCGCATGCATGAGCTTGCCGAGCAGGCGCTCAAGTCCGAGGCAGCGTTGCGGGAGTCAGAAATCCGCTATCGTCGGCTCTTCCAGTCATCCAAAGACGGCATCCTCATCCTCGAGGCGTCCAGCGGAAAGATCCTCGACGCCAACGCATTCATATGCGGCCTGCTGGGCCGGGAGCCCCACGAGATCCTTGGCAAGGAGCTCTTTGAGATCGGCCTATTCGGTGACATGGCAGCCAACAAGGCGGCATTCAAGCGGTTGCAGGAAGAAGGCTACATTCGGTACGAGCACCTCCCCCTCAAGAACCGAAGCGGCGGGACAATCCAGGTTGAGTTCGTCAGCAACGTTTACAACGCGGGCGATAGGCTGGTCGCCCAGTGCAACGTGCGCGACATCACGGCCCGGATGGCGATGCAGCAAGAGATCAAGCGGCAGGCCGAGACCCTCGCCGACCAGGCCCGACACAAAGACGAGTTCCTGGCCATGCTGAGCCACGAGCTGCGCAATCCGCTTGCGCCGATCCGCAGTGCGACCCACCTACTACGCCTCCAGGAGCGCGGCAGCGAGAACCTGATCCAGCAGCAGGCCCGCGAGGTCATCGAGCGTCAAGTGACGATTCTCACACGACTGGTGAGCGACCTGCTTGAGGTTTCGCGCGCTCTGACCGGGCGAATCCGCCTCAAGCTCCAGTCCGTAGACCTCAACCAGATTCTCCGGCACGCCATCGAGACCACCAAGCCCGTAATCGAGCATCACCGCCACACGCTCACCGCCAATCTTTGCACCGATCCCATTTGGGCGAAAGTTGATCCAACGCGTATGGAAGAGGTGTTCGTGAATCTGCTCATTAACGCGGCCAAGTACACCGAGGAGGGGGGGCATATCACGGTGGCCTGCGAGCATAATTCGGATCAAGCGACGGTTCGGGTGCGCGACAACGGCGCGGGGATCGCAGCGGACCTTCTTCCCCGCATCTTCGATCTATTTACCCAGGCGGACCGCACCCTCGACCGCTCGCAGGGGGGGCTTGGCATCGGACTCAGCCTCGCCCACCGGCTGGTGGAGCTTCAGGGCGGCGCGATCGAAGCACACAGCGATGGCCCCGACCGGGGCAGCGAGTTCATCGTGCGGGTGCCGCTGACGCTGGCTCCCGGGGAACTCGGATCGACGCCGGCCGCGCCGGAGGCGCCGATTGCACAGGGCCTGAGGGTGCTTGTTGTGGACGACAACTTCGATGCGTGCATGATGCTCGCGAGTGTGTTGCGTGTGCGTGGCTACGGGGTGCAAGTAGCCAATACGGGTCCCGCTGGACTCGCGGAAGCGCAGAAGTGGCGGCCCGACGTGGTGCTACTCGACATCGGGCTCCCAGGGATCGATGGATATGAGATCGCGCGGCGTCTGCGTGGCGACCCGGCGACCCAGGGCATGAAGCTGGTCGCCCTAACCGGCTACGGCGCCGAAAGAGATGTTCAGCTGGGACGTGAAGCGGGCTTCGACGCCCACTTCACGAAGCCTGTGGAACTGATTGAAATCGAGCGATTGCTCGCCTCGTGGGTGAGATAGCCGCACGCGGGTGGCCCACCCCAGCCCCGCGCGCCGGCACCACGTCCAGTCGCAAGTGCTTTACTCGTCGCGGCTTGACGCCGCAACCCCGTTGGTAATTCGTTGGAGTCAAGGGTGGGAAGGCGAGATTCCAACTTGAGTGGGGGGCCGGTCGTGGTCGAGACCGCCGCGTCAACCAAGAACCGGCAGCCGGCCGTTCAGCCCTCCCGGCGGGCATGGCGTGCGGGTCTTGATCCCCGACCTCAAGCGGGCCGGTGGTGGACTTCCACTCGTTCCGTCGGGGCTACGTGACCGGCTGGTGCAGTCGGGCGCGAGGATCAGGGAGGCCCAGTCCCTCGCCCGCCACTCGGACCCGCGCCTGACGTTCAACATTTGCACGCAGCTCGGAATTAACGATGGCCGGCGGTCGAGCCGGCCTTCGGGCAGCGGCCACAGATGAGTGAGCAAAGTCGGCGTCAGCAGCCCCCTGATCAGCACCCATTTGCGATGCCAGCAAACCACGCGCTTAGGAACGCCGTGATGTCGGCGGAGGTGGTCGAGCCCGAGTTATTGAAGTCGGCGGGGCACGGCACAGCGAGTGACACGACCACCGCTGCGTTGTCGTCGGAGAGGTTAATCTCCGGGAGCGCCTCGGGGATCGGGGCAGCGGAAACGCTCACCGAGATGACATCACCGTCGGCGAGTTGCGGCACCGGAAACGATGACGCGAAACCCCGGGCCATAGGGCAACTGGCTATGGTCGCCCATCACGCACATGCACTGCACAGAATCGACAGGTCCGCACGCCGTCCCATTGAAGCACTGCAGGATGCACCACTGGGCGCAGGTGATGCCTCCCCCGCCCGGGAGCTGCCCACCCACGCCGACGAAGATCCGGAAATCCCCCCGCCGCTCCCGCCTCCGGGGAGCACAGCGCCGTCCAGAGCGACGTTGACCGTGCAGCTGAGGTCGCGATCATCGCCAGGGGCCGCCTCGAACCCGATCGCCGCGCTGATCTGCCACCCCGTCCCGCCGGGCACCGGTTCATACACGATCTCGGAGGCGTGTACGAAGCGGTTCGGCATCGGTGAACAATCCGGCCGCGATGACATCATCCCTCCGGGAAGCACCGCGATGGCATAAACGGTGCCGTTGACACCTAATCCTAATGGCAACGGGATGTCGCATGCAAGGGGAATCCCCCCATGGATCGGATACCTGAAGAATAGGTAGTCGCGTAATGAGGCCCATTACCGGCCCGGCATCTTGGAGTGAGCGTCGGTTTCTGATTACCGCTAAACCACTCTTCGCCGCATTGGATGGATTCCGTTTCTATTGATCCGAGGAGTGTGAAAGCAATGGGTGCGGCTGCTCTTACCGTCCCTTCTCTCAGGCGGCGGCGCGGGACGATTTTCAGCATCCGTTCGCGATGGCCTCGAACCACGCGCTCAGGAACGACGTGATGTCAGCTGATGTGGTTGTGCCCGACTGGTTGAAGTCGGCGTCGTTGGTTCCAGTGGAGAGATCCCCAAACCAGTCTCCTAGGAATGCCGTGATATCGG
Organism: Phycisphaerales bacterium; assembly: GCA_014379385.1. Classification (GTDB taxonomy): domain Bacteria; phylum Planctomycetota; class Phycisphaerae; order Phycisphaerales; family UBA1924; genus JACMLW01. The sequence continues at coordinate 22,955 of JACMLW010000008.1, forward strand.
CGCTGGTGGGCACGCCGTCGCAGTTCACATCGACCTGGCACACGGTGAGGAGCGCGACCGCGCTCGATGTTCCACCCGCGGTATTGAACACCCAGCAGCAATAACGAGCCACCGCGGACGCGTCGGTGTTGTTGATGGTGAGTGTGTCGGTTGCCACACCGCTCGCCGATGCCGAGCCATCAAAGGGCAGTGGGCCCTCCGACAGCTCCATCCACACGTCTGTGCCTGCCACGGCCTCGACGCGCCATTGATAGTTGATCGGGCCGGGCCCTCCGACCGTTACGGACATGGCGGCGCTGCCGGCCGGGCATCCCGCCACGTCGTGGGGCTCAGCCAAGATAATCGGGGCTTCTTCTCCTGGAGGAATCTCCGGAACCGAAGGCAGGCGCGCCGCCCACGCTTCCATTTGTCCCAGTGGGTTCGTCCCTACGCCAACAATCGTTTGTCCATCGCCCGAGATCGCGAGCGCCTCGTTCAGCATCCACCCATCGAGACCGGAGACACCCAGTGACATCAAATGGTTCTTGAGCCCTACTAAGCCAAGCTCCGAGGTCCAGATAAACGCCTTGCTGCCCCGGGTATCGGCGCCGCATCCGACGATGATCGTTCCATCGTCACTAACGTCGGTTGCAACGCTCTCGAACGCACCGCCTGGCACATCACCGAGAGCAACCATTCCCCCCTCGATGGTCCAGCGAAACGCCTCCCGGCCAAGCTCAGAGCGGCTTAGTCCGACAATAACAGAACCATCGGGTGTGACCGCACGAGCACCACTGAGGAAACCGCCCCCCTCCAAGTCACCCAGTCCAACCATCCCGGTGTCGCCCGTCCAGCGGAAGGCCTCGACACCTCCCGCAGACCAGCTATTGCCCACCGCGATCGTTCCATCCGCATTAACGCCTACCGCCCGACTGAGGAAGCCGCCTCCCGCGAGATCCCCCAAGCCGACCAAGCCGCCTGCGACTGTCCAGCGGAACGCTTCGCCTGTCGGAGAGGCGCTGACATTGCCGGTGCCGACAATCACAGTGCCATCGGCGTTCACACCCGAGGCGAGGCTGTAGAACGAGCCGCCCGGCAGGTCACCCAAGCCCACCATACCAGTGGAGCTGCTCCATTGATACGCCTCGCCCAGGTTCTCATCGGTGACAAAGTTGCCGCACCCGATGACCACCAGTCCGTCCCCGCTGACACCCGAAGCGGTGCTATAGAAAGCCCCGCCTGTGAGATCGCCCAGTCCCGCGATACCGCCCTCGACGGCCCAGCGAAAGCTCTCAAAGCCGAAGCACGTTGATTCGGTCGAGCTTCCGTTACCAATGACCACAGAACCATCGGAACTCACCCCTCGGGCCACACTCATCACGCCACCGCCCGGGAGATCGCCGAGCGGCGTGAATGAGCCGCTCGTAGGAGGGTCAGCCTTTGCCAGAAACGGAAGCAGGAGTGTGAACCCAAGGACAGCCAAGGGACCGATCACAAACGCATGTCGGCGTGTACTCATGGCCAGGCTCCGAGCAAGGAATCGGCTAAAGCAATCGTGCGATGCGTCATGACCGTTCCGAAACGCCCCGTTACTGACAAGGCGAGGCGCCCAATCGAGTCGGTTTTCTGAGGCATGCCGCGGTTCAAACGTCAGGGCCGCCTAGCCCACGGATGCGATCAGCGAAGAGGGGATTCGCAGCTGTTGTCCAAGCTGTGAGCGGGGCTTGAGCCTGCACTCCGGCCGTCGCGAGCCCGAGAGGGCAACTGTTGACAGGGCACGCCAGCCGCTGGTCAACCGATCAACAGAGTGCAGCGCCATGAGAGAACGCCTGCGAGGGCGAAACCGGTCCCGCCTCCCGCGAGCTTACTGAGCAGGTGGTTGCTTCGGACCAGTACGTAAACGTATTCTCGTGATCCGATCCCGCTCAGCAGTTCCCTGTGATTGCGGCGAACCACGCGCCTAGGAATGCGGTGATATCCGCAGAGGTAGTCGAGCCGGACGCATCGAAGTCCGCCGCGAGTGTCCCGCCACTGATATCCGCGAACCACGCCGACAGGAACGCAGTGATATCCGCGCTTGTCACGTTCCCAGAATCATCGAAGTCGGCCGCGCACTCAACGATCGGCGTGAGGATGATCCCGGGCGCGGGGTCGAACGGCTCGAACTGGGCGCCGCGCAGCGTGATCTGGCCCCGGTCGTTGATGTCGGCGGCTCCGCTGAAGCCCCAGAAGTTCGGGTCGCCGATGAACTCGGCGGTAAGGAGTTCGACGCCTCGCTCGGGGGTCCACACCCACGGATCGCGATCCGGGGTTGAGGAGGTGCCGCGGTTGCCGCAGACATGGCCTCGCTCGTTTATCCCGCTGCCAGCGCTGCGGAAAGCGATGGTGGGGTCAATAGCCAGGAGGCCCGCGGCATCTGAATACAGGAACGCGTCCCAGGAGTCAGGGCCTGTGAGCGCATCAGCCGACAAGCCGGCGACCTGACCGGACTCGTTGATCGCCTGACCGATCGCGTAGTCATCGTCGGGGAGAGTGCCGATGAGTTCAAGCGGACCGCCGATTGACCAGCGCAAGGCCGGTCCCGCATTCGAGCGTCCGGTGACCACACCGGCATCATTGATATCGCTGGCATCCCGGATGCCAAACTGCTCGAGCTCCACAAGCCCAGTCGCGTCGCTGTAGTAGAAGGGGCCGGTCCCACAGGCGATGCCCACCACGTCCCCCGCGCTGTTTACCCCGTCAGCGATAGGTGACGAACAGTTTTGGCCGGTCGGGCCGATGATAGTGTGTTCGCCATCGCGCAGCCGCCAGAGCACGGCCGGGGTATTGATGCCGGTGGTGGCTCTTCCGACGATGATCCCATTGTCGGTGATGTCGGTCGCGAATCCCTCGGTGAACCCCGGAGGGAGCGGAACCTCGGTGATCCCGGTGCCGGGGATGAACCGAAACGGCCGGAGCTGTGCTTGTGGACCCTGGCACCACCCGACCACTTCGCCAAGGTTGTTCATCGCCAGAGGAACGGTGGCGAAGCTGCCCGGGAGGTGACCGATGGGCGTCACTTCGTAGCGTTGTTCCTGAGCGAGAACGACAGCGGGCCATCCTGCGGTAAAGCCAACGAGGGAAGGCACAAATCGACGTTGACGTGATGGCAATGGCAACTCCCGTGGGCCAGTGAGGGTCTTGTGAGACCCAAAGATGTGCTACCGAAGAGTGCTCTGCCGTCGGTTGGATCACCCAAAGCGTCCCTCACCTCCAGCGCGCGCCGCACGTTTGGATGCGTCCGCCTGCATCAGGGTGCGAGGAAGCCGCTCCAAGACCGGTTCGGGAGCCTCGCCGTAAGCCTTTAGAATTTGCGGTGTAGACTGTCGTGCAAACCGTGTGGCACCATGCGTCAATACGGGCGAAGGGAGTCGAACCCCTACCTCCTGATCCGTAGTCAGACGCGAATTGCTCGATTTCCCGAGGAAAATTCCGCTTTTATCAAGTACCTCCAGCGCAATGCGCAGCGCGAAGTCCTTTGGTGGCAAAGGGATGCTTCGCGGTGCTTGTGCAAGCGGCTTTGTACGAGCAGCGTGCGACCCGGGGGAAAGCGCTCATGTAGTTTCGGGGTGCCGACACGTTCTCGCCGCTTCGTTTTTGATGCCGAGAAGCCACACTCAAAGTTGGCTGTAGCTTTGGGTACCTGTATCCCGGGGGATCCAAGAACCTATGGCGGCTACGCCTTGGGTGGGCGGCGACTTTCCGCCAGAGCTGGCCGGATTTCTCGCAGTGGTTCGAGGCCTTTCTGACCGCGCTACCTCAACGCTAAAAACCGAGCGGTCCAGAGACCGTGGCTCCGATTTTGCTTGACACCCCCAATAACCCACCGCCGAGGGCTTGAACCCGCGACTTGAGGAGGCAGGACATGACGACTGTGACGCTGTTCACCGTGACCGCGCTGGCCGCAGCGCTCGCAAGCGCGCCCGGCGCATTGGCCCAGAGCTACACCTTCACGAAGATCGCCGACAGCGCGGTCCTCGATTTCGACCCGTCCTCCTTCGGGGCCCCGTCGATCAGCGACCTCGGACACGTCGCGTTCCGAGCGCAGAGCTCCGACCAGTCCGTCACGAGCATCTGGCGCACCGCCCCCGACCTCGCCGGGCCGCTCACGCTCATCGTCGACAGCTCCGGCCCCGTCGGCGGCCTCTCACACACCGTCTCGGTGAACAACCTGGGCCAGGTCGCGGTCTGGGCCCCCGTCAGCGGCGCGACGATCGACGAGCGCATCATGCGCGGCGCCGGCGGCGGCGCCCCTACCACCATCGCCGAGGCCGGCCCCACCCCCCATCCGTTCAGCTTCCTGTCGGTCATCGTCTCGGTCAACGATTCCGGCACCGTCGCCTGGCAGGGCGAGCTCCGCCAGCCCGGATTCCCCCAGGGCCTCTTCACCGGCAACGGCGGCCCCCACAACACAATCTTTAGTTCCGCCTCGAGCGACTTCACCTCATCGTTCGCTGGCCCCACCATTAACAACGCCGGCCAGATCGCCTTCCGCGCCGCCAGCACCACCAGCGCCGGCGACGCCATCTTCCGCTTCGACGGCCCCGGCGTCTTCACCACCATCGCCGACGGGGACCACCCGCTCCTGAGCTCCGCGTTCGACGACGAGCCCGCCATGAACGCCGCGGGCCGGGTCGCCTTCATCGGACGCAGCAACGACATCTCCACGATGTACCTCCTCGTCGGCGACGGCACCGCCGATGCCATCGCGCTCGCCGACACGACCGGCGACCTCGACTCGATCAACAACGCCGCCATCAACGACCTCAACCAGATCGCCTACAGCGCCACCTTCGACGACTTCTCCACCACCGGCATTTTCACCGGCTCCGACCTCATCAACGACGCGGTCGTCCGGACCGGCGACCTGATCGACGGCTCAGCCGTGACCTTCGTCTCCCTCTGCCGCGAGGGCCTCAACAACAACGGACAGATCGCGTTCTTCGCCCAGCTCGCCGACGGCCGCGGCGTCGTCATGGTCGCCACGCCCGTCCCCACCCCCGCCGTCCTCGCGCTTGCCGCCATCGCCGTTCCGCGTGCCTTGCGTCGTCGCCGCCGCTGATCGCTTACCGAGTCATAACGGGCGCGTGAGTCCAACTAAAGACTTCTGCTTCGTCATTGGGCGCGGACTGCTCGATTTCGCGAGGAACCATGACTTTCGCGAGTACCTCCAGCGAAAGCTCCAGCGCGCCGTGTGCCGGAGTCACTGGGTGGTCAGGAGATGCGTCTGGGTGCGCCGCGGGCGAGGCATTGCATTGTGTTGCGCACACTGCGTGCCTTCTCGCGCGTCGTGCCGCTCTCCGGGTTACACAGGGCGGTGTATCCTCATGCGTTGCTTCGGGCAAGGCGAAGATTCTAACGACGACATCGTTCGGACGATCGCGCCGGCGCCGCAGAAATGACGGTTATGGTCTGTAGCGCATGGTGCGAGTCCGTCTTTCCGGAAAGCCGGGATAGACTCTCCCGCACGAGGCGGTCGGGAGACCTCCGTTTTGCAAGGCTGACGCACCGATGCCAAATACGACCTCCCACCTTTTCTTGAAGGCGGTTCGAGGATGGGTTGAGGCAACTGAATCGCGCGACCTGATCCGAACCCGTTTCTATTTGGACGAGATCAGGGCATTCATCAAGCTATCTCTGTCGGACCCCTTCTTCTTGGTGGAGCTAGAGAAGAAGGGTGTGAACTGCGACGGGGATTCGGCGAAGCTCGTTCTGGACTGTCTACAGGGGTACTTCGCGGCTGTGACCGATCGCACCCTCGAAGAGTAATGCAGAAGTGACGACGGACGTGAAGAGCGGCTGGAGTCTCTTGGCGTTACAACTCCGTCCTCTTCAACGAGCAGCGCTACACCTCAGCGGGTTAGCGCTGCTCCTTTTGTATATTGCCCGCGGAGCTAGGGTGTAAGAGATAGGGCCGTTTTCGGATAAAGTCCCTAGCTTGCCCAGCTTATCATGTCCCGTGTTCCGGCTCAATCGGCGACACTGGGCGTTGAAGTAGATCGGGTCTGTTTGCGGCCCTTGGGCCTTAGGCCGCCGCAGAACCAACAACGACTCCTGCGTGCTCGGTCTCTTACACACGACGCGCCCTTCTGTCCGGCCAGCCGTGGACCTTCAGTGCCCGGGCGCCGAAAGGCGCCTGGTGCCGATTGCGGAGGAAAGAGGGGCGGTCCTGGCCCTGCCCCGCCATGAACATCGGGGCGCCATGCAGCCTACTTGCGCGCCAAAGTGGCCTTGCATTTTTGCATTACATCCTCCGTCGCTCGTCTACCACAACCTGGCGGCCCCAAGTTGCATTGGTCCTCGCGCAGAGGCGTTCACAGCAGCTGACGGCCGCTGGACTCCGCAACGAATGAACCAAGTCATCAATGTCGTCGTCGGTTTCGATGGTCCGTTCGATCACTCCAGACCGCAGCGGGTTGCGTCCCGGGAAAAAATACCAAGACCGTGACAATCGACAACAGCTCGGGCAGCACGACCACATCTATGGGAATTCCGGGCGCCTCGAGACACCACCAACACTGGTCGCCGATCATCCGGCAGGAGCCGAAATGTTCTGTCAGCCGCGTTGCGGTCCGTTCGTGCATGGCGCTGCCACAGGCTACCCACCAGACCAGGAAGAATCCAGCCATGAAGTCGTTCATGAACGTCCGCACGTCGCCGCCGTCCCGCGCGTACGTGACCGAGTAGTCGCCCTCTGCACGAGCGGCCCTACCAATCGCTTCGACCGAGACCCGCCCCTGGTCTCAAGCTTCACCCGCGGCGGCGATAGCAGAGACGCTGGCGGCGATCACCCCAGGTACCTTCTTGAACGCTCGCTTCAACCGGTCTACGCAGCTATTGCAGCGCATTCCCGAGATTGTGAGTGTCGAGCCCATGGTGTGTCATTCGAGCCGATGCTTGGTTTCGGGACCTCGGAGTCCGCTCTCGATCTGTTATCGCGAGATCTTCCCGACCAGGTCGAGGAGTTCATCGACCATCTCGTCCCGCCGGGAGCCTTCCTCCTGCATGGCCGCGGCCGCGCAGTGTTTCAGGTGATTGCGCATGAGGTTGCGCGCCACCGAATGCAGAGACTCGCGGACCGCGGCGACCTGGGTGATGATGTCGGCGCAGTACCGGTCCTCCTCGACCATCCGGAGGATGCCGCGCACCTGCCCCTCGATGCGCCGCAGGTGATTCGTGTTCAGCTCCTTGAGGTCCGTATCGACCCCAACGGCGCTGTGTTTGTCCGAGCCTGATAGGCCGGTAGGTACGCCGCAACCGCACGCCGAACCGTTGACGCTCTCTTCCTTTGCTCGGGTGGGTCGCTTAGCCATTGCAGCTCTCCTGAAGTGCGGGAGAGCGCGTGCCCGCCGTCGCCGCCTCGTCGCGATTGCAGCAGGTACACTCGGGCCGGCTGGTCTGGGGCTGGATGTCGTCATTGGGAACGCGCTGGACCAGAACCGACGGCGGCTGTACCGAGTGCTCCGGCGTAACCAGGACCCGGGAAGTGGTCGTCTCAGTCGCATCGCGTTGCACCGGCTGGCCGTGCGGGAGCTGGATCGAGAACAGCTCGAGACCCGCCACGATCGTCGGTACCCATGCTGCATGCGTCATCGGATGCTCCAGTACTAATGGGGATGGTGGCCTCGATAGGGTACGAAAGATACCGGGCTGACCTTTCGGCCCGTCAACCGCTGGAAACTGGCGCAGATATCCAGGGGGATGTGCTTCGTCTAGAACAGCACGCGGAATCCGAGCGTCAGCACGAGCTTTGTTTCTGGACGCTCATCCACATCCTGGAGGATGGGCAAGCTCAAACTCGCCTCCAGGGCGAAGGTCCGAGCCTCGTAGAGAATGCCGGGGCCCATCAGCACCTCGTTGTCGCCATTCGTCTCGTAGAGCCCGTTGAGTTCCAGCGTGAGGTACGTCGCGGCCGTCGTCTCCGCCGTGTACTCGGCGGGGCTAAGCCGGAACAAGTATGCCGTGTCGTACCGCACTGCATCGGCCGGGCCGTCACCGGGTCGGATATTGAACTCGTCGCTGCCCTGATTGAACTTGTACTGCAGCGACTGATTGAACCCGTGCCGACCGAGGATCGCCGTGACGACCGCCCCCACGAACGGATCGAACGAGTGGCTCCCGAGGTCGCCCGAACCCGTCGGAAGTTCAGACCCGCCGAAAACCGCCAGCCTTACAGAATCTACGGGGCTCAAATCCCATTGGAGCGGCCGCCATTTGAATGAGAGGGCGAGGTCATTGGTCCCGAGCGTGCGATCAGTCTCACCGGTCGCCCCGCTGTCCTCAACGCTGTAGACCACCGGAAGATCAATGCTGGCGGAGAGGTTCCGTGCGATCCCATAGACCAGGTTGGTCGTGGCGATGTACTCATCGACCGCTCGGTCTTCGGGTGACGGGTCATCACGGTAGCGAGCGAACTGGAGCTTCTGACGCAGATACAGCTTGCCCTCGGAGGGCTGGGTGGCGGCGGGGGTGTTGATGGCCTCCTGTGCCGAGGCGCTTGAAGCCACCCCGGAGACCGCGAAGATCGCCGGGGCGAGAACCGCGCCAGCGCGGATTCGTGCGCGAGCCTGCACGGACATCAGGGCACCCGCACTTTCTCGAGCGTGAACCCGCTCTTGTGGATGGCCTCGGCTAGTTGCCGCTTCGTCACGCGGGCGTTGTCGGCGAGGGCTACGGCTACCTCGCCCGTGCCCATGTTCACGGTGACATCGGTGACGCCGGGAACGTCCAGCAACTGCTTGTCTACGTTGTTGGCGCACAGCGGGCAGCTCATGCCATGCACGACGAGCGTCGTGGTTCGGCTTTCGATGGCCGAGTCATCCGCCACCGCCGTGTCCGAGTTGCTTGACTTTGAGGTGCTGGCGCAACCCACGATTCCCAGAGCGAGGCCCGCCGCGGCGGCGAACGTCACGAGCGTAGAGCGAATAACCATAACGCGTTCTCCTTGAAAGATGAACCGATGACCGTGTCTGCTTCCACGGCCAACCGTGGCGCGGCGACGATCCAGAATCAACACGCCTAGTTACAACGGCGTTGGTTTTACTTGTGGTCTCCTCCTCCATGACCGTCATGACTGTGCCCCCCCGGCCCCGAGAGCGATGCAACCGTCAGCGCGCCTGTAAGAAGTGCGGGCCTCATCGCGCCTCCCCCGGAGCCCACCGCTCCTCGAGCGCCATGCCGCACTTGGGGCAGCGCTCTCCTGGCTGATTCGAGGTGACCTCGGTGCATAGGGCACGCATACACGGGGCCCGCCGACGCTGCTTCCTCGTCCCGCTTTTCGCCGCGATCATGCTCAGCAGCGCCGGCCGCATGCGGCTGCGCGGGCCCGTTCATCTCGGCCGTGTCGCCATGCCCGTGCACCGCGTCCGATGCCGACTCAACCCGGGTGGAGAGCGTGTGCGACCGCGGTGAACGCGCTGCGGACGGCGCTTCGGCGCTGGCCGGGTGCCCCAACGAGATCGCAGGTTCCACGTAGCGGGCTGAGCAGCCCGTTAGGAGCAGCCCAAGCGTGACCCATGTGGCAGCTTTCATGTCACTCTCCAAATAGAGGACAAGATTGATTGATCGTGGTACAGGTCGAATCAGCGGGCACCACCGCGAACCTACGCTTGCGAGGGCGGCGGATGTGCGTGGCAGACACGGGGCGCGGTCCGTCCTGTGCAGGCCGCGCGCAAGCACGACCTGGTCAGGCGGGCGTCAGCGATTCCGGCTAGATTATGAGCGCGCAGTGAAGGCGCAGAAGGGAGCACTCGGCTCCAGCCGCAGCGGTATAGGTCGGCCGCGTGGCAACGGTGACGGGCATGCACTCTTGCACGGGATGCGGGAAGTCGATCACCGCAAGAACCGGCGGCACGCCAACGTCCACGCCCACCTTCGGAACCAGCGTGGTCCTTGTCTCTCGCTTGCCGCAGCGACAGTCGCCGTCCTCATCTCCCGGTGGACCCGGAACCGAGTCGTCCGACGCTGACTCGCCGCGGCAGCATGGGGGCAGGTCGCCCGCACTCGACGATGCCACAGCGCCCGCCGTGCAGCTCGACCACACCTGGAGCCCACAGCAGCACAGCGGCGCGATGGCCACCATCGCGACCGCGACTACCACCGAGATGAAGCCCAAATGTCGTTGCATACCCATGGGGAGTATATCACCGAGCGGCGGGTTGACAACCAGCACCCGAGCGCCGACGTGCACTGTTGGGCGGGCGGTCCCGGAATCAAGTAGCGTTACGGCTTCAAGCGTGAACGTAGCTTCGCGCCCAGCTCAACTCCGACCGCCACTGGATCGAACCACGCGGCGAGGAACGCGGTGATGTCCGTGGCCGTCGTGACACCGGACTGGTTGAAGTCAGCTTCGAGCGTTCCGTTTGCGAGGTCCTGGAACCACGCACTCAGGAAGCTCGTGATGTCCCCGCTCCCGACTGAACCATCTCCGCTGAAATCGGTTGGACAGAGGGAACACCTTGAAATGGACCTCGCAAACTGGAAAGAGGATTGGGGCAACCAGCTACCGGTGTTGATCTACGGCGACTTCATCTCGCCAACCGAGACGCTTTGCTTCGCAGAGCTGGGCATCACGGTCGAGCCGAAGCCCATCAAGGACAGCAATGTTCGAGCCATTTGCGTCCTTCAGGCACGCGTCATCATCGCCGAGCCGACTATCGACGGCTTGGCGGACGCCGCAGCACGGATGAACAAGCTCCTAGGAGCGCTCGCCGCCCTTAACGGAGGAGGGGCCATGGGCTGGTGGTCCAGCATCATTCACGTTCGGAGCGGTGGCATGATGCCAAAGTTCGAGCCTCCGAGAATCAAGAGGTCTTAGCAGCGCTGCATGGCTTCCCGCTGCAAGTCAGACGCAAAGTGGAAGCTGCCCTTTTTTGGATTCGCCAGCCAGAAACGCTCGCCACCGAGGGATACAGAAGCTCTATCTTGGGGCTATTCGCCGGCTATTGGAACGCGTTTGAATGCTTGGTCGATGCCGTGTGTCTTGTTCGCCCAGAAGTACGTTCGACCCGTGCGGCCAAGCAAGCCGCGATTGACGAAGTCCTAAGCGCTCGAGGCGGCATACTTAGCGCACAGGACGTGAGGGAACTGAACCGAATCGTCAATCCGGGGATCAGCCCCAAAGGAACCCATGCCCTTCGCGTGCTCTTTGGAGAAGCTGAAGGCCGTGATCAACTCCGAGCAGATCGAGTATTTCGCGATGGCGGCAGCGCTAAGCGGCGAGCTGGCCGCGGCTACGTATCTCCGAGGGAGCACGGCGATCGACTCGGACCCGCTCTTCACAGAGACGGGTGCGCCTGCTCCAACGAGGGTCTTTGACCTGGCATCGAAGATCGTGTCGTACGACACCTCAGACCGGGTTGAGAAACAGTATTTGCAGACCGGGTGCGGTTGCTCGGGCCCTTCGCAGGGGATTAGGCTTGATTACGCCTACGCACCCGGCACACTCACGAACCACAGCATCAAGATCACCGAGAACTATTTCTCCGGTGGCACCTACACGGCCTACCG